>JASHRQ010000021.1 GCA_030037265.1 Thermoplasmata archaeon | reverse complement strand
GGAATCGTGGAGCCGCCGGCGTCGCTTCCGTACGGCCCCGTCCCAAGGTACCTCCCCCGCCCGGGTCGGCCCCGCGATAGGCCCGAGGGGGCTCGCGGCTCAAGACGTGCCCTATTCACAGTCGCCGTCGATCACGGTCGTCTCGCTCCGCGCCGGGCCCAGCCGGCGATGGTAATGCCTAACTCCGCGGGTTTCCTTACCATCGCGTATGACGGAGGTGGGCGTGGCGACGCTCACGTCGAAAGGGCAGGTGACGGTTCCGAAGGAGATTCGGGACGCGTTGGGCGCCTCCGAAGGGGACCGCCTCGTCTTCGAGACCGAGGGGGATCGGGTGTTTCTCCGCAAGGCCCCGAGAGAGAGCTTGGCGGTGCTCTTCCGTCGTCAGAAGCCCTGGACCCTCGGCGCCGTGAAGTTCCAGCGGAGGCTGAGGGATGAGTGGCCCGGTCGTCGTCCTTGACACCGGCATCCTCGTCGGGGCGAAGGACCCCCACGCGACCGAACACGTGGAGTGCGCGAGGTCGCTGGACCTCGCGCACGAACATCGTTTCGTTCCACTCCTCTCCGCAATCACCGTCGCCGGGGTGTGTGTCGGTTACCGGCTGGAGGACGACGAGCGAGGTCGGCAAGTCTTCCTCGACTATGTGAGGTCGGCCGATGTCTTCGGCCTGCGACCGGTCGATCTGGAGGTCGCGGAAGCCGCGGGGCAGGTACGAGCTCAGTTTGGACTTCGCCTCCCGGACGCGATCCTCGTGGCCACCGGACTCCTCGGCTCCGCCGATTTCGTCGCGACCCACGACTTCGCCTTCGGGAGGTCGAACGGGGCGTTGGCCCCCATCTCCGCGGGGGCGTTGATCGCCAAGCTGCGCTAGCCAGCCAAAACGAGGGCCCGCCCGTCCCGAGGGACGAAGGGCGGAGCGCGCTCGCGGACGATTCCGCACGCCCGGCCTCCTCGAGACGCCTCTCCACGCGTCCCGTCCGGCAATCCTCTTATCCACGCGCTCACCGGGCGCGCCGGCGCAGCATGTCGGTGCGGATGGCGGTGCCCCGGGAGGTCGCCCCGGGCGAGCGTCGGGTGGCGCTCGTCCCCGACGTGGTCCGGGCCCTGACCAAAGCGGGCCACTCGGTTGCCGTCGGCACGGGCGCGGGGGATGAGGCCGGATATCCGGACGCGCAGTACGCGGCCGCCGGCGCGCAGCTCGTCGAGGCGCCGAAGGCGCTCTACGGCGCCGCGCAGCTGGTCCTCAAGGTCCAGCCGCCGACGGTGGAGGAGTGCGGCTGGATGCCGGAGGGCACGGTCGTCGTCGGGTTGCTCAACCCGAGCCGGAACCTGGACCGCGTCGCGAAACTGCGCGACGCGCGTCTCACCGCGTTCGCGCTCGACCTCCTGCCGCGGATCACCCGCGCGCAGGGGATGGACGTGCTGAGCTCCCAGGCCACCGTCGCCGGGTACCGGGCGACGCTGATCGGCGCGGAGCTCTCGCCCAAGTTCCTCCCGATGCTCACGACGGCCGCCGGGACGATCCGTCCCGCGAAGGTGCTCGTGCTCGGCGCCGGCGTCGCGGGGCTGATGGCGATCGCCACCGCGAAGCGGCTCGGGGCGGTGGTGGAGGGGTACGACGTCCGTCGGGCGGCCGGCGAGCAGGTGCGCAGCCTCGGGGCGAAGTTCCTCGAGCTCGCGATCAACGCCGAGGGGACGGGCGGGTACGCCCGGGAGCTCACGGACGCGGAGAAGCAGCAGGAAGCGGAGATGGTCGCGTCGGCGGTCGCCGACGCGGACATCGTCATCACGACGGCCGCGATCCCGGGGCGGCGGGCGCCGGTGCTCGTCCGGGACGCGATGGTCGCCCGGATGCGGCCCCGGTCGGTGATCGTCGACCTCGCCGCCGAGACCGGCGGGAACTGCGAGCTCACGAAGCCGGGCGAGACCGTCGTCGCGCACGAGGTGACGGTCGCGGGGCCGCTCAACCTGCCGAGCCAGCTCGCGTTCCACGCGAGCCAGATGTACGCGAAGAACCTCCAGTCGTTCCTCGCGCTGCTCGTCGGCCCGGACGGGACCCTCGTGTCGACCTACGCCGACGAGATCCTCGCGGCGAGCCTCCTGGTCGCCGGCGGGACGGTGCGGCACGCGCCGACGGCGAAGCTCCTCGCGGGAGGGACGTGAATGGCGGCCGACCTGTGGACGGCGCTGTTCATCGCGATCCTGGCGGCGTTCACCGGCTACGAGGTGATCAGCCGGGTCCCGGTCCTCCTCCACACGCCGCTCATGAGCGGCTCGAACTTCATCCACGGGATCGTGCTCGTGGGCGGGATCGTCGCCCTCGGGCTCGCGCGCGACCCCGTGGAGCAGGCGGTCGGCTTCGTCGCCGTCGTGATGGGGGCGCTGAACGTCACCGGCGGTTACGTCGTCACCGAGCGGATCCTCGCGATGTTCGACCGGTCGAAGGGCCGGCCGAAGGGAGGGGCCCCGTGACCGCGTTCGCCGTCGGCGACGCGATCGACGCGGTGTACGTCGTCGCCGTCCTCGTCTTCATCCTCGGCCTCCAGGCGATGAGCGCCCCGTCGACGGCGCGCCGGGGGATCGTGTACGCCGGGGTCGCGATGCTCCTCGCGGTGATCGCGACGTTCTTCAGCCCCCACCTCACGAACTTCGCGCTGATCGCCGTCGGCGTGATCGTCGGCGGCCTCGGCGGCTGGTACTGGGCGCGCGTCGTGAAGATGACCGCGATGCCGCAGATGGTCGCGGTGTTCAACGGGATGGGCGCGGGCGCCGCCGCGGCGATCGCCGCCGTCGAGCTGCTCGGCCATCTCCCCGACCGCGCGACCGCGGGGCTCAGCCTCGCCGGGGGCGTGATCGGGTCGATCTCGATCGCCGCGAGCCTCGTGGCGTTCTCGAAGCTCCAGGGGTGGCTCCCGTCGCGGCCGATCGTGCTCCCGGCCCGCCAGGTCGTCAACTCCGCGGTGCTCGTCGTCGGCGTCGGGGTCGGGCTGTACGCCGTCGTCGCGGTGTCGACGGCCTGGCTGCTCCCGTTCTTCGTGCTCCTCCTCCTGTACGGCCTCCTGCTCGCGCTCCCGATCGGCGGTGCCGACATGCCGGTCGTCATCAGCCTCACGAACGCGCTCACCGGCGTGGCGGTCGGGCTGGACGGCTTCGCGCTCGTGAACGGCCCGCTGGGCGACGCCGGCTACGCGATGGTGATCGCGGGCGTCCTCGTCGGCTCGGCCGGCTCGCTCCTCACGGTGCTGATGGCGAAGGCGATGAACCGGTCGATCTCGAACGTCTTCTTCGGCGCGTTCGGCTCGGCTCCGGAGACCGGGGGGCCGGTCGCGGGGCAGCTCAAGGAGATCGGCGCCTCCGACGTGGCCGCGCTGCTCGCGTACGCGAACCAGGTGATCATCGCCCCCGGCTACGGCATGGCGGTCGCGCAGGCGCAGCAGAAGGTGAAGGAGCTCGCCGACTTGCTCGAGGCGAAGGGGGTGCCGGTGAAGTTCGCGATCCACCCCGTCGCGGGCCGGATGCCCGGGCACATGAACGTCCTCCTGGCCGAGGTCGGGGTGTCGTACGACAAGCTGTTCGACCGGGACGAGATCAACGCGGAGTTCGCCAACACCGACGTCGTGCTCGTGATCGGGGCGAACGACGTCGTGAACCCGGCGGCCCATCGCCAGGGCAGCGCGCTGTTCGGGATGCCGATCCTCGACGTCGAGGGCGCGAAGAACGTCATCGTCAACAAGCGGGGCCAGGGGAAGGGGTTCGCGGGGATCGAGAACGAGCTGTTCTACCGCGACAACTGCCACCTGTTGTACGGGGACGCCCAGAAGGCGATCGGCGACGTCGTGAGCGAGCTCAAGAAGACCTCCTGAGCCGTCCCCCGCCGACCCCCGCCGCCCCCGGCGCGTTCCGGTCGAGGCGCAGCTTCAAGCCCTCGCCCCGGACTGTTCTCCGCGACCGGCAGGTGACCGTACGCCCCCGACGAGCTCCCCGACCCCCGCGAGCGCCCTCTTCCCGTACCGGCCCCGCCCGGGGCAGGAGACGATCGTCGCCGAGGTCCAATCGCTCGGCCACCGCGGCGGGCCGCTGCTCCTCGACGCCGCCACCGGGAGCGGGAAGACCGTCGCCGTGCTCGCCCCGCTCCTCGAGCACGCCGAGGCGGCGGGCCACCGCGTCCTGTACCTCGTCCGGACCCACGCCCAGGAGGCCCAGGTGCTCGCCGAGACCCGCGCCATCGGCGCCCGGGCCGGACGCCCGATCCTGGCGGTCGGCCTCGCCGGCCGGCAGAGCCGCTGCCTCCTGCTCGAGAACGTCGCCGAGATGCGCGGCGCGACGGCCGAGGAGTACGGGAAGCTGTGCGGCGACCGGAAGCGGATCACGCGCCAGTCGATCCAGGAAGGGACGCTCCTCTCCCCCCCGCCGGAGCTGCCGGAGAGCGGGAGCCTGGACCTCCAGGACCTGGACGGCTGCCCGTACTACGCGCGGGTCCTCCAGGCGGACGTCGAGTCGCTCGCCGACCGGTTCGCGGACCGGCGGTCGACGGCGCACGGCTACGAGGAGTACTGCCGGTCGGAGAACCTCTGCCCGTACGAGCTGTCGAAGCTGCTCGCCGGCCGCGCGCGGCTCGTGACGGCCCCGTACGCCTTCTTCTTCCACCCCCGGATCCGGAGCGCGCTCCTGGGCTGGATGGGGGTCGGGCTCGACCGCGTCGACCTCGTCGTCGACGAAGCGCACAACCTCCCCGACCACCTCCGGGACCTCACGACGGTCGCCTTCCCGTTCGATTCGGTGCGGCGCGCCCGGGCGGAGGTGACCGAGCGCGGCGACTTCGCGCTCGCCGACGGGCTCACCGCCGGGGCGTTCTTCGACCGCGTCGGGGAGGCGATGCAGGGGCTGATCACCCAGTACGCGGGCGACGAGGACGGGATCCTGCCGCCGCGCGCCCTCGAGGACGCGCTCCTCACGGCGTTCGGGGGGACCTCGCACCAGCTGACGGCGTACCTGGAGCAGCTCGCCGCGTGGGGAGAGACGCTCCGCGAGGAGCGTCGCCGGGAGCGCCGGATCCCGCGCTCCTGGGTCCACACCGTCGCGCTGACGCTCCTCGGATGGCCCGACTTCGAGCCGCCCGACTACGTCAAGGTCGCGGTCCGCGAGCCCCGGCGGGCGCTGGACGCCTACTCGCTCGACGCGGCCGTCCCGGCGGCGTCGATCCGGGAGTGCCACCTCTCCGTCCACATGTCCGGCACGCTCGCCCCGCTCGAGGAGTACCGCGACGCGCTGGGGCTGCCCGCGGAGTCGCGGCTCGTGCAGCTCCCGCCGCCGTTCCCGCCGGAGCACCGCCTCCTGTACTACGACCCCGGCGTCACGACGCGCTACGACGAGATCCAGTCGGACCCGGCGTCGCTCGAGCGGCTCGCGGACCGCATCGCGGAGGTGCTGGAGACGCTCCCGGTCAAGACGGCCGTCTTCTTCCCGAGCTTCGCGCTGATGGACCGGATCCTCGCCGCGGGCCTCGCGGCCCAGCTGCCGCGCGGGGCGGTCGTCGAGGCGCGGACGCTGTCGATGAGCGACCTGTGGCGGCTCATCGAGGGGTTCAAGGAGGCGCCCGGCGCGGGCGCGTTCCTGGGCGTCGCGGGCGGCCGGGTCGCGGAGGGGATCGACTTCCCGGACGAGACGCTCGAGGCGGTCGTGCTGGTCGGCCTCCCGTTCCCCCGGCCGACGGCGCGCCGCGAGGCGCTCCGGCGGTTCCTCGACGAGCGGACGGGCGGACGCGGCTGGGAGTATGCCGTGCTCGCCCCGACCCAGCGCGCGGTGCTCCAGGCGCTCGGCCGGATGATCCGGTCGGAGCACGACCGGGGGATCGGCATCCTGCTCGACCGCCGCGCCGTCCAGTTCGCGCCGGTCCTCCCCGGGCTCCTGCCGCTCACGGACCTCGGCGGGAACGTCCAGCGGTTCTTCGGCCGGCGCGCCCGGTGGAACCCCCCGCCCGCCGCCGGGACGGCGGAGCGGGGCGCCCCGAACGCATAAGTGCGCTCGGCCGCCTCTCCGACGAGCCGTGATCATCACCCGGACCCCGTTCCGCATCTCGTTCGCGGGCGGGGGGACCGACCTGCCGTCGTTCTACCGCACCCACGGCGGCGGCGCGGTCACGAGCGCGGCGATCGACCGGTACATCCATGTCCTCGTGAACGAGAAGTTCGACCGGTCGATCCGCGTCGCCTACTCGCGGACCGAGAACGTCGACCGGCTCGAGGACCTCCAGCACGAGCTCGTCCGCGAGGCGCTCCGGCTCACGGGGGTCGACCGGTCGGTGGAGATCCACACGATCGCCGACATCCCGGGCGAGGGGACCGGCATCGGCTCGTCGTCGAGCCTCACGGTGGGGCTCCTCAACGCCCTGTACGCCCACCGCGGGCTCGTCGTCGACCCGGGTCGGCTCGCCGAGGAGGCCGCCCGCATCGAGATCGACGTGCTCGGCGGGTCGCTGGGGAAGCAGGACCATTACGCGGCGGCGTTCGGCGGGGTCAACTACCTCGAGTTCCGCCCCGACGACACGGTCCGGGTGGACCCGATCCCGCTCTCCGCACCGGAGCGCGCCGAGCTCGCGAGCCACCTCTCGCTGTTCTACACCGGCGTGAGCCGCCGGGGGGAGCCGATCCTGAAGGAGCAGGGGGCGCGCACGCAGGAGAACCTCGCGGCCCTCGAGCGGATGCGCGCGCTCGCCGGCGAGACCCGGGACGCCCTCGTCGCGCGGGACTGGCCCCGGGTCGGCCGGCTCCTGGACGAGGGGTGGACGCTCAAGCGCGGCCTCTCCCCGGGGATCTCGAACGACCGGATCGAGGCGGCGTACGCCCGCGCGCGGGCCGCGGGGGCGATCGGGGGCAAGGTGACCGGGGCGGGCGGCGGCGGGTTCGTGCTGGTGTTCCACCCTCCCGAGAGAAGCGCTCAAGTAGCGCAGGCCCTCGCGCCGATGGAGCGGCTGCCGGTGCAGATCAGCCCCGAAGGGTCGCGGATCCTGGTGGTGCGCCGATGACGGCCGACGCGCCGGGCCTCGCCGAGTACGTCCGGCGGTACGTGGAGGAGACCGAGGTCGCGCTCCGCGACCCGTTCCTCCTGGACGGGATGCACCGGATCGTGCCGGCGCTCCGCGCGGCGCGGGACGCGGGGCGGATGGTGTTCTTCCTCGGGAACGGCGGGAGCTCGGCGACGGCGGCGCACTTCGTGAACGACCTCTCGAAGCTCACGATCCCGGCGGGGGCGGGCCGGCGGTTCCGGTGCGTCGCGCTCGCCGACGACGTCCCGACGCTCACCGCCTGGGCGAACGACACCGACTACAGCCGGGTGTTCTCGGAGCCGCTCCAGAACCTGGCCCAGCCGGGGGACGTCGTGGTGGCGATCTCCGGGAGCGGCAACTCGGCGAACGTGCTCCGCGCGGTCGAGACCGCGCGGTCGCTCCACCTGGTCACGATCGGGCTCACCGGCATCGGCGGCGGGCGGCTCAAGGGGATGGTCGACATCCCGGTCGTCGTCCCGTCGTCGAGCATGCAGCACGTGGAGGACGTCCACCACCTCCTGATGCACCTCGTCTGCGCGTACTTCCGGGACGAGGCGCCGGCGCCCGGCGGCCCGCGATGAGCGTCCGCGTCCGCGACTACATGGTGCTGTCCGTCGAGCACCTGACCGACGCCGCGACCGTCGGGGAGGCCGTCGACACCGTGACGCGGAGCCGGCACCACGGGCTCCCCGTCGTCGACCGGGACGGCCGGCTCGTCGGCTTCGTGAGCGCGAAGGAGCTGCTCCGGTACGCGGACCAGCGGGACCGCCGGCTCCGGGAGATCATCCACCCGGGGACCTACACCGCCACCGCCGACATGGGGCTGGACGACGTCGCCCGGATCATGTTCCGGTTCGGGCTCCGCGACCTCCCGATCGTCGACGACGAGGGGCGGCTGGTCGGCATCGTCTCCAACCTCGACATCGTCCGCTCCCACTTCGAGCGCGCCTCCCCCGCCAAGGCGGAGACCCTCCGGAAGCTGCTCGCCGACCGGTACCGGGTCGACTTCACCTACCGCCGCGGGCTCGTGCCGATCGACCGGCTGAAGCCGACGCAGTGGAAGGTGTTCGAGGACGAGCTCGAGGGACGCCGGTACGAGCTCGAGCGCGGGTTCGCGGAGCCGGTCCTGGTCGTCCAGAAGGGGGACGACTGGATCCTCGTCGACGGCCACCACCGGGCGCTCGCCGCGCGGGAGATGGGGCTCACCCACCTCCAGGCGTTCATCCTCACGTCCACGCGGCCCGAGGAGTTCGCGCGCCAGGAGATCGGGCTCGAGCGGGAGGCCCGGGACCACCACCTGGCGACCCTCGACGACATCGAGATCGACCGGGCGGCGCACCACCCGCTCATCGAGATCACGACGCAGCTCATCCGACGGTTCGAGGGGCCCGAGTGGAAGGCCACCTCGGGCGACGCGTAGGCCGCCGTCCCCCGCTCCCCGGGGCCGCGCCCCGCCCCCTCCCCCGGGACCCGTGCGTACCGGGTCGGCTTCAACCCGGCCCGTCTCGTCCCCGCGGTGCCCGTCCCGGCCGTCGACCCCCCGGTCTCGCGCCTCGACGCCGTCGGGCTCGTGCTCGCCGTGCTGTGCGCGACCCTCCTCGGCGACGGGGCGCTCCTCCTCTGGCTGGGCCCGACGTCGCTCTTCGCCCCCGTCGGAGCCGCGGCCGGGGTCCCGGCCGCGTTGACCGCCGCCGGCGGGCTCGGCCTCGCGGTCCTCGGGGCCACCCGGGGACGTTCCCTCGGCCGGGCGCTCCGGGGGACCGTGCCTCGCCTGTTCCCGTTCGGCCCCGTCGCCGTCAGCATCGCCGCGTTCCTCCTCATCTTCGGCGTGATCGCCTCGTTCTTCCACGCGTTCCTGGACGTCTTCACCGGCGCGGACAACGGCGGCCAGGTGACCGCGCTCGCGAACCAGACCGTGCTCACCATCGTCTCGTGGCTGGCGTACGGCATCGTCGTCCTCCTCGCCGTCTACGCCGCGCTCCTGGTCCAGCGGGTGGTCCGGATGGGGATGGTCGTCGACGCCCGGCGGGGTCGGGACCCGTACCGGCGCTCCCCGGCACCTTCGGCGCCTCCGGAGCCGGCCGCGGCCGATCCGACGCCGCCGCCGACGCGCCCTTACGCCCGTCCGGTCCTGTACTCCGTCGCCCTCATCGTCGCCCTAGGGATGTCGGTCGCCACCCAGGTGATCGAGACCGGGCTCGAGCCGGCCGCCCCGGTCAACTGGCTCGGCGCCCAGGCGTTCACGCCGCTCTGGGCGGCCGCGACCGCGCTCGTCGTGGAGTACATCGACCGCGGGCTCCGCGGGCTGGAGGCGCGGTACCGCGCGGCGCTCGGCTCCGCGACGGAGGTGGCCCGTCCGTCCGGCGGACCGGCGCTCTGACCCGGCCCGCGCGGAATTGGTACGTGGGACATATGAAACGCACCTCGGTCGGCGGGACGCCCGCGATGTATCGGCCCCGGACGGTCCCCCGGCGAGCGCTCGCGCTGGTCGTCGCCGGCGCGCTCCTCCTCCTCGCGGCGCAGCCGATCTCGGCCGCGTACGGGACCGCGGTCGGCGCGTACGAGGCGATGGGGCAGCCCCACCTGCTCCCCGACGCGACGGCCGCGGCCCCGGTCAACGTGACGGTCTCGACCAACGACAGCCCGGCCTTCGCGCCGTCGACGATCGCGGTGCTGTCGGGGGAGAACCTGTCGATCACGCTCGTGAACCACGGGAGCTACGCGCACACGTTCACGCTCTCGTCGAACGGCTCGTACGTCCTCCCGAAGAACTGGACGCCGCAGCAGCTGGACGCGTTCTTCCAGGCCCAGCCGCCGCTCCTCAACGTCTCGATGCCGGCGAACTCGAGCTCCGTCGTGAACCTGACGGTGAACGCGTCGATGGCGGGGGGGCACTTCGAGTACGTCTCGGTCGTCCCGTATCAGTTCCAGGCCGGCATGGCCGGGTTCCTGAACGTGACCCCGCCGGTCCAGCAGCACCTCGAGTTCTACGTGAACGCCTCCGACACGTTCCGCTTCCTGCCGAGCCAGCTGAACGCGTCGGCGAGCCTCCAGTACCCGATCTCGGTCACCGTCGAGCTGGGGCTCGCCTCCGGGTCGGCGTTCAGCCACACGTTCACCCTCTCCCCGCTCCCCAACTACAACCTCAGCTCGGCGAACTACACGACCTTCTTCTCGCAGCACGCCCCGCTCGTGAGCATCGACGCCCCGGCCACGTCCGGGCCGTTCACCAACGGGACGTTCGTCATCGACGGGCCCGGCTACTACGAGTACATCTGCGAGATCACCGGCCACTTCGCCGACGGGATGTTCGGGTTCCTGTACGTCGGCGTCCCGCTCCCGGCCCTGCCGACCGCCCCCAGCACGGCGATCGTGGACGAGTGGCTGCTCATCGGCGGGGCCGTCGTCCTCGGGATCGGCGCGATCCTGGCCGCCGTCGTCGCGTTCGTCGGGCGGTTCCCGCCCCCGGCCGCGAAGTCGGGCGGGCACTCCTGAGCCCGACGGGGCGGACGGGAGCCGGGAGGAGTCCGCGCCCCCGGGGGCCCGTCGGTCCCCGCGGGGGAACCTCCCCCGCGGTCTCCGCGTCAGTTCACGTGACGATCAGGAACGAGCGCATCGTGCCGTGGCCGGCGCCGCAGAACTCGGTGCACTGGATGAGATACTCGGTGCCGGCCGGCACGACCGGGACCGTGAACTGGAAGTAGTTCATCCGGCCCGGGATGGCGTCGATCCGCACCCCCAGGTTGTCGATGTTGAACGAGTGGATCACGTCCGCTCCGGTGACGTTGATCTGGACGGTCTCGCCCGGCGCGGCCCAGAGCGCCCCGCCGGAGACCGTTCCCAGGCTCCCGCTGCCGTAGGCGGGGGGCGAATAGGTCGAGTTGAAGCAGAGGTCCGTGCCGGACCGGTCGGCGACCGGGATGACCGTGAGGTTGCTGTAGCAGAACTCCCAGTACCACTGGTGCCCGGTAACGTCGACGAACTCCCCCGGGTCCTCCGGCAGGGCGTCGATGTGGTACAGCACCACGGCGGAGTAGGCGGCCACCCCGGCGAGGAGGGCGACGACGGCGAGCGTCCAGGCGATCTCGTACTTGTTAACCATACCGGCGTCCCCCGGTGGCGGGGTCGCGGAACCGCCACAGGGCGTAGACGAGGAAGGCGAAGGTGACGATCGCCCCCGCGACCGAGATCGCGAGGATCAGCCAGACGATCGGGCTCTCCTGCTGGAAGACGGTCTCTCCCGCCGCCGGGACCGCCGCCCAGAGCCCGGCGGCCGCGGCGGCCCGCGCTCCGGCGAGACCGCGGCGAGCGAGGAGGCGCGGCACGCCCTCCGGGGAAGCCCCCCCTTAGATATTCCCCTCGTACGAACCGAGGACGCCCCGACGGTCGCCGCCCCCGGCGAGCGGATACGAACGAAGGGGGTTTCAACCCCCCTCAGGTCCCCGGCCGCGACATGCCCCACGGACCCCGTCGCCGACGGTTCCGGACGCTCGCGGGAGCGGCCGCCGTCTCGGCCCTCCTCCTGCTGCTGCCGCTCGCCGTCGTCCTCGGCCAGGAGGGTTCGACGGTCTCCTCCGCGCCGCTCGAGGTCCATACCGCGGCCGGCGTCGTGGTGAAGATGACAACGAGCGCCACGCCGCCGTTCGTCTTCACGCCGGACTACATCTCGGACGTGCTCCCGGGCGAGAACGTCACCATCGACGTCGAAAACCTCGGGACCACGCCGCACACCTTCACGCTCACGAGCCTCGTCAACTACACGCTGTCGACCAGCTCCGGCAACCTCACCAGCACGTTCCTCGTCACCCATCCTCCCCTGGTCGCGGTCAACATCACCGCGGCCGTGGGGGCGGTGACGGTCGTCTCGTTCACGGCCCCGACGCAGATCGGCGTCTACCAGTGGTTCTGCACCGAGACGGGCCACTTCGCCGACGGCATGGAGGGGTTCCTGGGGGTGGACGAGTCGGTGACGCCCCCCTCGACCAACACCGGCCCCGGGCTGCCCGTGTTCATCATCGCCGGGACGATCGTGAGCCTGGTCGTGATCGCGATCGTGCTGGGGTTCGTCGTCGGGCGGCGCGAGGGCACGAAGCACGAGATGCCCCCGGAGCGGCTGGGGTACCCCGAGGTTCCCGCGGAGCCGCCGAAGGAGCCGCCCCGGTCCCCCTGAGCGGGGGAGGGCGTAACCTACGGTACCTGTAGGAGCTTTCCGGAAGGGTTAAGAGAGGGGGCGCCTTCGGGAACCTACGGACCTCGTAGGAGGTTCGGGGGATTCCGATGGGGTGGAGCCAGCCCACGAGGGAGCGGCGCGTGCTGAAGGCCGGTCATTCGTCGATCGCGGTCACGTTGCCGAAACCGTGGGCCGAGGCGATGCGGCTCCGGCCCGGCGACGTCGTCGTCTTCGACCAGAACGACGACGGGACGCTCTACCTCAAGCCGGCCCCGCTCGACGCGTCGTCCGTGCCGCTCGCACCGTACCTCATCCAGGCGCACCGGTTCGAGGAGCCCGGCGTGCTGAAGCACCTCGTCGTCGGCGCCTACCGGTCCGGTCACGACAGCGTGGAGATCCGGACCGAGCTGCCGCTCCCGACGGACCGGGTCGAGGAGCTGCTCGACGCCGCGCGCGGGCTGCTCGGCGTGTCGATCGTCGCCCAGGAGCCGAACCGGGTCGTCCTCCAGAACTTCATCGACCCGTCGAAGTACGGGCTGCCGCAGCTGGTCCAGCGGATGAAGATGATCCTCGTGGCGTACGTCGAGGAGGCCGAGGGGGTCGTCGACCACCGGGCGCCGAGCCGCCGGATCGCCTCGTTCACCGAGGAGGCCGAGAAGGTGTTCGCGCTCCTCGTCCGCCAGCTGTTCCTTGCGAGCCGCGACTGGTCGCTCGCGCGGCGGATCGGGAGCCCCGACCCGCGCCAGCTGCTGGAGTGGCGCGTCGTGGTGGAGACGCTCGAGGAGATCGGGCGGCTGCTCGCCGAGATCGCGGCCACGCTCAACCGGCACGCCGGGGACTCCGCGCCGACGCCCGACGGGTTCCCGCAGCTGCTGGGGGAGTTCAAGGCGGGGTTGAAGACCGTCGTCGACACGCTCATGCGCCCGTCGCTCGAGAGCGCCTGCGCCGCCCACGCGGAGAGCGTCCGGATCGCCTCCGCCGCCCACGACCTGGGCCAGCGCGCGACGACCGCGTCGAAGCGGAACGGGCTCGCGGCCGCGGTCTGGGCGGTCGGCCTGAGCGCGGACCGGCTCTCGACGCTCGCCGAGATCGCGCTCGACCGGGCGGTGTCGGCGGGCCGCGAGATGGTGCTCGTCCCGTCCGGCTGAGCGGCGGCCGGCCCCGCTTTTAAGGTGGGCGTACGAACCGGCCGGCGAAACCCGGGTTTTCCCTACACACTCCATATCCACCGCCCCCCGGTCGAGGCGGCGGAGCCGAGACCATGTTCGATAGCCTCGATGATTGGCTGGTCATCGCGGTCGTCGTCGCGGTGCTGTTCTACGGCTCGTCGAAGATCCCGCAGCTGGCCCACAGCTTGGGACGCGCCATGGGCGAGTTCAAGAAGGGCCGGCTCGAGGTCGAGCGCGAGCTCCAGCAGCAGTCGACGACCCCCTCGGCCAGTCCCACGGACCGATCGACCCACTGAGCCGGGCGCTTCGGAAGGAGGGTCCGGTGGGGTCGACGGATGCCGGGTGGACGAACCGGGGGGCGGGGGCCTAGTGGATGCTAAGCCTGCAGCGGATCCTCGACGTCGTCGGCGAGGCCCGGCGGCGGCTCCTCCGGATCCTGTACGTCCTCGCGCCGCTGTTCGGCTTCACCCTCGCGTTCCAGCTCCGGCCGATCCGGTTCACCGTCCTCGGCCTCTCGGTCCCGTTCGCCTACCCGTACCCGAACCTGTTCGACAACGTGAGCGCGCAGGTGTTCCGCGCGATGCGGGCCTGGCTGCTCCCCGCCAACGTCACGCTCCTCAACGTGGGCGTCGGCGACTCGGTGGTCGCCCAGATGGAGATCGGGCTCCTCCTGACCGCGATCTTCGGGATGCCGTGGCTCGTCCACGAGGTGAGCGCGTTCCTGGTGCCGGCGCTCCGGCGCAACGAGCGGTTCCTCGTCCGTCAGATCGGCATCCCCGCGACGGTCCTGTTCGCCATCGGGACCGGGCTCGGGTTCGGCGTCTGGACGCCGCTCACGTTCAACCTCCTGTTCCGGTACGTCGACGCGATGGGGATCGCCCCGGTGCTCGGGGTGACGGACTTCGTCACGTTCTCGCTCCTGTACTCGATGGCGTTCGGGCTCGTCTTCGAGCTCCCGGTGTTCGTCTATGGCCTCACCCGGCTCGGGGTCGTGCGCGCCGCGACGTGGCGCAAGCACTGGCGCGGGGCGGTCGTCGGCTCGCTCGTCTTCGGGATGGTGATCACGCCGGACAACTCCGGCATCACGATGTGCCTCATCGCGGCGCCGATGATCGTGCTGTACCTGCTCGGCGCCTGGTTCGCGGCGCGCTGGGAGCGCCGGACGGTCGACGCGCCGCCGCGGAGCGGCGCCGCGGGAGCGTGAGGGCGGCGTGGCGCTGTTCTCCGACATCGACTGGATCATCCTGCTCGGCGTGGGCGGGCTCCTCCTCCTGGGACCGAACAACCCGCAGCTCCTCCGGACGGTCGGCCGGTGGTACGGGAGGGCGATGCGCCTGAAGCAGGAGCTCCTCTCGGAGGTGTCGCGCGCCGCCGAGATCCCGTCGCTCGCCGACGGCCGCGCGCCGTCGCTCCGGTCCACGCTCCTCGGGCTGGACGAGGCGCCCGCGGGGCGGAGCGCGGTGCCGGTCGCCGTCGCGACGGTCCCGGTCCTCGCGGGGGCCCCCCCGCCGTCGATGACGTGGGTCAACAGCGTGGGACCGCAGCAGTGGTCGGTCGTCTCGGCGCCGGTCTTCGAGCGGCGCCGGGAGGGGGAGTGAGCATGCTGTCGATCGACGAGGAGGTCACGATGGTCGAGGTGCTCGCCTGCCTCGTCGGGGTCGCGCTGTCGTGGCTCGTCTGGCGGGGGAGCGACCGGGCCGAGCTGCCCGGCGAGGCGACGGAGCCGGACCCGACGCGCTCCGAGGAGAGCCGCCCGGCGCGCGGGAGGACGCTCGAATGAGCCTCGACTGCCCGCCTTCGTGCCCGTTCGTCCCCGACCGGTCGAGCGCGCTCGACTTCCCGATGGGGCAGATCCGACGGTTCGCCCCGGCCCGCGCCGCCGGCGCCGGGTCGGCCGAGGCCGGCGACGTCGACGAGACGAAGCGGAACCTCTTGAAGCTCCTCGCGATCGCCGGCGTCGTCGGCGCCGCCGGGGGCGGGCTGGTCGGCGGCACGCTCCAGTACGCCCAGCCCGGGCTCGTCGGCGCGAAGTCGTACCCCACGGTCCAGCTGATCGACGTCGACGGCTCGCCGCTCACTGCGACCAAGGTGATGCAGGAGTACAGCTCGGCGACCGCGGACCTGTACCTGTTCAACTACCCGCTCACCAACGAGCCGAACTTCTTCCTGAACCTCGCCCCCGCCTCGTCCGGAACGCCCGGCGCGACGAACGTCCCCGGCGGCGTCGGGCCCCAGGGGTCGATCGTCGCGTACAGCGCGATCTGCCAGCACCTGGGGTGCATCGCCCCGTCGATCTCGTACTACCCGCCCGGCACCTGCCCCCAGACGTTCAAGGGGTTGAGCTTCTACATCCACTGCAGCTGCCACGGGTCGACCTACGACGTCACGGACCGGGCGGCGAACCTGACCGGCCCGGCGGTCCTGCCGCTGCCGCAGGTCACGCTCGAGTGGAAGGACCCGAGCCAGGGCGGGGACGACTCGATCTGGGCCACCGGCGAGACCGGGCCGGCGGTGAACGGCCACTTCAACACGCTCATCGGCGGCTACGAGGTCGGCGCGACGCAGACGCTCACGAAGGACACGCCGGTCATCCTCTGCCACTTCGGCCTCCCGAGCCCGTGAGGAAGGGGACGACGGATGGCGTTCGACCGCTGGTTCAACCGGAACCTCAACAAGATCTGGGGGTTCGTCGAGGACCGCGCGGGGATCCCGAAGTGGGCGCTCCGGCCCCAGCCGGCGTTCACGTTCAAGCCGTCGTACTGGACCGGCGCGTTCGTCGCGAACGCCTTCCTGACCCAGGTCGTGACGGGGCTCCTCCTGCTGCTGTACTACCAGCCGAGCGTGAACCCGACGCTCACGTCGTGCGGCCAGGCGCTCGGGACCCTCTCGGTGTCGCCCGGCGCGTGGTGCAGCACGTACTACATCATCCATACCGTGCCGATGGGGAACCTCCTCCTGTCGACGCACCTGTACGGCGCGTACGCGATGATCTTCCTCGCGTTCGTCCACTTCTTCCGCGGGTTCTACCTGGGGGTGTACAAGAAGCCGCGCGAGTTCTCCTGGATGGTCGGGACGCTCCTCCTCCTCGCGACGCTCGGGATGGGGTTCACGGGGTACCTGCTCCCGTACACGACCCTCTCCTACGACGCGACGAACGTCGGCATCGTGCTCGCGCTCCGGCTCCCGACGCTCGGGCCGCTCACGGCGCCGTTCCTGCTCGGGGACGGGACGGCGCAGGGGCTCCTGTCGCGGATGTTCGGGCTCCACGTGCTCGTGATCCCGCTCGCCATCGGGGCGCTCCTGTACGCCCACATCGCGCTGTTCGAGTCGCACGGGATCGCGCCGCCCGCGACCTCCGACCCGCTCCAGCGGCCGCGCTACACCGAGGCCGACGACAAGAAGCACGTCCCGTTCTGGCCGCACATCTTCTTCTACATCACGAAGTGGGCGCTGCTGTACCTGGGGCTCCTGTTCGGGATCGCCGCGCTCTGGCCGTGGCAGCTCCCGACGTACGTCGGGAACACCGCCGCCCCGACGCCGGTGATCGAGCCGGACTGGTACTTCCTCTGGCTGTTCAAGCTCGTCGACTTCTACGGCGTCACGCCGGTGATCGCCGTCGGCGCCACGACGGCGCTCGCGCTGTTCATCCTGTTCCTGCCGTTCCTCGACCGGTCCCCCCGGCGGCACCCGCGCGACCGGCCGGTGCTCGTGATCATCGGCAACTCGCTCATCGGCTTCTTCCTCGTGATGACCGTCTGGGGCGGCCTCACCCCGGGGGTCCAGATCCTGCCGGCGAGCGTCGCCGAGACGCTCGGGCCGATCCTCGCGACGAACCTCGTCGTCGTGCCGCTCTTCTACCTCCGGTACCGGGCGAGCTACCGCCGTCGGCTCCTCCAGCGCGGTGGGCAGTACCGGCTCCCCGGCGCCTATCCGGTCGCGGCGCGGACCGTCGCCCCGGCGCCGTCGGCCTCGCCCGCCGCCCGCGCGGCGGAGGGGGTCCCCCGTGACGGATGAGCCCGCGCCGGCGGCCCCCCCCGTCTACCGGACCGGGGTGCTCTGGGGGGTGCTCGCGCTCCTCATGCTCGCCGGGATCGGCGGGGCGGCCTGGTTCGCCTGGGGCGTCTACGAGTGGGCGACGACGGGGTACTGGCTCGTCGAGCTGCCCGTCGCCGTCGCCGGCGCGTTCGTCGCCGGGCTGATGATGCTGTTCATCACCGGCATCCTGTACCGCGTCGACCGGCTCCGCGGGGTCCCCCACCGGGAGGTGGCGCTGTTTGAGTAGCGTCGCCGCCGCCGTCGACCTCGAGCTCGTCGCGCGCCGCCGGGTGCTGAACGTCTACTCGGCGATCACCGTCCTCGCGCTCGTGCTCATCGCGGTGCTCGTCGTCTACGCGATCCGGCTCGGTCCGCTCGTCGGACCCGGGGTCGAGCAGTCGTTCGGCCTCGACCTCGCGCTCCTGTTCCTCACCGCCGCGCTCCTGGCCCACGTCGTCGACTGGACCTACCGGGTCTGGCCGTTGGGCCGATCGGTGACGCCGCCCGCCCCGGGGGCCGTCACCGACCGCGGGCTCGCGACGGCGATGCAGGTCCTGATCGTCGTGCTCGTCGCGGCGGCGGTCGGCTACCTCATCGCGACGCTGCTCACCGGATGAGGAGGAAGCGAGGATGACCGACCTGATGACGGCCGAGGTGGAGATCGCGGTGATCGTCGCGCTGGGCGCGTTCCTCGTCTGGGCGTTCTCCCAGCACGGGGAGTGGCTCGTCCGCGAGGTGAAGCTGTACCTGTTCACCACCGACCACCGGAAGATCGGCTGGATGTACATCATCACGGCGTTCATCTTCTTCTTCATCGGCGGGATCTACGCGATCCTGATCCGGACGGACCTGGGGTTCGTCCAAGGGCTCGGGCTCGACCCCGAGACGACCCTCGGCATCAGCCCGGACGTCTACTCGACCCTGTTCACGATGCACGGGGTCCTCATGATCTTCATGTTCGTGATGCCGGTCCTCGCCGGGTTCGGCAACTTCCTCGTGCCGTCGATGATCGGCGCGAAGGAGATGGCGCTCCCGCGGATCAACGCGATCGCCTTCTGGATGATCCCGCCCGCCGGGATCATCCTGATCTTCTCGAACGCGTACGCCGGCTGGACCGGCTACGTCCCGCTCTCCATCGAGGCGTACGCCCCGAACCCGAACGGGATCGACCTGTGGATCCTGGGGATCCACATCCTGTCCGCCTCGTCGATGCTCGGCGCGATCAACTTCCTCGTGACGATCATCAAGCACCGCGCGCCGGGCGTCGAGTACTGGAACATGCCGCTGTTCGTCTGGTCGATCTTCGTGAACTCGGTCCTCATCCTGTTCGCGATGCCGGCGCTCTCCATCGCGCTCACCTTCGTGCTGTCGGACCGGCTGTTCGGGACGCACATCCTCGCGGCGGTCAACGGCACGCCGCTCGGGGGCGCGCTGCTGTACCAGAACATGTTCTGGTTCTTCGCCCACCCGGAGGTGTACATCCTCGTCTTACCGGCGTTCGGTCTCATCTCCACCATCCTCCCCAAGCTCGCGCGCAAGGACATCTTCGGCTACGCGGCGATGGCGGTCGCGCTCGGCGTCTTCGCCGTGCTGTCGTTCGCCGTCTGGGAGCACCACATGTTCGTCACCGGCATCTCGACGAACATCCGGTTCGTCTTCATGCTCTCGACGATGGCGATCGCCGTGCCCTCGGCGGTGAAGACGTTCAACTGGATCGCGACGCTCTGGGGCGGCCGGATCTGGATGGCGACGCCGATGTGGTTCTGCGTCTCGTTCATCACCGGCTTCGTGATCGGCGGGCTCTCCGGGGTGTTCCTCGCGTCGATCCCGGTCGACTACCTGTACCACGGGACGTACTTCGTCGTCGCCCACTTCCACTACATCATCCTCGGCGGCACGCTGATGGCCGTCTTCGCGGCGATCTACTTCTACTACCCGGTCCTCACCGGCCGCTGGTACAACCAGTCGCTCGCGCACATCCACTTCCTGCTGTCGTACGTCGGCGTGAACCTCCTCCTGTTCCCGATGTTCCTCCTGGGGGCGGAGGGGATGCCGCGGCGCGTCTACGCCTACATCCCGACGCTCAACTTCCAGTTCCTGAACTTCCTCTCGACCGTCGGGGCGTTCATCTTCGGGGTCGCGCAGCTGTTCTTCGTCTTCAACATGGTGTACAGCTACTGGACCGGCGCGCCGGCGAGCGCGGACCCGTGGGGCGACGTGCTCCCGTCCACGATGACCGGCCCGGCGCACCCGGTGCCGGCCCCGCTGCCGTCGGGCCCCGTCCCGACGCCAACGGCCGCCTCGGAGGGGACCCCATGAAGGCGGAGTGGCGCGCGCGCGGCCACGAGCTGTTCCGCTGGACCGGCGTCGCGGCGCTCGTCACCTGCTACACCACGATCCTGCTCGGCGGGGAGGTGATCGCGAGCGGCTCCGGGCTCGGCTGCCCGGACTGGCCGTCGTGCCGTGGGAACTTCTTCCCGGCGTTCGTCGGGCCGGCGGCCGTCGAGTGGTCGCACCGGCTGAGCGCGGGGACGCTCACGATCTTCGTGACGACCCTGTTCCTGCTCGCGCTCGTGTTCGAGCAGCGCCGGCCGACCCTCGTCCGGCTCTCCTCCTACACGTTCAGCCTCGTGCTCCTCGAGGCGCTCCTGGGCGGCTTCGTCGTGAAGAGCCTCCTCACGCCGTGGCTGGTCGTGCTCCACTTCGCCGTCGCGACGGTGATCCTGGGGCTCCTCGTCCTCCTCGTCTTCCTGGGCCACCTCCCGAACCTGCCGCGGGGGTGGGTCGACTGGGCCCACGCCGCCGCGCGGGAGCGGCCGGTCCCGCCGAGCCCCCGGCCCGCGCC
>JASHRQ010000138.1 GCA_030037265.1 Thermoplasmata archaeon | reverse complement strand
GGCGGCCCCGGGTGGCGCCAGCGCATCGACCAGGGCGACGGCGGCAAGGGCGCCGGCCACGGTGCCGATCAGACCGACCCCGGCCTGGCCCCGGACCGCCGGCCGGACCCCCGGCGGCAGCGGGCGGAGCGCGTTTCCCGTGAGGATACCGCCGACCCACGCGGTGAGGAAGCTCACTCCGGCCCAGCCGAGTTCGGGGGAGTAGCCCGAGCTCGAGGGGAGCGAGAGGACGAACCCGACGAGTCCGGCGAGCGTGAGGAGGAGGCCTCCCATCACCTCCGCCGGGTACCGGTAGCGGGTCGGTCCGGCACCCGGCGAGCCCTCGGAAGACGCGGCACCGGACATCGGGACGAGACCCCCGGGGCGGGAGCCCCCTCCCCTCAAAAGGCCGGCTCGGCCCCCGGGGCCCCGGTGCCCGCGGGGACTACGCGATGCGCGGCAGCGTCTCCTGGAACGGCCGGCGGATGCCCCACACGAGCAGGAGGATCCCCGCGCCGAGCACGAGGAGGCCGAGCGGGGCGTCGAGCGTCGTGAGCAGGGAGGCCGCCGAGTAGCAGGTCGGGGTCGTTCCGGACGACCCGGTCGGGAGGGGCAGCAGGCCGCACGGGTTCAGGAGGAAGGCGACGACGTCGATCGCGATCCAGGCGAGCGCGGCGCCGGCGAGCAGCCCGCCGGGGATGTACAGCCCTCGTCCGGGCGTCACGGCGGCGGCACCTCGAGCCGGGTCGACGCGGCCCGTCGCTTAAGGAACCACCGCTCCTCGCGCAGCCGGGGGCGCGACCGCGCCGGCCGGCGGGGCCGTCGGGCGCGGATTCAATACCCGGACCCGGGTGCGGGACCCGATGCGGGCACTCGCGCTCGACGGATGGGGAAAGCCGCTCGTCCTTAAGGAGATCCCGAAACCCGAGGCGGCCCCCGGCGACGTGCGCGTCCGGATCCGGGCGACGGGGCTCTGCCACAGCGACGTCCACCAGTGGAAGGGCGACTGGCCGACCGAACGGGCGCTCATGGAGTCGGGCGGCGTGACGGTGCTGGGCCACGAGGGGATCGGCGTCGTGGACGCGGTCGGGGTCGGGGTCTCCGAGCTGGCCGTGGGCGACCGCGTGGGCGTGCCGTGGATGAACTACTGGTGCGGCGGCTGCGAGCCGTGCCTCACCGGCTACCCCCACTGGTGCGACCGGACCCGGACCACCTCGGTGACGGTGAACGGGACCTACGCGGAGTACGCGACGGTGTCGGAGCGGGCCGCGGTGCGCGTCCCCGCGTCGATCCCGGACGACGAGGCGGCTCCGCTGCTCTGCGCGGGCGTGACGGCGTACGGAGCGCTTCGCCGGCTGACGACCGAGCTCCGGATCCCCCCGGGGAAGTGGGTCGCCGTCGTCGGCGCGGCGGGCGGCCTGGGCCACCTGGGCGTCCAGCTCGCGAAGGCGATGGGCTACCGGGTCGTGGGGGTGGACGTCGGCGCGGACCGCGTCCGGTTCGTGGAGTCGCTGGGCGCGGACATGGCCGTGGAGGCCGCCGCCGCCCCGGCGCGCGTCCAGGAGCTGGGCGGCGTCCACGCGACCGTCGTCTTCACGCCGACGCTCGCCGGCTACGGGCTCGCGGCCTCGCTCACCCGGACCGTCGGCGGCGTCGTCGCCGTCGGCATCCCGGACGCCCGCGAGGGGCCGATCCCGATCTCGCCGTGGGCGCTCCTCTCCCGCGGCCTCCGGCTCGTGCCGACGAGCGTCGGGGTGAGCCACGAGTTCGCGGAGCTGTTCGACCTGTACCGGGCGGGCCGGGTCCGGACGCACGTCGACCGGCACGGCACCCTCGCCGACGCGCCGGCGCTGCTCGCCGACATGGCGGGCGGACGGTACGTCGGCCGGGCCGTCGTCACGGTCTGAGCGAGCCGTCGCCCGGGGGTGGGGCGGAACGGCCGGGCCGGGCGGGCCGGCCCGGGGGACGACGTCCCGCTACCCGAATCGGTGGCCGTAGCCGCCGCCGCGGCCGGAATGCTCGGACGCGAACGCCACCGAGACCGTCGGGCTCCCGTGGCCGCCCACGACCACGGTCCCCGCCGACGGGGCGGCCGCCTGGCCGTCCGAGCTCGAGACCGAGTACGCGTAGGCGCCCGTCTCCTCGTAGAAGACGATCGTCGAGCCGGTCGAGCTCTGGGCGTACCCGTTCAGCGTCACCGTCCAGCTGGCGCCGGGCGCGAGCCCGTGCTCCGAGAAGGTGACCGCGTGGGCGACGATCGGGTAGGGGCAGTAGTCCCCGCCCTCCTCGATGAACCCGTAGTCGTTGTACGGGAGCCCGCTCCCGGGGACGTAGCTCCCCCAGAAGTTCCCGCAGACCCACGCCGACCCCACGATGCTCCCCGTGAGCGCGAAGCCGTCGACGACCGAGACCGTGCGCGCGGACTCGATGTGCGACAGGTTCCAGTTCTCGAGGTTCACCTGGGGGTAGCCGCTCCACAGGTTCACGTCCGCCTCGTAGGCGGTGATCGTCGTGTCGACGTAGTTGTTGTACAGGAGGTCCCCGGCCTCGAACGTCCAGATCCCGACCGGGTCTTCGCCGAACAGCATGTCCGGGCTGACGGACCCGTTCACGAACACGTTCCCCCAGACGACGTTCCCGGTGCCGTTCATGAGGAGGAGCGAGCTCCCCTCGCTCACGAACGTGTTGTCGCCGATGAGCGAGTCGGTGACGCCCCAGAACAGCACGTTCGCGAGCGGGAGGTACCCCACCGGCCCGTAGTCGTCCACGAAGAACCAGCCGGTGAGGTCGTGGGCGCCCCACAGCACGAAGTTCGACGAGTCGTACACCTCGATCTGGAGGTTGTTCGTCGTCGGGAGGTCGAGCGACTCCAGCGCGGCGTCGAGCGACGCCGGATACTGGACGGCGAAGCTGGACGGGTCGACGAGGTCCACGTGGGCCGTCACCCCGACGAGCATCACGCCGACGAACACCGGGTACAGGTAGTCGTTCGACATCGAGAAGACGCTGTTGAGGTAGCCGCCCGGCGAGCGGCCCGTGTCGAGCAGGTACGGGCTCGCGCTGGTCCCGTGGCCGCCCGACGCGATCGCGGACAGCTCCGCGTTCCCCCAGGCGACGAGCGGCGTGTCGATCCCGACCTGCGGGTCGTACGCGAGGATCCAGCTGGCGGAGGCGCCCCGGCTCCCGAGGTCGACCGTCCGCGTCGCGCTCGCATGGTCGCTCAGCAGCGCCTCGAACGAGTAGTCGCCCGGCGGGAGCGTCAGGTCGACGGCGGAGGAGAGCCCCGTCGGCACCCATTCGGGCGACGCCACGCTCCCGGCGACGCCGGGCGTCGCGAACAGGAACGCGTTGGCGGGGCTGAGCGTGCCGGTGAGCTCCGTCGCGCCGCGGTTGCCGCCCGGCGTTGCGTTCCAGAACGGCATCGGGATCGACGGGCCGCTCGCGAGCCCAACCGTCCCCGCGTGGGTCCACGTCTCGGAGATCCCCTCCGAGGTCTCGCCGGTGTCGGCCGCCACGTCCCAGGCGCTCGGCGCGTTCGCGTAGGCGCCGCTCGGGGTCTCGTAGCGCAGCGACTCGGAGCCGCTGATCCCGTAGACCGAGGTGGTCGTCCCGCCGCCCGGCCCGCCGATCATGAGCTCGGCGTCGTACGGGAGGTAGCCGGTCGGGGTGAGCTGGGAACCGTCCACGAGGAACGGCGACGCGGGCACGGTGCCGATCGGGGCGCTCGAGTTGAACTCGACGGTGTCGTAGACCCCCGAGTACTCGGAGATGCCGGTGTCGGAGTTGAGGAGGTTGAACCCGAAGGTGACGGTGACGTAGGAGAGCCCGGTCTGCACGTCGTCGGTGACGCTGGAGTTGATGTACAGGTTGGCGGTGAACGGCAGCGGAAGGTACAGCTCCGGCCCGAAGTCGTAGTAGAAGTCGCCGGACGGGTATCCGCCGTAGGAGTAGAGCGTGTTCGTGGGGAGGAGCGCCGTCGGGCTCGAGAAGTTCCAGATGTTGTCGAGGAAGATCACCGTCTGCTCGCTGGGCGTGTAGTACAGCACGTTCTGGATCCAGTAGCTGAACGAGGAGTTCCCGAGCACGGTGGTGTTCGTCGTCACCGCGTTCAGCTGCACGCCGAACGTGTCGGGGCCGTCGTTGTCGGGCAGGAAGGTGTCGATGCTGTTGAGCGTGAGGCTCCCCTCCCAGCTCGAGGTCTCGAGGGTGTAGGCCGTCGCGGTCCCGGAGACGTTCTCGACGCCCCAGTCGCCGATCCCCATCGGCGCGGGCGCCGTCGTGTAGCTCGTCTGGACGAGGCCACCGGAGACCGTGTCGTGGCCGAGAAGGTCGGGGAGGGAGAGGGCTTCTTGCGGGATGTCACGGGCTTTCGCATTGGCGAGGACGCTCTGCTCGTACGCGACCTGCGTCGAGGAGGCGCCGGTCGCGGACGGCGTTGTGGTCGACGGGGCGGGCGCGCTCGAACTGGACGCGCTCGGGGAGGCGGTGGCGGCCGTGGTGACGGACGCCGAATGGCCGGCGGCCGCCTCGGGCACCACCGCGAGCCCGAAGCCCAGCACCAACACGGTCGCGACGGCGCCCACCAGCAGCGCTCTCCGGTCGAACATGGCGCGCGGGCGAGGTGTGTTCCCGTATTTAGAGGTCGTCGGTTATACATCCCGGCGGACCCCCCCGCCCGTCGGGGAAGGCATCGCCGGGGGCTCCCCCGGTCCCCTCGGAGCCGGGTCGGACGCGCCGCGGCGAGGCGCGTGAGAGGCTATCCCGCGCGGCGAGTTGGCCCCCGCGTGACCGACGGCGGGCGCCCGAGGGCCGTGGACGGGAAGGGGCCGGGGGGTGCCGAGGAGCTCCCGGCGCTCCGCGCCGCCCGCCAGGAGCGCGCGATCTCCGAGCGGCTGGGGGTCCGGCTCGTCCGCGGGGTTTCGTTCGGAGCGTTCGACGTCCGGAACCCCACGCACCGGACGGAGCACCGGGTGGTCCTGCCGCGGTTCCCGGAGCGCGAGCCGGCGCTGTGCAGCTGCGCGGACTTCTCGCGACGGGGACTCGGCACGTGCAAGCACGTCGAGGCCGTGGCGCAGTGGCTCGAGCGGCGTCCGACGCCCGTCGCCCTCCCGCGTCCGCGCCAGGGGTCCGAGGAACGGACGTGGGAGGCGATCGACCGGACGCTCGAGTCGGCGCGGCAGTCCCCCGGCGTCGCGCCCGCGGTCCGGCTCCGGAGGGCGGGGGCCCTGCTGATGCGCCCCCCGGACGGAGCGAGCGCGCCGGCGGGGGCGACGTCGGCCCGGGCCCCGACCGGGGCCCGGCGCGGGACGGCGGGCCCTAGCTCGTCATCCCGGGCGCCTGCTTCAGCGCCTTGATCTTGTAGTACTCGGGGTCGACGATGACCTCGCCGTTGACGCCCATCGTCTCGATCGTCTTCAGCGTCGCGCCGGCCGAGCTCTTCGCCTTCTGCCAGTCGGGGATCGGGATCGAGAACTTCTTCTCGACCTCCGTCCGGTAGATCGGGCCCGAGTTGTACGAGCAGAACGGGATGATGCGCCCGTCCGGGACCGCGTAGTGGATGTCGCAGCGCATCAGGCGCTGGATATCGTAGTCGTACGCGTCCTGGAAGTGCATGTTCCCGAGGTACAGCGTCCGCCAGGTGAACTTCGCGAGCGCCTCCTTGTTGCCCTCGGTGAAGATCGCCGCGATGACGCGCACGCAGTTCTTCTCGCTGAGCCCCTCGGGCGCCTTCGAGAAGTCGAAGTACTTCGACACCTCGTGGAGCAGCTTCGCGCCCGCGACGGCGCCGCGGACGCGGGCGAACCGGGCGTCCCGGTACCGCTCGATGAGCTGCTCGACGTTCTCGAAGAAGCCGTCGACGTCCATGAACCGCGGCAGCGGGGTGATCTTCTGCCCGTCCCGGGAGATGAACGCGAACGTGGCGCACCCGCAGCCGGGGTGCGTCGTGAGCGTCATCTTCTCCTCGCCGTGGATGATCGAGACGAGCTCCGAGATCGGCGCCACCGACGGCACCGGGAAGAAGTCCGACTTCTCGAACGGCCCCTCCGTGCACAGGATCCGGACCAGGTCCGACTGCGTGAACCGCATCTGGAACCGGTCCTTGTCGGGGATCCGCGCCGTGAGCGCCACCGGCTGGAAGTTCACGCCGCGGACGACGTCGATGTTGTCGATCGCGAACTTCACCGTCGGCCAGATCTCCTTCTCGTTGAACCCGCCGACGAGCGTCGGCACGAGCACGACGGAGAGCGGCTTGTCGGGCTTCCCCGCGGCGAGCTCCTCGGGCGAGGAGTGCGTCTCCCGCGCCGCCTGGATCGCCTTCGCCTTCACCTTGAGGAGCGGGACCCCCCGCACCTTCCGGTAGATCTCGTCGTCCAGCCCGTCGAACTGGAGGTACAGGGTGTGGAGGCCCGCGTTCCGCGCCTGCTGGGCGAAGCCGGACTCGTTCGCGAACCGGATCCCGTTGGTGGCGACCTGGACCTGCTTGAACCCGAGGTCCCGCGCCATGCTGCAGGCGTCCAGGAACAGCGGGGAGAGGGTCGGCTCGCCGCCCGAGAACTGGACGGCGACCGTGCCGACCGGCTTCTGCTCCCGGAGCGTCTTCAGCATGAAGTGGATCTGCTCGCGGGTCGGCTCGAACACGTAGCCGGCGGCGTTGGCGTTCGCGAAGCAGACCGGGCACTTGAGATTGCACCGGTTCGTGAGGTCGATGAGCGCGAGCCCCGTGTGGGACTTGTGGTGGCTGCACATCCCGCAGGTCGTGGGGCAGCCGCGGAACTTGTCGTAGTACGGGTTCTCGTAGCCGACCCCGTCGTGCGCGTACACCTCCATCCGGAGGTAGAAGTCGACGTCGTTCGAGATGATGTCCCAGAAATACCCGTGGGTTCGGCAGGTCTTCTCCATCACGACCCGCCCGTCCTTCTCCCGGACGACGGCCGGAATGACCTTGATGCACTCCGGGCAGACCGAGGCGGTCTTCCGGGGCAGTCCGCGGGGGGCCTGGAACTCACGCATTACCCTTGCCGGCATCGGTTCCCCTCTTGCTCTGGACGGTCGCCCGACGGCGAACCGCTTGGAGGGCCACCCCATCCAGGCTACTTAATCCGTCTGTCGTCCCCGCCACTACACCCCCCGGGTCCCGTGACGGGGATTCGCACGGTAAGCATCGCTACATCGCGCGCGAACGGCCCGATAGAGGGCGGGGACTAATAGGGCCGGGGGCTCCTCCCGGTCGGTACCGTATGCCGACCCGCGCGCGATCCCGCAAGAAGGCGGCCAGGGCCCGACCTCGCCGAGCTTCCCAGCGCCCCCGTGCGAAACCGCAACCGCCGGCCTCGCGGGGCCCTCCCCGCCCGGCCCCCCCGCGGTTCGTGGGCCGGGCCGCCTCTCCCGTACTAGATAGGTACCCACCGAAGGCGGTCGACGCGCCGGTCGCGGTATCGTCCGCGCAGGTCCCCCCACGGGCCCCGCCCGCCGCCGCCACGGCCGCGTCCCCTGCCCCTACGTCAACTCCCGTGGCCCCGTCGGCGGCAACTCCCCGGCCGGCCCCCGCCGCCCCCGACGCCTCGGCGGGTCCGTCGGCCCCATCCGCGCCGTCCGCTGCACTTCCGCTCATCAGCCTCGAGATGCCGTTCGACGTGGACGACTTCGCGGGGCTTCTCGGCCAGACCCAGATCCAGGTGAACGTGCCGCGGGAGAGCCTCCCCGAGGTGCTGCGTCGTGTCTGCGACTTCATGGGCTTCGGGATCTACGTCTACTCGATCTCGGTCCGCCCCGGGAAGGGCGACCTGCTGAAGACGTTCGTCGTCGAGCTCCAGCGCGTGGACTACCAGGCGAAGACCGGGGAGTGGACCCCGTTCCAGGAGAAGGGTCGCGCCTCCGACCCGTTCGGCCCCGGCGCCTCCCGGTAGGGCCGCCGGACCCCGGCCGGTCCGATATTAGGTCGACCCGCCTCGCGGCGCCGGTGGTACCGTGCCGACCCCCGAGACCCCGGGACCGACGGAGGTGGAGCTGGCGGCGCTCCGGCAGCAGATCGCCGAGCTGCGCGCCGAGCAGCAGGCGATGAAGCAGGCGATCGACGAGATGGTCCGGACGTTCCGCATGCTCGCGGTGCATCTCGGCATCGCGTCCGAGCCGTACCGCAAGGGGTCGGGCCGCAGCAAGGAAGGTCCGGCCGAGATCCCGGGATTCGGCTGAGCTTCCGCGGAACCCGGGCGAGCCGGGACCGACGTTCGCGTCCGAAAGGTTAAGCGAGCGACCCGGCTCGCCACGGCCCCGCGCCGGCCGCGTGCCGTCGCGTCCTGGGGGAGTACCGGTGCCCGTAGAGTACCACGTGGGGGTCGACAATCCGAAGAACCACCGCGCCCAGGTCCGCGTCCAGATCCCGGAGGTGTCGGGACCGACGGTCGACCTGGTGCTGCCGTCGTGGGTCCCGGGCTCGTACCTCATCCGCGACTTCGCGCGGAACGTCCGGGACGTCCGCGCGGAGGTGACCGGCTCCGGCGAGCCGCTCCCGGTCCGGAAGGTCGACAAGGCCCGCTGGCGCGTCGAGACCCGGGGCGTCCCCGGAGTCACCGTCCGCTACGAGGTGTACGGGCACCAGCTGAGCGACGACGGGGTCGACCTCACGGACGAGCATTTCCTCTTGAACCCGGGGGTGTGCCTCCCGTACGTCGACGGACGCGAGCGCGAGCCGCTCGAGGTCGTCGTCCACACCCCGCCGCACTGGAAGGTGTACACCGAGCTCGCCGAGGTGGCGCGGAGCCCGGCCCGGTTCCGGGCGAAGGACTACGACGAGCTCGTCGACGAGCCGATCGACGCGGGGACGCCGGTCGAGATCACGGTCCGCCCCGCCGGGATCCCGCACCGGATCCTGCTGTTCGGCGCCGGCGGCAACTTCGAGGCGCACCGCATCGAGGAGGATGTCGCGCGCACCGTCGAGGCGGCGATCCGCCTCATGGGCGACTCGCCGCTCCAGCACTACACGTTCTTCTACCACCTCCTCGACCCCGGACCCCGCGCGATGGGCGGGCTCGAGCACAAGGCCTCGACGCTCATCACCCTCCCGCGGACGACGTTCCGGCCGGAGGAGGCGTACCGGCGCTTCCTTTCCGTCACCGCCCACGAGTACTTCCACCTGTACAACGTGAAGCGGATCCGGCCCCGGGTCCTGGGGCCGTTCGACTACACGGCGGAGAACTACACCCGGCTCCTCTGGGCGATGGAAGGGTCGACGGACTACTTCGCCCACCTGATCCTGCTGCGCGCCAGCCTCCTCCCGGCGCCGAAGTACCTGGAGGAGCTCGCGCGACGGATCCTGCGGTACACGACGACGCCCGGCCGGAAGGTCCGGAGCCTGGAGGAGCTGTCGTTCGACGCCTGGATCGACCTGTACCGCCCGTACGAGGAGAGCCCGAACCAGTCGGTCTCCTACTACGTGAAGGGCGACCTCGTGACGCTCTGCCTCGACCTCGAGATCCGGCACCGGACCGAGAACCGGGAATCGGTGACGTCGGTCTTCCGCGCGCTCTGGACCGAGTACGGGAAGGTCGACCGGGGGCTCGAGGAGGACGAGCTCCTCCCGGTCGCGAACCGGGCGACGGGGCTCGACCTCGCGCCGTTCTTCGCGCGGTACGTCGCCGGCACGACGGAGGTCGACTTCGACCGGTTCCTCGGCTACGCCGGCCTCCGGCTGAAGCCGCTCGACCGCGCCCCCGGCCGGGAGGACGAGCCGGTCGCCGGCTGGCTCGGCGTCGAGCTGGAGGACTCGGGGGGCCGCGCGCGCGTCCGGTCGGTCGTCGAGGACGGTCCGGGACGACGCGCCGGCCTCTCCCCCGGCGACGAGCTGGTCGCGCTGGACGGCCAGCGGACGCTGTACGCCGACCTCCCGAAGGCGCTCGAGCGGTTCCCGCCCGGGTCGGCCCTCGACCTCACGGTGTTCCGTCGGGGCCTGCTCACCCGCGTCGCGGTCGAGACCGGGAAGGCGCCCCCCGAGCGGCTCCTCATCGTGCCGGTCGAGGACGCGTCCGCCGTCGCCCGCCGCGTCCACGAGGGGTGGCTCGGCGTGCCGTGGGAGCCCGCACGGAAGGACGCGGGGCGGAGCGGGTCGTCGCCGTAGTCGGCCGCCCGGCGCCGAGGGCGACCGCCTTGAGCCCGTAGCGCCACTCCCCCTCCATCGGGTAGAGGCGGCGGAGTACGGTCGCGACCCGGCTGCCCGGCACGACGAGCCCGGCCGGTCCGTCCGTGAGCTGGAGCGTCGCGCGGATCCCCGGGGCGACGCGGACGATCGCGACGTCGTACGGGCCGGTCGCCTCCACCTGGGAGTCGAACTCCGTCGGCTGGGCTCCGCGGCCGATGGTCGTCACGGCTTCCACGACGAGGCCGTCGCGCGGGAGCGGGTACGGGACGAGCCCGTCGGCGGCGCCGCACGACCGGCAGGCGCCGCGGACGGGGAAGGTGAGGGCGCCGCACGCGCCGCACCGGTCGGCGACGAGGCGCCACCGGCTCGCGAGGTTCTCGAGGTACCGCGGGTGGGGGACGTACGCCCCCTGGGACAGCGCGTCGAGCGCCGCCGGACGGGAGAGGAAGCCGTCGGGCGGGGAGCGCGCCGGGCCCGGCTCGGTCCACCGGCCGACCCAGCGGACGGGTCCCTGCAGGTGAAACCCGGAGAACCCGGTCCGTCCCCGCGCCACCTCGGCCACGAGCCCCACGCCGCCGGTGCGGAGGCGGCCCACCAGCTCCCACAGCAGGAACGCGCCCCGCAGCGTCGGTCCCGCGCCTCCCGCGGCCCCGTCGGCCTCGGCGAGCGCAACCGCGATCCCCGGCGC
>JASHRQ010000137.1 GCA_030037265.1 Thermoplasmata archaeon | reverse complement strand
CTCGCGGTCGCGGGCCGGCACCACGCTCTCGACGTTCGGGGCGTACCGTCCCGTCGGCCGGTCGAGCGAGACCAGCCCCTGCGCGGCCAGGGTCCGCAGGCTCGAGGCCGCGCGCTCGGTCACGCCGCCGAACGCCGGCGCGAGGTCGAGCGGCGTGACCCCGCGCGTCTCGAAGACGATCTCGAGCGCGCGGGCGTTCGACAGCGACACCTCCCCGCGGGCGACGTACTGGTCGAGCGCGAACGACAGCCGGGGCGTCCGCGCGACCTGCGCGACGCCCCGGAGCCGCCCGTGCCGGGGGTCGGGCAGGAGCGCGCCGTCGAGCAGGTCGAGCTCGTACCGGACGCGGGCGTCCGCGAAGTAGACGAGCATCGCGAGCGAGAACGGCACGATACCGGTGCGCCGCACGAACGCGGCCCAGTCCGGCGGCGAGAACAGCTGCTCCGCCCGTCCTCCGGCGGGCGCCCGGCCCGCGTCGGGCTCCTCCGCGGCCGAGCGCGGGTCGTACCGGTCGCGCGTGAGCCAGCGCACCATCGCGTGCGGCTCCGCGCCGCCCGCGCCGGCGAGGACGACGGTGGCGCCCCCCTCGGCGTCGGTCTCGACCCGCCGGATCGGGCGCAGGAACTCCCAGACCGGGTCCGACGGGGCGACCGGCGCGAGGTCGATCCCGGCGTGGTCGAACGTCGTGTCGGCGAGCAGCGCGGCGGCGAAGGACGGATACCGCGTCCCGTCGACGGTCAGCGAGAAGTCGGTGAGCTTCCCGCGGCGCTGCGCTAGGTACTCCTCGAGCGAGCGGTCGAGGGCCGTCGGCGAGCCCGGCGCGCGGCTGTCGGTCGGGCCCCGCCGGGCGAGCGCCCGGAGCTCATCCCCCGAAACGCGCGCCACCGGCCCTCCGCTCCGCCGCGAGCAGCTCGTAGAGGGCCATAAACCGAGTGGCGGTGCGCTCGATCGACGCCTCCCGGCGCACGTAGCCGAGCGCGGCCCGTCGCATCGCCTCGCGCTCGCCCGGCTGCTCGAGCAGCTCGCCGACGGCCTCGGCGAGCGCCCCCGGCTCGAGGACCGGGACGCACCGGCCGGTCACGCCCTCCTCGACGAGCTCGCGCGCGCCCCCCTGGTCGGACACCAGGCAGGCCGCCCCGCACGCCATCGCCTCGAGGAGCGCGATCGAGGAGGTGTCGGAGACGGACGGGAGCACGAACAGGTCGGTCTGGGCGAGCAGCGACGCCTTCTCCGCCTCGACGACCGGGCCGACGTACCGGACGCGCCCGGCGAGCCGCGGGTCGGTCCGGAGGCGCTCGCGGACCCGCTCCTGCTCCGGGCCGTCGCCCGCGACGATCGCGGCGAACTCCCGCCGCGGGCCGAGCCCGGCGAGCGCGTCGAGGAACCGGTGGACCCCCTTGTCGACGGTGAGCCGGCCCAGGAAGGTGACGAGCGGCGCCTCCGGGAGCGCGCACCGCTCCCGCCAGTCGGGGACCGAGATCCCCGGGTGGAACCGCTCCACCTCGATGCCGTTCGGCACGACCTCGACCGGCCGGCGGAACCGCTTCCGGCTGTGCGCGACGATCCAGTCGCGGGTCGGCTCCGTCGGCACCGTCGTGACCTCGCACCGGTAGTACGCCCCGAGGGCGTACCACCGAGCGAGGCGGAAGAACAGCCGGAGCGGAACGGTGTGGGGAAAGCTCTCCCGCATCTCCCAGACGTTCGTGTGGAAGGTGCCGACGAGCGGCCGGCGGAAGTGCCGGGCGGCGAGGAAGCCCGCACTGCCCATCATCCCGGGGGTGTGGATGTGCACGACGTCGAACCGGCGGAAGTTCCGGTCGAGGAGCGGGGCGAGCGGCGTGAGCCCCCACCGGTACTGGCCGTAGAGCGGCACGCGCAGCGAGCGGGTGCGGACGACGGTGACGCCGTCCGGCCCCGCCTCGTCCCGGCCCGGCCCCGGCGTGGGGGACGGCGTGAACACCGTGACGGGGTGGCCCTGGAAGGTGAGCTCGCGCGCGAGCGCGCTCGTCACCGTCGCGACCCCGTCCCGCGTGGGGAGGTAGCTGTCGGTGAAGAACGCGATCTCCATCGCGACGCTCCTCTCCTACCGCACGATATTAAACGACCGCTGGAGGCGGCGGAGGTCCCGCGCCTCGAGCGCCCCCGGGTCGACGCACGCGACGAACGCCGCCCCCGTGCGCGCGACCTGCGCCGCGACCCAGTTGACGAACTTGAGCGTGGTCTCGAGCGAGTACTCGGTGCTCATCACCTCGACGGCGTCCAGGTAGACCAGCGCGCCGCCGGGGCCCTCCGTCGCCTCGCGCACCCGGCCGCCGAGCCCGCCCGGGTCCAGCTCCCCCTCGGCGGCGCCCATCCCGGGCGTGGGGAGCGCGAGCCGGAGCGGGAGGAGCTTCCTCGCCGCCGGGTCCGGGAACGACGGCGGGTGGGTGCTGATGCACACCACCTGGGCGTACTGCGCGGCGGCCCGGCCGACGAACGCCACCGCGCGGTGGGGCCGGTCCTCCAGAAACAGGACCGCGGCCCCGCGGACGACCCCGAGCGGCTCCTCCGCGGGCGCGGCCGGGGGCCGGAGCATCGTCCCCCACGGGGTACGGCGCGGCGGGGCGAGCAGGCTCTTCCGCTTCAGCTCCACGTCCTCGTGCCACCGGGCGAGCCGGCTCTGGACCAGCACCCGGAGCTCCCCCACGGTGTGCCCGCGCGAGAGGTGCGACAGCACCTCGCGGAGCGCCTCCCGGAGCCCCTCGCCGTATCCCTCGGCGTACGCCTGCGCGTACTGCTCGTCGGCCGGCGCGGCGTCGTCCGCTGCCGGAGGGCTCGCGGGGCGTCC
>JASHRQ010000136.1 GCA_030037265.1 Thermoplasmata archaeon | reverse complement strand
CGCCGCGAGCTGGGCGGGCCGCCCGCCGCGGACGACGGCGACGAACCGCTCGAGCGAGAGCGACCGGCCGTCGATCGGGACCGCCTCGGGCACCGTCCGCTCCGCCGCGAGTACTCCGACCTCCGGGCCCTCCGGGAACGGCGTCCCGGGGGCCGGAGGCGAGGGCTCAGGCCGTGGGGTAGACGATCTCGCCGCCGGACTTCTGCAGCGACGGCTGGCGCCTCGTCTTCGCGCCCTTCGTCTGCCAGAACAGCTCCGCGAACGCCTGGACCTGCTTCACGAGCTCCTCGGCGTCCGCGAGCTGCGTTCCCTGGCGGGTCTTCGACGCCTGCTTCAGGATCTTCCAGACCACCTCGTGGGCCTGGGGGTACTGCTTCACGTGGTCGGGGGTGAAGTAGTCGCCCCAGATCACCCGGACCTCCTGCTTCACCTTCTCGGAGTGCTGCTCCTTGACGGCGGTGTACCGGGAGAGCTTCGACGCGTACGCCGCCCGCTCCTCCGGCTTCGCGTCCATGGCCGGCATCGCGAGCTCGCCGATCAGCTGGTCCATGCGGAGGACGGTCAGGGCGGCGATCTGCGCCTCGTGCGGGTCATAAATACCGCACGGAATGTCGCAGTGCGCGTAGACCGTGCGCGGGGCGACGAGGGCGTCGACGAGTCGGTTGCCGAGTTCGGGGGACCGGATGCGGCCGGGCATGGCGCCGCGAGCCCGGAGAGTCGGATAAGGATGCCGGACGCGCCGCCCGCGTCGTCCCCCGACCCGCGGCCCGAACCCCGCTGGCCGCGGCGCTCGGTACGGCACGTGGTCGTGGCCGACGAGAGCATGGCGCCGACGCTCCGCCCGGGGGACCGGCTGCTCGTCGATCGGCGGGCGTATCGCGACGAGGCCCCCCGGGTCGGGGACGTCGTCGTGCTCGCGGACCCGGAGCAGCCCGGCCGATGGCTCGTCAAGCGCGTCGCCGCGGTCGGCCCCGGCCGGTTCTGGCCGAGCGACGGGGGACCGCTGCCGGTCGCGGGACCGGAGACCGACGGGTCGCTCCCGCCCGGGCGAGCGGTCGAGCCGGTCTCGCTCGCGCCCGCCTCCGTGTACGTCCTGGGCGACGGACCGGGGTCCCGGGACAGCCGCCAGTTCGGCCCCGTCCCCGGGAGCGCGATCGTCGGCCGGGCGTACCGGCGCTACGCGCCAGCCGACCGGCGCCGGGCGCTGTAGCGATCTACGCCAAAACCGCAACCCTTTAACCGATGTGGCATTTCACCACATCGATGTCCGCCCCGGCCCCCTCCCCGGTCTCCCCGCCCACGGCTCCGCCGGCCATGGCCTCCAAGTCGGTGGTCGTGATCGTGGTCATCCTGGTCGCCCTCGGCGGCATCGGCCTGGGGTTCGCCGCCGGCTACGAGTACCGGGGCTCCGCGGCCGCCAAGCCGAGCGCAGTGGCGAACGACTCGCTGTCCATCCTGGGCGCCGGGACCCTCATCCACATCTTCCCGACCCTCGCGTCCGCGCTGGTCAACTACACCGCGAACGTCTCCGCGCCCGCCGCGCTGCAGACCTACGAGGGCTCGCTCGACATCACGACCGCGATCACGTCGACCGGCGCCAAGACGGACGTGGCGGCGGTCGCGGACTTCCGCATCATCCCCCAGTTGCTCCAGCCGAAGTACGCGAGCTACGAGATCGTCTTCGGCACCACGCCGGAGGTACTGTGCTACAACCCGTCGCTGAGCGTCTTCGACGGCATCAACTCGACCAACTGGGCCTGGAAGCTCGTCCAGGACGTGAAGACCCCGGGCAACAAGCCGTTCGCCATCTGGAACGCCTCCTCCGACCCGAATGGCTACAACGAGATCTTCAGCCTCATGCTCCAGGGGATGCTGTACAACGGCAGCGCCTCGATCTTCTACAACACATTCTACTCCGGCGGGTCGACGACCCCGGCGGTCGGGAACGCCTCCACGACCGTGCCCGAGCACGAGTCGGACGCGACCGAGCTGCTGACGAGCGGGACCGTGTCGGCGCTCATCACCTACCGCGCGTTCGCCGTCACGGCCGGGGGGTGCCCGGCCTACGTCGCGATGAACCCGATCGTCGGCCTGGAGGCGAACAACACCACCGCCCTCGCGGACTACGCGAAGCTCTCGACGACGCTCTACGCGTCCTCGGGCGGGTACTCGTCGGTGGTCCCCGCCCCGGTCCTGTTCGCCGTCACGGTGCCGTCCAACGCGCCGAACCCGGCCCTCGGCGCCGCGTTCGTCCACCTGCTCCTCTCTCCGATGGGCGCGAAGATCCTCTCCGCGAACGGGGCGTTCGACGTCATCTTCCCCGGCTGGTCGAACGACCCGTCGGCGGTGCCGTCGGTTTTAGCCCCTGACGTGGTGCCCCTGCCGTCGTGGGCGAGTCCGTTCCTGTAATGAGCCCCGCGCCGGCGAGCGGGCCGCCGGCCGCTCGCCGCCGCTGGCGGGCGGGGTCGCTCTGGACCGTGCTCCAGGTCGTCCTCTCGGCGTCGCTCCTGCTGCTGTTCCTGCTCCCGATCGTCGCGCTGTTCACCTACGCCCCGGCGTCGGACATCTTCGGGGCCCTCGCGAACGTCCAGGTCCGGGCGGTGCTGTGGCTCACCTTCCTCGCCTCGGGCCTCTCCGTCCTCGCCGCGGTCGTGTTCGGGATCCCGCTCGGCTATCTCCTCGCCCGACGGGCGTTCCCGGGCCGCGGCGTGGTCGAGGCGTTCGTCGCGCTGCCGGTCGTCATCCCGCATCTGCTCGTCGGACTCGGCCTGTTCTTCCTGTTCATCCCCGGCACGCCGCTGTACCGGTTCAGCGAGGCGGTCGGGTTCCCCGTCTACGACACGATCTGGGGGGTGGTGCTGGTGATGGTGTTCGTGAGCGCCCCGTACACGGTGCTCGCCAGCATGCTGTCGTTCCGCGCCGTCGACGCCCGGGTGCTGGAGGCGGCCCGGTCGCTGGGCGCCGGCAGCGCGGTGGCGTTCCTGACGGTGACCTTCCCGCTGGCGCTCCGGGGGATCGGGGCGGGGCTCCTGCTCTCCTGGGCGCGCGCCGTGAGCGAGATCGGGGGGCTGCTGATCCTCGCCTACGCGGTCCTGCCCGGGGGCCCCTACACCGGCCCGGTCACGTCGACGATCTCGATCTACATCTACGACCTGTTCCAGGGGGGGAACCTGCGCGGCGCGGCGGCCGTGAGCTCGCTGTTCCTCCTGATGGCGTTCGCGCTGTTCCTGCTCGTCCGCCTGGGCGAGCGCGCCGGCTGGCTGCCGTGGCGGCGGGGGGAGCTCGCCCCGTGACGCACTGGGTCGTCGAGCGGGTGGAGACCGCGCTCGACCGGTTCCAGCTGGGACCCGTGAGCCTCGACCTGTCCCCGGGCTCCGCCGTCGCCGTGCTCGGCACCTCGGGGGCGGGCAAGACGACGCTGCTCCGCACGCTCGCGGGGTTCCTTAGGCCCCGGGACGGCCGGATCCTGCGGGACGGGGTCGACATCTCCCGGTGGCTCCCGGAGGAACGGGGCCTCGGGTACGTCCCCCAGGGGCTCGGCCTGTTCCCGCAGCGGACCGTCGCGCGGAACGTCCGGTACCCGATGGAGATCCGCGGCGCCCCGGACGCGGACCGACGGACGGCGGCGCTGCTCGAGCGGTTCCACCTGGCGGCCCTCGCGGACCGGTACCCGTCCCGGCTGAGCGGCGGGGAGCAGCAGCGGGTGGCGATCGCCCGGGCGCTCGCCGCCGAGCCGACCCTCCTCGTGTGGGACGAGCCGTGGCAGGGGCTCGACGTGGTCGCGCGCTACGAGCTGGGGCAGGTCCTGCACGAGCTCCGGGAGACGGACCGGATCCCGATGGTCGTCGTGACGCACGACCCGTCGCTGGCGTTCTCCGTCGCGGACTCCTTCCTCGTGCTGCGGGACGGCCGCGTGCGCGACCAGTGCGACGCCGCGGCCCTCCTCCGGGCCCCCTCCGACGCCTTCGGGGCCCGGTTCGTGGGATTCGAGAACGTGTACGGGCCGGACGACCTCCGCGGGGGCGCGCCGGGGTCGCTCCGGGCGTGGCTCCGGCAGCGCGCCGGGCCGGAGGGGGTCGCCTTCGCGAGCCCGGACC
>JASHRQ010000135.1 GCA_030037265.1 Thermoplasmata archaeon | reverse complement strand
GGGTTCGAGACCGTGGCGTCCCCGGCGAGGCTGGCGGCCGTGGCGCGCGCGCTCGGACGTCGCGGGCTCGAGGTCGAGGTCGTCGACGGCGCTCCGGCGGCGCGCGCGGCGGTGCTGCGCCGCATCCGCCCGTCCGACGTGGTGCTGGAGGCGACCTCCGAGACGCTGAAGGAGATCGGACCCGTGGGGGAGGGGTCGCCCCCGGTTCCCTACCGGCGGCTCCGGCCGGAGCTCGACCGGCTCGCTCGCGAGGGGCGGCGGGACGAGAAACGTCGCCGCGGCGCGAGCCCGGACGTCATCGTCGGGAGCGTCCACGCGGTCACGGAGCAGGGGGAGGTCCTCATCGCCTCGGGCAGCGGGAGCCAGCTCGGACCCTACGGCTACGGGGCCGGGCGGGTGATATGGGTGGTCGGCGCGCAGAAGGTCGTACGGGACCTTGCCGAAGGGCTTCGTCGGGTCCAGCAGTTCGCCGTCCGCCGGGAGGACGCGCGGGTGCGCGGACTGGGCGGGGGCGGCAGCGTCGTCAACAAGCTCCTCGTCGTCCTCGGCGAGCACCAGCCCCACCGGGTGACGGTGGTCCTCTCCCGGAGCCCGCTCGGAGTGTGACCCACCCGGGGCGCTCGCCCTCGGTCGGCCGGACCCCACGGTGCGCGCGCCACCGTCCGGGAACGACGGCCCGATCGGACGGACCCGGCGGGAGGCGACGCGGGGGCCGGTGGCGCCAGGAACGGGGCACGGGCCCGAGGGGAGCCTTCCAATGATTCGTACACCCGGAGTCGTTCCTCCACCGACGACCCCCTTCGCAGGAATCCGATCGGACGCTGAATGCGCGCCGTTCGGGTCAGCTTCGCGTAGTTAGCATTATTAGTCATAATGACTAATATGTATCCATGGTGCTCCCCGTGGATCCCGGACTCGCTCGGCTGTTCGGTTCAGAGGACCGGGTGAGGACTCTTGCCGCCTTGGCAAACGCTGAAGCGCCCCTTACGGCGTACCGCGTGGCCTCGATGGTGGGCATGGCACCGCCCAACGTCTATCGCGAGCTGAGGCGACTGCTCGAGTGCAGCGAGGTCGAAAGGGCGCCCACACCCGAAGGTCGTGAGGGCTGGACGGTGGTCGATCCTGACCTGCGTGCGCTACTGCGACGCCGCCTGCGGGTCGTCTGGAGTCAGGACCTAATGAGGGGGGCAAAGGATCGGAGTCGACGGGCGGCTCTGGCCGTCCGGAGAAGCTCTCGGACCCCTCTCGCTCTCGCTCGTCTTACGCCGGGTCGTCCGCTCGGCGCGACAGCTGCGCGTCGACGCCAGGAGAAGGACGAAGTCCTCGCGAGAGCGGGGGCCAGAACCTCAGTTCGCACGAAGCGTGACGCGCCGTGAACGCGGATGAGTTGGCCCGGATTCTCCGTCGGGCCACCAGTGGTGGCGAGAGGAACCTCTGGATGGGCGCTCTCCTGGCGAAGGAAGCCGCGACGGATATCGTCATCGTCGGTGGGTCCGCGATCGAGATCTACTCAAGCGGGATATACGTCTCGACGGACATCGACCTCGTGGGGGAGCGCCCATCCATCATCAAGGCGCTGGAGCGGTGGGGGTTCCACCGAGAAGGGCGGCTGTGGTCGCGTCCGGACCTTGGGCTGTGGGTCGACCCCGTGGGCCGGTTTTACACCGGTGATGTCGGACGGCTGCGGGTGGTGTCGACACCTTACGGCTCGGTTCGCCTTGCCTCCGTGGAAGACCTGATCGCGAAGCGGTTGATCGAAACCAAGGTGTGGCCAGGCGGTGGTACGGAGCTGTTGGGCCAGGCCGTCGCCCTGGCGGCGGAGTACCAAGACGAAATCGACTGGGACTACATGAGCCGCGTGGCTGCGGAGGACGGGGCGGAGGATCTCATCCCTGAGCTGCGACGACGTCTTGCTCCGGCACGAACCCGCACGCGTACGCCCCGCTCGGGATGACAATCCTGCGGCGTCAAAGGCGGGGTCGGTCGCGAGGCGATCCGGGCCCGAGGGGATTCGAACCCCTGACCTTGCGGTTAAGAGCCGCCTGCTCTACCGAGCTGAGCTACGGGCCCACGTGGAGGTCGACCGACTGGGACGCGCCCCATAAAGTCTCGCCGAGCGAGCCCGGGACGGTCGCGACGTTGGCGGGCCGGGGTCGCGCCGGTGCCCCCGGCTGTGGATTCGGAACGACAAGCTCCGCCCGGCCGGCGTAGCCCGAGACGTCTCACCCCGGGTCCCGCTGGGTCCCGAGGCTATCCACCGCGCCACGGCGCCCCTAAGTAGTGGCCCCCCGGTCGCGCGACATTGTCCGGTGTCGATGCGTCCCGCGCGCCGGCTCCCGCCACCGGCCCGGGGCCGTCGACCCCGCGGTTCTCCCTCGGGGACATCGGGCTGTTCCTCGCCCTGAGCGTGCTCTGGGGATCGGCCTACATCTTCATCCGGCAGGGCCTCCTGCTCGGCGCGACCCCGATCCTGTACGCGTCCGTGCGCTACGTCCTCTCCGCGGCGGCGTTCTTCCTGATCGCCGCGGTCCGGAGGGAGGGGTTCCCGTCCCGGCGGGCGCTGCTGGTGTCCGGCGGCATCGGCGGGACCCTGTTCATCGGGATGTACGGCGGGCTGCTGTACTGGGGCGAGCTGTACACGACGGGCGGCTACGCCTCCGTGCTGGCCTCGACCTCTCCGATCCTGACCGTCGTCGTGGCGTACTCGATCCTGCCGGCGGAGCGGCTCGGCCGCCTCGGGCTCGTGGGGATCCTCGTGGGATTCCTCGGCGTCGTGGTGCTCGTCCTGCCGGACCTCTCGTCCGGTTCCGTCGGTCGGTGGCCCGGCCCGCTGCTCATCGTCGTCGGGTTCGTCGGCGCGGCGGCCGGCACGGTGCTCCTCCGGCGGCTGGGCGGCGGGCGGCAGGGGCTCTGGCAGATCGGCGCCCAGTTCGGCGTCGGCGGGCTCCTCCTGCTCGCGGTCGGGGCGGTCCTGCCGGTCCGGGAGGCGCTGCCGCTCACCGCCGACCTCGGCGCCCTCCTCGGCGCGCTCGTGGTGTTCTCGTCGGTGCTCGGGTACTTCGTCTACTTCACGCTGCACCACCGCGTGGGGCCGGTCCGGGCGAACCTGGTCGCGTACCTCCTTCCCATCGTCGGGATCGGCATCGGCTCGGGCCTGTTCGGCGAGGCGCTGACCGTCTGGGAGGTCCTGGGCTTCCTCGTCGTCGTGGCCGGCGTCACGCTCGTCACCGTCGAGAAGGAGCGGGCCCCACCCGCCCCCCACCCGGACGGGCGGTAGGGGGCACGGACCGGGGCGCTCAGCGGCGGAGCCGCTCGAGCGCGGCCGCGACCATGAACGGGAACAGCACGGTGACGTCCCCGTCGAGCGTGAGGTGCCGGGCGCGCGGCTTGATCTTCCCCCAGCTGACCGCCTCCCGGGTGCGCGCGCCGGAGAGGCTCCCGTCCCACTCGACGGCGCTCGTGATGTAGAGCGCCGCGTCGAGGCCGCCCCGGAACTGGTTCCACCAGATCGTGTGGTGCTTCGAGATCCCGCCGCCGAGCATCACCGCGCCCGAGCGCTTCGCCTCGAACACCAGGTCGGACAGCTTCTGCTCGTCCGGCAGGAGGTCGAGCCGGAACTCGCGGTGCAGCTGCGAGAACAGCCACAGCTGGGAGCCGACCGCGCCGTCGGTGATCCCCGGCACGACCACCGGGACCTTCCGCTCCCAGGCCGCCCGCGCGAGACTGCCGCGCCCCGCCGTCGGGCCGAGCGCCTCGCCGATCGCCCAGACGAGCTCGACGGTCGACACCGACCGCGTCCCCGCCCGCCAGAGCCGGCCCAGGAGCCGCTGCAGGAACCGCTCGACCGCCCGGCCGTACACCCGCTCCGGGATCACGAGGTTCCCGAGGCGGTACTTCCCGCGCCGGCGGAGGTCCGCGTCGTCGAGCAGCCAGTCGCCGTGCAGGTACGACCCGTACGACCGCGCGATGTCGTGGTCGAGCGTCCCGCACGTCGTCACGACGGCGTCGACGTACCCGCCGGCGAGGAGCTCTCGGAGCACGCCGCGGGTCCCGGTCGCGACGATGTCGGCCGGGAACGACAGGAACGTCGTCATCTCCCGGTCGCCGAGGATCTCGACGAGGAGGTCGACCCCGTCCGAGAACGCCTTGGCGCTGAACCCGCCGGCGGCGCCGAGCCGCTCGGCGAGCGTCGCGACGGACGGCCGGTCCGCCGTCCGGATGTCCTCGACCTTGCGCGCCACCGCCGGACCCTCGCTACAGGCTCAGGGTGAAGCCGAACCCCCCGTGGTGGAAGACGGCGAGGTAGGTGAGGAGGTACCCCGCGATCGCCCCCCCGTTCAGGAACGGGAGGCCCGCCTGGGGGTTGCCGGACCCGGCCTGGCGCATCAGGAACCCGTAGCCGACGACGGCGCCGACGAGCGCCCCGACCGCGGCCCACAGGTTGGCCCCGACCCCGAGGACCACCGGGTGCCCCGGGAGCCAGACGAACGCCGACACGATGAGCGCGCCCGGGATCACGACGTCGCCCAGCCCCATGAACATCGCCTCGCGCTCGGCGGGGGCGCGCTGCCGCTCCGCCTTCAGGGACGGGACGCGGGTGTAGTCGAAGCCCGCGGAGTCCGGCATCACCATCAGGATCGGGAGCCGCATCTCGACGACGGCGTCGGCGAGCGACACCATGTGCTTCGTCCGGTAGACGGCGATCGCGTCGTACCCGGCGAGCGCGACCAGGAGGATGAAGACCGGCAGCAGGCCGAACGAGACGCCGAGGATCGCGATGAGCGCCCCCGCCGCGAGGAACCCGGCCGTGTCGACGACGTACCACTGGGGCTCGATCCACAGGGCGAGGAGCAGCCCCACGGCGACCACCCCGGCGAGCGTCGCGGCCGGGTCGAACGGGATCCCGACCGAGGCCGGCGGGAGGTAGACCGTCGCCGGGATCACGAGCTCGAGCGTGTAGTAGAGCGTGAGGAACAGCGAGGCGGAGATCGCGACGAGCAGCACGACGCGGAGCGCGGCGAGGCCGCCCTGCCGCCGGGCGATCCAGAGGATGACGAGCGGCGCGAGCACGATCGCGGCGATGATGACGACCGGGGCGGCGGGGTTGTTGGGGCTCGTGCCGGTCGCGAGCCCGGCGGTCTTGAACGGGATCGCGAGCGCGAGCGCGACGACCTGCGCCCCCACGAACAGCGCGAGGAGGCCGACCGACCGGAGCCCGCGCATACCGGGGGCCTACGGCTGCACCACCGCGTACGCGTTGTTGCCGAGCACCTTCGTGATCTTCGCGTTCACGGTGACCCCCCGCGTCGTGGCGCCGGTGACGAAGACGACGAATCCCTCCTTCCGGGCCACGCCGTCGCCGCGGCGCCCGATGTCCTCGATCGTGAGCCGGTACACCTCCCCGACCACGACCGGCGTCTTCGGCTTCGCCGCCTCGACGACCCGCCGGACGGTGATCGGCCGCTGCGCCCCGCACGCCTCGCAGACGAGGAGGGTGAACTTCCCCTCCTTCACGAGGTGGGTGTCCGGCCGCTTGCACTCCGAGCAGATCACGTACTTGTCGGTGTACTCCCGGATCCGCTGGGCGATCGCCTCCTTCTGGAGGCGGGACTTGAGGACCCCCCGCGGGAGCTCGAGCACCCCCGGGCAGCCGAACTCCCGGGCGAGGAAGCCGACGATCTGCGCGGGCTCCCGGCGGAGCACGCTCGCGATCTCCTGGAGGTTCCGGATGACGGTGTTCTTCCCGTCGATCATCACGTCCGGTTCCGGCACCTGGAATCGCTCGTCGGACGCCCGGACCTCCGGGAGCTGGGCGCGGGCCCGGTCGAGCAGCCGCTGGTACGCTTCCATCGTCGGCCGTTCGATGCCGCGGGCCGCTCAAAAGGCTATCCCGGCCCGTTGGCGGCCGGTGGCTCAGTCGGCGGCGGTCAGCGGGGGGATGAGGCGCCGGAGGTCCCGTTCGGTGACCACGAGCGTCGCGTTCCGGCGGACCGGTTCGTCGACCGGGAGGAACGCGATGCCGATCCGGGCGCGGGCGAACAGCCCCACGTCGATCGAGGAGTTCCCGACGGCGGCGGACTCCTCCGGGCCGATGCCGAGCTCCCGCTGGACGCGCGCGAGGACCTCCCGCTTCCCCTTGATCGGGACCCGGATGAGCCCCTCGTCGGTGAGACGGCCCCGGCCGTCCAGGACGAACCCGTTCGCCAGGACCCGGTCGACGCCCAGCTCCCGTCCCACGCGCTGGGCGAGGACGTCGAGCCCGCCGCTCACGATCGCGGTCCGCGTCCCGCGCGCGTGGAGCGCGCGGAACAGCTCCCGCGCCCCGGTCACGAGGCCGACGTGGGCGAGCATCCGCTCGAGGTCCGCCTCGCCGATCTCCGGGAGGTGCTTCCGCCAGAGCGCGAGGTCCCGCCGCATGAACTCGAGGTCGTCGATCTCGTCGCGCAGGAACGCCTGGAGGGCCTCCTCGTTCGACTCCCCGAGGAGCCGGTGCACCTCCGCCCAGGAGCTCTCGACGTCGACGAGCGTCCCGTCCATGTCGAAGGCGACGAGCCTAATCGCCATCGCCCTTCGTCAGCGCGTCGGCCCGGTCGAGGACCGCGTCGCTCGGGCGGACCTTCCAGGCCGCGAGCACGCGGTCGACCTGCTCCGGCGAGCTCGCGCCGAAGACCGGGGCCGCCCCGCGGCGCGCGAGCCAGTGGAGCGCGATCGAGGCGATCGGGACCCCCGCCTCCTCGGCGAGGCGGGCGACCGCCCGCGCCCGCCGCTGGTGGTCGGGGAAGCGGTCGGCGGAGAGCGGGCCGCGCCCGCCCGCC
>JASHRQ010000020.1 GCA_030037265.1 Thermoplasmata archaeon | reverse complement strand
GCAGGGGACCGAGACGGTGACCGAGCTCGGGGCGGGCCGCTCCGGCGGCGGGGTCGCGCGCTTCGCGGCGGCGAGGTACTGGCGCCACACCTCGGGGTGGTCGACCCGGAAGTCGACCTCCCCGTGCGGGGTGACGAACCGGATCCGCGCGGCCGTCGCCCGGCGCACCCGGATCCTCGGCCGGTCGACGTGGGCGTCGCTCACGGCCGCGAGCGGCAGGTCGAGGAGCGTCGACGTCGAGCCGGCGCGGAACAGGCCGGGTCGAGAGGTCTCGAAGATGAGCCGCTGGGTCGTGAGGTAGAGCACCCCGGCCGCGTCGCTGTGGGTGATCGACACGGCGCGGCCGGTCGTGAGCACCTTCTCGCCGGCCCGGAGGATCATCGCCGCGACCGTCCGGACGGCAACGGGCCGATAGGAACGTTTCGCTCCCGCGGGCCGCCAGCTCGGGCGGGGGGGGGCCCGGGCGAGCGCCCCGCGGACCGCGCCTACTTGTCCTTCTTGACCGCGCGCTGGAGGTCCCGCCCCGCGGTCTCGAGGTCCTGACCCACCTCGTGCACCGCCTTCTTCGTGAGCGAGCCCAGCTCCTTGAACGCGACCTTGGTGTCCGCGAGGACGACCTTCCCCTGCTTCACCGCTTCGTGGGTCACGGCCTTCCCCTGCTTCACCGCCTCGTGCGTGACGCTCTTCGTCGCGCTGACGGTCGACCGCGCGACCTGCCGCAGCGAGTCGCCCGCGCCCGCGGCCGCGGCCCCGGCCCCCACGACCGGACGTCCGCACGCCCCGCAGGCCGTCGCTCCGTCCGGGACCGTGGCCCCGCATCCCGTGCACTGCATGGTGCTTTGGGAAGGCCGGGAGCCCCCTATCACTCTTGGGGAGGGGGTCCCCCGGTCCGCGGGAACGACCCCCCTCCCGTCGGGCCGGGGAAACGGCCTTGAAGGGCGGGCGGCTCCGCCCGCGGGGGGCGGCGCCGATACCGGACGAGACGGACGGGTTCGTCCCGGTCGAGGGGTTCCGGCTGTTCTACCGGACGTTCGGGAACCCGGACGCGCCCGCGACGATACTGGGCCTCCACGGGGGGCCCGGGATGAGCCACGACTACCTCCTCCCGTTCGCGAAGCTGACCCGGTTCGGCTACCGGGTGGTGCTGTTCGACCAGCTCGGCTGCGGGCGGTCGGAGGTCCCGCCCGACCGGGAGCGGTTCTCGCTCGAGCACAACGTGCTCGAGGCCGACGCGGTGCGCACGGCGCTCGGCCTGGGCCGGGTCCACCTCATCGGGTCGAGCTACGGCGGGCTCCTCGCGATCGCCTACGCGCTCCGGCACCCGGAGGGGCTCCGGAGCCTGGTGACCGTCGGCGGGCTCGCGAGCGTCCCGTTCGCCCAGGCGGAGATGAACCGACGGGTCGACGAGCTCCCGGAACCCGCGCGGAGGGCGATCCGGGAGCTCGGGGCGCGCGGGGCGCTCTCGCACCCCGACTACGTCCGGGCGACCGACCTGTTCTACCACGAGTACGTCTGCCGGCTCGCGGAGTGGCCCCCGGAGCTGAACCGGTCGCTCGAGGTCGGGCTCGAGCGGCCGGTGTACCGGTACATGAACGGGCCGAACGAGTTCACGATCACCGGAACGATCCGCGACATCGACCTCTCGCCGCAGCTGGGCCGGATCCGGGTCCCCACGCTCGTGCTCGGCGGGCGGTACGACGAGGTGACCCCGGCCGTCGCGGAGCAGATCGAGCGCGGGATCCCCGGCGCCCGGCGCGTCACGTTCGAGCGGAGCGCCCACCTGCCGTTCTGGGAGGAGCCGGACCGGTTCCTCGAGGTCGTGGGACGCTTCCTCCGCGAGGTCGACGCGCGGACGTAGCGGCGCCGGGCGGGCGCCGAAGGAACGTTGAAGAGCGCGGCCGGGGGTCGTCCTTCCGTTGAGCGACGACCCGCGGACCGCCGCGTGGGACCACTACTGGACCGTCGTCGAGGGCCGCCTCGGCTCGGCGCCGAGCGGCTTCCTCCGGTGGTGCCTTCCCTGGTTCGAGCGGGCGCCCGCCGGCGCCGGCCTGGTCGAGCTGGGATGCGGCGGGGGGCAGGACCTCCAGTACCTGCTCCGGCAGGGGTACCGGGTCCGCGGGGTCGACGCCTCGCCGGTCGCCGTCGCGCTCACGGAGAACGCGATCGCGGAGCTGCCGCCCGACGCCGCCGCGCGCGGGTCGGCCATCCGCGCCGACGCCGCGGAGTTCCTGGAGGGGCTCGCGCCCGGGAGCGTGGCGGCGGTGTTCGGCGCGGTCCTGTACGAGACCCTGAGCGACGACGAGCTCCGGCGGACGTTCCGCGCGGTCCGCGGGGCGCTCGCGGCGGGGGGATTCCACCTGTGGTGCGTCCGCGAGACCGGCCATCCGCTCGAGCGCACCCCGGACGTCCTCCCGCCGAACACGGGGGACCCCCGGGTGCCGCTCGTGGAGCACCGGTTCTTCACCGCGGCCGGCTGCGCGGAGCTCGGCGCCGACGGGTTCGAGCCGGCCGCGCTCGAGCGGCGGGAGGAGAGCCACTACCTGTTCGTCGCCGACCGCAAGCGGCCCGACGCGCGGTGACGGGGACGGGCCCGGGGGGAGGGCCCCGGCCAACAGAACCATCAACCCCCATCCGCTCCCGGCGGGGGACTTCCCGGTGCCCCGAGGACCCCATGCAGCCGTCGGAGGACGACGTACGCGCCCCGCCGACCTGGACCTCGCTCGGGCTCGAGGTGGTGACCGACGTGGTGGGATGGCTCGTCGCGCTCGCGATCCTCCAGGGGATCGGGACCGCGACGATCGCCCGGATCGCGCACCACAGCCTGGTGGCCGAGATCCTGTTCCTCCTCGTCTGGTTCTTCCTGGTCACGATCGTCGTCCGGGTCGTGTTCCTGTACGCCCGACGCCGGAACCGCGCCGTCCGCCGGACGGCCTGAGCCCTCGGTCCCCGGTCCCGCCCCGCGCCCCCGATTACGAATTCGATACGGGTTCGATTCGGTCCACCTCGACCTTATATGCCCCCGCCGGGCTGGTCCGCCCATGGAGCGACGGGCGGGCCATCGCGCGGGCCGCCGGGAGGGGCGCTGGCAGAACGGATTCCTCGGGCACTACGCCCTCGCGCTCATGGACCGGTCCCCCGTCCATGCGAGCCAGCTGTCGGCGCGCATCGCCGAGCAGTCCCGCGGGTCGTGGCAGCCGGGGCCGGGCGCGGTCTATCCGGCGTTCCGGTCGCTCGTCGCGCGCGGGCTCGCCGAGGAGTACCGCGAGGAGGGGCGCCCGACGTACCGGATCACCCCCGCGGGCCGGCGCCAGCTCCGCCGCGTGCGCGAGGCGCGCCACCGGTGGGGGGAACGGTTCGGCGGCTCGTGGCGGCTGCTCCTCGACCTGGTCGAGCCGACGGAGTGGCGGGAGATCGCGCTGAACCGGCTCCGCGGCACGCTCGCCACCGTCGAGACGCTCGCCGCGGGCGAGGAGGACCGGCTGCCGGCGGCCGACCGCCGCCGGCTGCGCGCCGAGACCGTCCGCGAGCTGCGGCGGGCGCTCGCGACGCTCGCCGACGGGCGCGGGGCGGCCCGGGAGGGCGCGTGATCGACACTCCCCCCGGCGACGCGATCGTCGCCCACGACCTCACGAAGGTGTACGGCTCCGTCGACCACGTCGACCGGCAGATCCTGACGGCGATGAACGGCGAGGCGCCGCGGGACGGCCCGGCGCTCGCGAAGCGGCTCGCGCTCTCGCCCAGCACCGTGACGCAGCACCTGACCCGGCTCGGGCGGTCGATGGCCGTCGACCACGTGGAGATGAAGGTCCCGTCCGGCGGGGTGTTCGGCCTCCTCGGGCCCAACGGCGCCGGCAAGACGACGATCATCAAGCTCCTCACCGGGCTCAGCGACATCACCGACGGGACGGCGACCGTCGCCGGCTACGACGTCCAGCGCTACCCGATGCAGGTGAAGCAGCGGATCGGCTGGGTGGCGGCGGAGGTGATCCTGGACGACGACTTCTCGGCGTGGGAGAACCTCTGGCTGCAGGCGAAGTTCCAGCGGCTCGCCGACTGGAAGCCGCGCGCGGAGGAGCTCCTCAAGTACTTCGGGCTCGGCGACCGGCGCAAGGACAAGGTCGGGACGTACTCCACCGGCATGCGGAAGAAGCTCGAGATCGCCCTCGCGCTCCTCCACCAGCCGTCGGTGATCTTCATGGACGAGCCGACGATCGGCCTCGACCCGAGCACCCGGCGGATGCTGTGGGAGTTCATCACCGGCGTGAACCAGGAGTTCGGGACGACGATCCTGCTCACGAGCCACTACATCGAGGAGGCGGACGCGCTCTGCGACCACATCTCGATCATCGACCACGGGCGGTTCGTCGCCTCCGGTACCCCGTCGGAGCTCAAGTCCCGCGTCCACGAGGACTTCGTCGAGCTCGAGACGGTGGAGACGGTGACCGAGGCGCAGCTCCGGGCGATTCCGGGCGTCACCGAGGTGCGGACGCAGGGGAAGACGTGGATCCTCCGGGTCTCCTCCGCGGAGGAGGTGCTCCCCCGGCTGTTCGCCCACCTGCGCACCGACGAGATCAAGCGCATCAACGTCGAGAAGCCGAGCCTGGAGACGGTGTTCCTCGACCTCACCGGCCGGAAGATCGACGACGTGGGCGGCGAGGTGTTCGACTACCGGAAGTTCTACTCCACGGTGCGGAGGGCGCGGCAGTGACCGGCGAGACGCGCTACGTCACGCTGCCGTCGCCGACGGCGAGCGGCTCCCGGCTCGGGGTGCCGCAGGGCACCCAGTTCGGCGGCCTGTACGCGCGCGAGATCCTCCGGACGTTCCGGAACCCGTGGGTGCTCGTGATCACCCTCGTCCAGCCGTTCATGTGGCTCGCCTTCTTCGGGTCGAGCTTCGCGAACGTCCCGCTCGCGGAGCTCGAGGCGCTGCTCCACATCAAGATCCAGGGGTACCTCCAGTTCCTCCTCCCCGGGACGCTCTCCACCTCGATGCTGAGCATCGGGATGTTCGGGTCGATGAGCACCATCCAGGACAAGCGGTTCGGCTACATGAAGCGGATTCTGCTCACGCCGACCAGCAAGGCGACGGTGTTCCTCGCGAAGGCGCTCGGGTCGGCGACCCGGGGGCTCGTCCAGATCCCCGTCATGGTCGTGGCGGCGCTCGTGTTCGGCGTCCGGTTCTACGGCGACCCGATCATGTGGGCCGGCTGGGTGCTCGGCCTCACGCTCCTCGGGTTCGGCTTCAGCTGCCTGTTCCTCGCCGTGACCGCGTCCAGCACCGACTGGCAGACGCCGGGCGTCATCTCGAACTTCATCACGATGCCGCTCATGTTCGCGAGCAACGCGCTGTTCCCGGCCGCGAACTTCCCGAAGTGGATGCAGTACATCGCGGCGTGGAACCCGGTGAGCTACTCGGCGCTGTTCGGCCGGGGGATCATCGTCCAGGGGGTGGCCGACTGGACGTACCTGGGGTACATCGCGATCTTCGCCGCGCTGATGATGGTCGCCGGCACGCTGGTCGCGGCCCGGTACCTCAAGGTCGAGTGACGGCGCGCGCCCGCCCCCCGCCCCCGGGAGCCCCGGGCCCGTGACGACGATCCGCACCGTCGCCGTCCACGAGGTAGTCCGGGCGGCGTATCCGCGCCCGGAGGCGCCGCTCCCGGAGCTCGGGCAGGTCGTCGGCCGCGTGATCGACGCCACCGTGTCGCAGCTGAGCCACGAGGTCCGTCTCCGCCGGAAGCCGACGGCGGGGGCGACCGCCCGCTGGGCGGCGGAGCGGCTCGCGGAGGGGCTCCGGGACGCGGACCTCGCCCCGGACCCCGCCGAGCGGGACCGGCTCCTCGCCGGCATCCGCGGCGTCCTCGCGGCGTTCCGGGCGAGCGAGCTCGCGGGCCTCCCCCGCCCGCGCTCGCGGCTCGTCCGGATCGGCGACGACGTCGGGGTGTACGCGCAGCCGGACTTCTGGGACGGCCGGGCGCGCTTCTTCGAGATGAAGACGTACCGCGTGGAGCCGATCCCGCCGGACGTCCGGCTCCAGGTCGAGCTGTTCCAGCTCGCGTTCCCGGGGCTCGCGGCGTGGCTCGTCGCGTTCGACCGCCACGCGAGCCCCGTCACGACGACCCGCCGGCAGTTCCCGGCGCTCTCCCCCGAGCGCACCGCCGATCTCCTGCGGTACGCGCACGCCGTCGCGACGCGAACCGGCGCCGAGAAGGTGCTCGAGTGGGTCGACGTGCCGGTCGTGAACTATCCCCTCCCGCCCGGCGAGCCGATCGACCTGGGCGCTTCGGCGGGTACGGAGAGCACCCGACGCGAAGGGGGAGCGAGCCCGTAGGACGGGGTCGGTCGGCCCGGGCGAACCCACGGCCCGACCCGACCTCCCACGAGACCCCGTTGGGACCCGCAGGGACCGCCGGGTCCCGGCAACCGTATTGAACGGCGGCCCGGTGGCCGCCCCATGCCGGAACAGCGGGTCCGAATCCACAACCCGACGACGATGGCGCCGCCGAAGGGATACTCCCACGTGGCGGAGGTCCGGGGCGGGAAGCTCGTGTTCATCGCGGGCCAGGTCGCGATGGACCCGACGGGCGCCCTCGTCGGAGGAGGCGACTACCGCCTCCAGGCGGAGCAGGTGTTCCAGAACCTGGGACGG
>JASHRQ010000134.1 GCA_030037265.1 Thermoplasmata archaeon | reverse complement strand
CTGGACGCCCTGCGACGGGAGCTGTTCGTGAAGGTGGCGGCCGCGCTCACGGAGGAGTACGAGCTCGTGGCGGCGCGCCGGCAGGAACTCGCCGCCCTGCTGCCGACCCCCGCGCTCGACGAGGAGCTGGAGGTGGCGCGCGCGGCGCTGCGGGGCGGGGAGCTGCACCGGGCCGCTCCGGCGGTCCGGGCGGCGCGCGAACGCGCCGCCTCGCTCGAGGACCGATGGGCCACGTGCCAGATCCTCGTGGCCGAGGCGGACCTCATGGTGGACACCATCCGCGAGCTCGGGGGGGACCCGGCGCCGGCGCGCGGCCCGCTCGAGGAGGGGCGGCGGCTCGCGACCGCCGGCGAGACCGCGCGCGCGGAGCAGGTGCTCGCGGGGGCGAACCGCGTGCTGTGGGGCCTCGTGATGCCTCCGCTCACCGCGAGCCTCCGAGAGCTCCGGAGCCGGATCGAGCGCCGCGGGCTCCCGGAGTCCGAGATGCGGGACGTGGCCCACGCGATCCGGGAGATGGCCGCGCTGGTGAAACGCCGGAACTTCGGCGCCGCGATGTCGGAGTACCGGCGGCTCCGGGACCTGGCCGCGAGCCCGCCGCCGGGCGCGGAAGCCTGACCTCCGCGCGGTCGTCCCGGACGCCGTTCGTGCTGCCTAAATAGGCCGGGGCTGGTTGCTTCGGTCGTGCCGTTCTCGCCGCTCCGGGGCTTCCGCGACTACGTTCCCCCCGACGCGGCCGCCCGCGCGGAACTCTGGCGCCGGATCCGCCGGGTGGCCCACCGGTGCGGCTTCCAGGAGCTCGAGACGCCGAGCGTCGAGGCGCTCGAGCTGTTCCGCGTGAAGAGCGGCGGCGACATCGAGACGCAGGTCTGGTCGTTCGACGACAAGGGGGGCCGCGACGTGGCGCTGATCCCCGAGACGACCCCCGGGCTCACCCGGGTGTACGTGGAGCGCGCGAAGGCGGAGCCGCTCCCGGTGAAATGGGTCACGCTCTCCAAGCTGTGGCGGTACGAGGAGCCGCAGCAGGGACGCACCCGGGAGTTCAGCCAGGTGAACTTCGACATCCTCGGCGTGCCCGGCGTCGAGGCGGAGGTCGACATCCTCGCGACCACGGCGATGGCCCTCGACGAGGTCGGGGCGGAGGGGCTGTACGCGTTCCGCGTGAACGACCGCCGGTTCGCGGAGGGGCTCGGCCACGCCGTGGGCGCCTCCGACCCGCTCCTCTTCTTCCGCGCCCTGGACCGGAAGGCGAAGGGGACGGAACGCGAGTTCGAGAGCAACCTCCGCCGAGCCGGGCTGAGCGCGGACAGCATCGAGCACCTCGTCCGGCTCCTGGCCGAGGCCGGCTCGGGCCTGCCGTGCGCCGAGGTGGAGGCGTTCCTCGACCGGCGCGCGGCCGAGGGGCTCCCGGCGCCCGGGCCGGAGGGCATCGACCGGCTGCGCGCGTTCTTCCGGCGGGCCGAGGCGCTGGGCCTCGGGGACCGGACCGTGTTCGACCCCACCGTGGTCCGCGGGCTCGCCTACTACACCTCGACGGTGTTCGAGGCGTACGCCCGGCAGGGCGACCTGCGCGCGCTGTTCGGCGGGGGACGGTACGACCACCTGGTCGAGCTGTTCGGCGGCCCGCCCACGCCCGCCTGCGGGCTCGCGCTCGGGGACCAGACGCTCGAGGTGCTCCTGCGCCAGGCCGGGCGATGGCCGGCCGGGGAGCCGCCGATCGACACCTACGTCGTCGCGGCGACGCCGGAGTTCGGGCTCGAGGCGGCGCGCTGGGTGCAGCGGCTCCGCCGGGCCGGCGTCGCCGCCGACTCGGACCTCCTCGGCCGGTCGATGTCGCGCCAGCTCAGGGAGGCGGCCCGCCGGCGGGCCCGTCGGGCGCTGATCGTCGGACCGCAGGAGGCCGCGAAAGGGGTTCTGCTCGAGCGGGACCTGTCGTCGGGTGTGCAGCGTGAGCTGGCGCCCGACGAGGTTCTACCTCCGGAGTGAGCCCCTCGATCGTCGGCCCGTCCCAGAGCAGCACCCCCGGCGGGCTCTCGGCCCCCTCGACGAACCCGTACCAGTAGACGACGGCGCCCTCGCCGAACAGCTCGGTGTACGGCGCGAGCTGGCGGCGGAGGTTCTTCCGGAGCTCGATGTCGTCGCCGAAGTTGGCCTTCGACTCGATCCAGGTGAGCCGCTGGCCGTAGAAGATGATCGGCTGCTCGAGGAGCGCGTCCGGCGTCTTCGGGAACTTCCCCCGGAGGTCCTTCTCGGTCTTGTACGGGATGCCGTGCTTTTCCAGCCAGGCGTACAGCCGCGCCTCGCCGCGCCGGCCCCGGTCGCGCTGGAGCTCCATCCCCTCGGGCGAGTACACCCGGTCGTGCTGGAGCAGCTCGCGCACCTCCGACTGGAGGCGCGGCGTGGGGGCGCTCGCCGGGTCGAGGAAGCAGCCCCAGACCGCCTTCCGCGGCAGCTGCAGCTCGCGGAGCATCAGCTGGCCCATGAGGACCGGGGGAAACTCGAACTCCCGCGCGATCTCGAGGATCCTCCGCCCGTGCCGCCACTGCCCGACGAGCCGCGGCATCTGGCGCTTCACGACGTAGAACCGTCGCGTGGCGTCCCGCGAGACCCGCTGGGTGTGGATGATGAGCAGCAGCTCCGGGTCGATCCCGTCCTGCGCGGCGAGCCGCGGGACGTCCTCGACGGCGGCGAGCCGGTCGTAGTATTGCCGGTACGTCTCGCGGTCCATGCCCCGGGCTCCGAACGGGCCGACGCGGTCGCCGGCGCCCCGCGGGTACCGCCCTCGCGCTTTAACGCTTGGTCCCGGGGACCGCCGTCGTCACTCCCGCCAGTCGATCCCCACGGTGCGGAGCCCGAGCTTCGGGATCGGCGGGAGGCGTCGCTTGTGCCGGGTCCGCTCGACGGTCTCCCGGACGGCGGTCACGCGCGCGAGGGGGAGCCCGGCGGCGGCCGCGATCTCCTCGTCGGTGCGGAGCTGCTCCAGCCCGTACAGGACCTGGTCGAGCTCCGGGTACGCGATCCCGAGCTCCTCCTCGTCGGTCTGCCCTTCCCAGAGGCCGGCCGTCGGGGGGCGTTCCCGGACCTCCCGGGGCAGCGTCAGCGCCGCCGACAGCTCGCGCACCTGGGTCTTGTACAGGTCGCCGATCGGGAGGAGGTCCGCGCCGCCGTCCCCCCACTTCGTGAAGTAGCCCATCAGGAGCTCGGACTTGTTGCCGGTCCCCACGACGAGCCGTCGGTGCTCCCGGGCCCACGCGTACAGGACCGTCATCCGGACGCGGGCCTTGACGTTCCCCCACGTCACGCGGTCGGACAGCTCGGGGAGGAGCGCGTGGAAGGCGACCTCGGCCCCGTCGATCCCGACCGTCCGCGCGGCGATGCCGAGCTCGGCGGCGTACCCGAGCGTCTCGTCCGTGAGCGCCTCCGGCTGGAGGCGGTCCGGGAGGAGGAGCGCGGCGACGCGCCCGGCGCCGAGCGCGTCGACCGCGAGCCGGGCGCAGAGCGCCGAGTCGATCCCGCCGCTCAGCCCCAGCACGACCCCGTCACCCCCGGACTGCGCCACGTGAGCCCGGAGGAACTGGTGGATGGTCGCCTCGGCGTGGGCCGGCAGCCGCGGGACGAGGCTCACGCCTCCACCCCCAGCGGCTCCAGCTGGGACTGCTCGGCCCACGTAGCGCGGCACGCGCAGTCGAGGGCGTCCAGGCCCTCGAACCGCTGCGTGAGGGACGCCTCCTCGAGCGCGCGGAGGACCGCCCGGTCGCACCGTCCGCAGTTGTGCGGTCCGCGGGCGAGACCCCCGGCGGTCGGGAAGGTGACGAGGCGCGCCGACCCGCGACGCTCCGCGCCCTCGCGGAGCACCGCCACGAGGCTCCAGAGCCACGGGGGCCGGTACTGGCCCCGACGGAACAGGTGCTCCACGACGGTCCCGTTCTGGATGTGCACGGGGTTGATGGAGAGGGCGTCGAACCGGGCGGCCGCGCGGCCGACCGACCGGAGCACGTCGTCCCGCGCCTCGCGCTCGGTCAGGTACGGCGGCTTCAGGAGCAGGTACCCCTTGGGATGGAGGCCCAGCGCGCGCACCCGGTCCGCGGCGTCGAAGTACGCCTCCGGCGGAGCGTTCTTGTGGACGAACCGGCGGAGGACCTCCGGCTGGGTCGACTCGAGCCCGAGGGCCACCTCCACGTCGCCCCCGAAGGCGTCCCGGACGGGGCCCAGCGACTCCGCCGTCGCGAACTCGGGCAGCGTCTCGAACAGGAGCCGTCGGGCGCGTCCGCGGAACGCCGCCGCCAGGCGCTCGCGCGACGCCGGGTCGACCTCGCGGTCGTCGAGGAAGCTCCCCGAGGTGTAGACCTTGACGTACGGCTCGTCTCGGTACGCCCGGAGCGCGGCGTCCAGCTGCTCCGCGAGCTCGGTCGGCGTCGCCGACCGGCCGAGCGTGTCCTTCGCGTAGCCGCACATCGAGCAGCCCTTCACGTCCGCCCAGTAGCACCCCCGGGTCCGCAGGATGATCACGAACGCCCGGACCCGCTCCGGGCCGATCGCCTCCGCCTCGGTCCACTGGTTCACGAGCTGCCGGGCCGAGGCCGGCCCGGCGGGCGGGGGACGGCGGTCGTGGGCGATCGCCCGCGCGACGGAGGGCGCCACGCTACGACTCCTCGACCTCCACCACGACCCGGTCCCCGTCCTTGAGACGGAGCGCCTCGCGCAGCGACTCCGGCGCGATGAGCTCGACCACGTCCTCGTAGTGGCTCCGGTCCGGCTGGATGAGATGGCACGGCCGTCCCTGGACCCGACCCGCGTAGCAGGTGGCGCCGCCGAACGTCCGGCCGTTCGCCTGGAGCCCGTCGATGCGGAGCCCCTTCCAGTGCCGGACCGACCCGATCCGCGCCAGCACCTCGGGCTCGACCCGGACGTTGAGCGTCCCGGGGAACGGCGTGTAGCCGAGCCGCTCCAGGAACTGCACCACGTACCCGGGCTGGCTCATGTAGTACCGTCCCTCCCCGAGGCCGGACGTCACCTGGCCCTCGAACCGGAGCCGGGCCTGCCCCTCGAACAACCGACGGTACCCGTGATATTCCCCCCGCAGGAGCTCGAGCCCCGCGGCGGTCACGGTGAGCCGCTGCTTCCGGCCCCCGAACGTCCGGTGGAGGTAGCCGCGACGGGCGAGCGAGACCAGGTACCGGTCGGCCGCCTGCTGGCTCACCGAGAGCTTCGCGCCCACCTCGCGCGAGCTCATCTCGACCGGGGTCCGGGCCCCTCCGGCCTCGGCGAGCATCCGGAGGAGGTGCAGCTCCTCGAACCGGACGCGGGACCGTCGCGGACGGACGGGCACGGCCCCCGCCCGCGTCGTCAGCGGGACCGTCCCGACGGTGCCGCGGGGACGCGCAGCCAGAGGACGGTCGAGCCCCGGACGACGACCCGTCCCAGCCGCCGCTCCCCGCCCGCGCTCGTCTCGACCGCGTCCTCGAGGACGACGTTCATGTGCTCGTCGGAGCCCACGAGCTCTCCCGAGACCTCGCGGCGGTCCTTGAGCTCGAGCGAGACCCGGTGCTGGACGACCCGGTCCAGGAACGCCGTCGGGGTCGCCATCGACGGCCGGCGACCGGGGGTCGGGGCTTAACGTTTGGCTCGCTCGAAGGGTGGACTTGACCCTCCTCGCCCCTGCCCAACGGGAGACGGTCGCGGTCCGGCTCCACCCTACCCGTGGAGCGAGAGCCTCGACGGCCGGGCGTACCGTGTTCGCCCTCGTGCTCGGTTGCGCACTCGGACCGGGCTCCGCTCTACGCCGACGAACCGGCCCGGCTGCGTCACGACTCGATCGCGGTGGCGTTGAGAAAGTCCTCGGGGGCGTAGAACGAGTACTGGGTGCTCCCCTCCGTGAATGAGATCGGAGTTCCGCTCTCGAAGTAGTCCATCGTGTAATTCGAGCCGGGGTTGATCAGTGGATCGTTGGCGAAGAACGAGGTCAGGGTGACGGACGCCGTGCCCCCCACCGTGCTGATGGAAGACATGTCCGCCAAGATAGTCGCCGACATCTTGATCGTCTCCGCAATCAGGTTGAGGGAGTCCGCGACGATTTCCGGCTCCTCCGCGTCGAAGTCCAGCCCGTTCGCTGCCGCGAGCGTGTCGGCGATGGTCAGCCCGAGCGAGATTGCGGTCGAGAAGATCTCGAGGTCCTGCGAGCCTTTCTTCAGGGCGTCGGACGCGTCGAGGTATCCGGAGAGGTTGTCCCATACCGTCGAGCTCGAGTAGTTTTGATCGGCTCCGCCGACGGTCAGACTGACCGTGCCCGCAGAACCCGAGCCCAGCATGTGCTGGATGACCCAGGCCTCGTCGATGGGGACATTCTCGGCCGTCACTTGGAGGCCCGCCGTTGAGTTGACATCAAGAATCTCGCCCGTGGTGTAGTTCCCATCATACGTGGTGGACGTGAGCGTTTGGGAAACCAACTTCGGTAGCTCGCAATAGATCCCGCCGTCCTCCTCCACGCAGGACTCTTTCCACTCGTCCGTGTAGCCGTACGTGAACTGGTTGAAGTGAGGGAACCCGTACTCAATCCCACCGACACCAACGACGAGGGTCGTTCGATTGAGGGAATCGTCCTCGTTGAAGTTGCCGATGGTCCTGGAGTAATTGTAAGGAAACGCGTTGAGCCCGTTCCCGCCGCTCCCCACCGTGAGGTTCGCCACGTGGGCGAACGAGGGTGTGGTGCTCATCGTGGTGGTGATGGTGCCGCTCTGAGAAAGGTACGGCTGAGCCGAATTCAGGTCGATGGTGTCATCTTCCACCGCAACGGTGGCGCCGGAGTCAATCTCCGATAGGCCCCCATCGACAGTCTGGCCCAGATGGGTAACCAGCAACGGAAGGGTCCCGTTCACGTAGCTCTCGCCCGTCTCCGTCGCAGATGTGGTGCTTGGGTAGGTATCGTAGTAATACGTGCAAGGCGTCGGACTGCAGCCCGTCTCGGGCGCCACGGATGAGGTACGTAGGTCAGCGCCCGGCATCTTCACCGTTTGCACGGGCGTCGGAGGGAATTGGAGCGAGAGGTTGAGGCCCACGTCCGCTATCGTGACCGAAGAGTAGTCCGTCAGCGACACGTTCGTGCCATCGAACCAGGAGCGGGCGGCGGGGGTACTCAGTTCAGTCTGGTTCAACGTCTCGACCGGAACGTCCCAAGGATCGTACAGGACGTTGTTGTAGTCCATGTAGATCTGCACCGTGCCGTTGCTCTCCACAACAGTCCTCGTGGCTTCGAGGGTGAGCGAGACCCAGTTCGTGCCGGAGTCATGGGTCATCACCGCGGTCCACTCTTGGGCCACCTCGTCGAAGACCGGCGAGAGGAAAAGGGCGGTTGTATTGTTCTGGGGATAGACCGTAGCGTTCAGGAGTTCCACAAACGCCCCGAGCGAGCTAGAGAGAAGGCCGGCCGGAGCAAATTTAGCGGGCACCGCGGAGAAGAGCTGGATGACTATCGTGCTGTTGTTCTCTCGAGGGCTCTCCTCGACTCCTCCCGCGAGAGTTACCTTCGGCCCGAAATCACCGATGAGCAGAACAGGAGAGCGACTGGCCGGCGCGTTCGGCCGCGAGTACTCGGAGACGGAGACCGCGGCGACGATCACCACGACCGCACACAGAATCGCGACGATGCCGAGGGCCCGCCGACGCCTTCCGGTCATGAGGAGGATCCCCCCGCCACGGGTCCGTCGTGCGAACCGGTATCGAGTCGGCAAGGACTGACCCGAGGAGTCCCTGGCCCCTCACGCATCGGGGACCCGTCGAGACGCCAGGACGGAGTCGGGATCGTCGATCCCAACTCCCACCGAACAGCGTGCCCACGCCCATCCCTACACGGTCCGCGGCTGCCTTGCGCGTCCCCGGCCGCATCCGGAACGACTGGGACCACGCGCCCGTCGCGCGTGATCATGCAACGTTTGGCTACCCTTTGTAGTGCCCGGAAATAATTAGCGGTTGCGGGGGCAGTCGCGATGGCGTCCCGGAAGGACGACGGCGACCCGCAGCGGCGAAGGGCGTTCGAGGTTCGACTCGGGGTGCGGCGAGCATCTTCGCGGGTCCCCGGATCGGCTGAAGGCAGAGCAACCGGCTCTGCCCAAGCACAATCCATCGGTCGCTTGTTCTGGATCTCTCCTGCCGGCGAGCGTGGAGTAGCAGACCGAGTCGCTCCGGAGGCCGTGCACCTGGGGGCCGGGCGAGTGGACGCCCCGCACGCTAGTCTGCGCCTCGGGGAAACCGGCTCGGCACGGCTCGCATCGCGGGGCGCGGGAGAGCGGGGTGCAAAAGGATGGAGGGCATTTCGCTCGCAGGGGCCACGGCCGGTCGATCCGACTTGACGACCGTACCGGCGGTTAACTCTAGGAGGAGCCGACGTCGGGCGACAGTCCCATAGCCCGCGATGGCTGGAGTTCTAACGGGGGGCGGTTGACGGAATGGCCTCGTCGAGCGAAGGGACCGGTATCGACGAGACCTCGGTCTCCGGCATCGACGGGGCGTCGGGCACCCTCACGTACCGGGGCTATCGCATCGAGGAGGTCGTCCGCCGGCTGCCGTACGAGTCGGTGGTCGGCCTGCTCCTCACGGGCGAGGTGCCGGGGGCCCCCGCGGAAGCGGAGACCCGCCACGAGCTCGCCACGCGCCGCCGGGTCCCTCCGACGACCGAGCGGCTGCTTCGTGCGCTTCCCCCGTCCACGCCGGTCGTCGACGGGATGCGCACGCTTCTCGGAGCGATGCCGGACCTCGGGGGGCCCGACCCGCCGTCTCGGGCGCAGTTCCTCGACCTGATCGCGCGCGCCCCGGTGGTGGTCGCCCGGCTGCATCGCCGCGCGCGTCGGCGGCCCGCGGTGCCTCCAGCCGCCGACCTCGGGTTCGCGGCCAGTTACCTCGCCATGCTCCAGGGCGACGTCCCCACTCTCGAACGCGCGCGGGCGCTCGAGCGGTACCTCGTGCTGCTCGCCGACCACGGGATCTCGGCGTCGACGTTCGCGCTGCGGGTGGTGCTCTCGACGCGCTCGGACCTCGCGTCCGCGGTGGCGGCGGCGCTCGGGGCGCTCAAGGGCCCGCTCCACGGCGGGGCGCCGTCGGAAGTGCTCGACCTCCTGGACGAGGTCGGGAGCCCCGACCGGGCCGACGCGGGGGTCCGGTCGGTCCTCGAGCGGGGCGACCGGCTGTTCGGGTTCGGGCACCCCGTCTACCGCGTCGAGGACCCTCGCGCCACGCTCCTCCGGGGCTTCGCGCGCGAGGTGGCGGCCCCGGACCGGTTCGAGCTCGCGGAGCGGGTCGAGGTCGCCGCGCTGCGCGCGCTCCGCGAGCGGCGGCCGGGTCGGCCGCTCCACACGAACGTCGACTACTACGGCGCGGTGCTGCTGGAGGCGGTGGGGATCCCCCGCGAGCTGTTCACGCCGACCTTCGCCGTCGCCCGGATGCCGGGCTGGGCGGCGCACGCGCGCGAGGTCGTCGAGCTCCGGAGGCTCGTCCGGCCCCCCGAACGGTACGTCGGTCCCGCGCCCCGGCCGCTGCCACCGGGTCCGGAGCGGACGGCCTAGCTCTCGCTCTTCTGGTCGCCCGACTCGCTGTCGACGACCTTGAAGTCGGCGTCCATGGGACCGCCCGTGGGGCCCGTCGAGCCGCCGGCCGGCGGGGTCGACGGGGCGTCGGCGGCGCCGGAGGAGGGGGGCGGGGACGCCGCGCGGGCGGCGGCCTCGTACATCTTCTTCGACGCCTCGTGGACCGCTTGGGTGAGCTCGTCGGTCGCCCGCTGCATCCGCGCCGCGTCCTTCGACTCGATCGCGGACCGGAGCTCCTGGACCTTCGTCCGGATCGCCTCGGCCTCGGCGGCGGGGATCTTCTCCTTCGCCTCGGCGAGCAACCGCTCCGCCTCGTAGGTGAGCGTCTCCGCCCGGTTCCGGACCTCGGCCTGCTCGTGCCGGGACTTGTCCGCCTCGGCGAACTGCTCGGCCTGCTTCAGCATCCGGTCGATCTCCTCCTTGGACAGCTTGCTCGAGGCGGTGATCGTGATCCCCTGCTTCTTCCCGGAGGCGAGGTCCTTCGCCGAGACGTTGAGGATCCCGTTCGCGTCGATGTCGAACGACACCTCGACCTGGGGGACGCCCCGCGGCGCCATCGGGATGCCGGTCAGCATGAAGTTCCCGAGCGCGACGTTGTCGGACGCCATCGGACGCTCGCCCTGGGACACCTTGATCTCGACGGAGGTCTGGCTGTCGGCGGCGGTCGTGAAGATCTCGCTCTTCCGGGTCGGGATCGTCGTGTTCCGCTCGATGAGCCGCGTGAAGACGCCGCCCATCGTCTCGACGCCGAGCGACAGGGGGGTCACGTCGAGGAGCAGGATGTCCTTCACCTCGCCCGCGAGCACGCCGCCCTGGATCGACGCGCCGGTCGCGACGCACTCCATCGGGTCGACGCCGTGCTCGATCGGACGGCCGACGAGCTGCTCCACGAACCGCTGCACGATTGGCATGCGGGTCGGTCCCCCGACGAGGATGATCCGGTCGATCTGGCCCGTCTCGAGCTTCGCGTCCTTGATCGACTGCTCGACGGGCCCGCGGCACCGCTCGACGAGCGGGCGCAGGAGCTCCTCGAGCTTCGCGCGGGTAAGCGTGAGGGCGAGGTGCTTCGGTCCCTCGTGGGTCGCCGTGAGGAACGGGAGGTTCACCTGCGTCTCGAGCGTCGAGGACAGCTCGATCTTCGCCTTCTCGGCGGCGTCCCGGACGCGCTGCATCGCCATCTTGTCGGAGCGGACGTCGACGCCGGCCTCCTTGCGGAACTCGTTCGCGATGTACTCCGACAGCGTGCCGTCCATGTCGGTCCCGCCGAGCTGCGTGTCGCCGCTCGTCGAGAGGACCTCGAACACCCCCTCGCCGAACTCCATCAGCGTCACGTCGAGCGTCCCGCCGCCCAGGTCGAACACGAGGATCTTCTGCGACTTCCCGGCCTTGTCGAGCCCGTAGGCGAGCGAGGCGGCCGTCGGCTCGTTGATGATGCGGACGACCTCGAGGCCGGCGATCTGGCCGGCGTCCTTGGTCGCCTGGCGCTGGTTGTCGTTGAAGTACGCCGGCACCGTGATGACGGCCTTCTCGACCTTCTCGCCGACGAACTGCTCCGCGTCGCGCTTGATCTTCTGGAGGAGGAAGGCGGAGAGCTGCTGGGGAGTGTACTCCTTCCCGTCCGGTCCCTTGTACCGGTAGTCGGTCCCCATCTTCCGCTTGAAGGCGGTGAACGTGAACTGCGCGTTCGAGACCGCCTGGCGACGGGCCGGCTCGCCCACGATGAGCTGGCCGTCCTTCGTGAAGGCGACGTAGGAAGGGAACGCCTTCCCCCCGCCGACGGTCGTTCCCTCCGCGCTGGGGATGATGACCGGACGGCCCCCCTCCAGCACCGCGGCCGCCGAGTTGCTCGTCCCGAGGTCGATGCCGATGATCTTCGCCATGATCGTCCTTCCCCCGGCCGCGCGTCGCACCGCCGGGATACGTCAGGAGACAGTAAACATTACTATAAGTAGATTGCAGTTCGAGGGTTCTGTAACTTCTAGGCGTATGAGGACGCAAGAGAGGCCCTCGTCACTCCTCGGCGTACAGGACGATCCCATCGGCCGGGACTTGCCCGGCTGCGGTTCCGCCACGGCCCGGCCGGTCAGTTGCCCCACCGGCGGGGGAGACCGGGATACCCATAGGGGTGATGGCCGGCGAGCAGGGCCTAGACCTTTGCGCGGGGGTTTATCGCCATGAACGAATCCGGAAGCATGGTCGGCGGACCGGTCTTTGGTAGCGTGATTATGGCACTCTCGATTGTGTTCTTCGCACTCGCCGCACTCTCGGTAGGGACCTGCGGGAATGGTTACGCCCTGATCTATGTCGGACTGGGAGTCCTGTTGATTGCTGCCGGCGTCGCCGCACTCGGCCAGCCTCTACTGTCGGTAGTTCCGTTCGCCATTTTCTTGATTCTACTCGTCATCGGTATTGCACTTTCTAAGGGAGCAAGCTGTGCAATCCTTCCTTGAACAATCTTGGAGAGCGCAATACGGAGAGCCCCCAAATGTTGGGGCGGTCGGCGCCGGTTTCCAACGTAGGAAAGTACCTAATCGGTTCGCTTCTGGCGGTAGCAATCTGTGCAGGGGTAGTCGCGTTCCTCGGGTACTTGCCGACGAAGGCCGCAATCGTCATCGGGTTGGTGAGCTTAGTGGTCTCGTACCTTACAAGCGTATACGAAGAAGAAGAGAGGAGACAGGACCGAGAGGCACAGAGGACGGAGAACCAAAAGATTCGAGCGCAGTTATCGAGGATAGAGGCCAAGGTACAAAACGGGCATCGGCGACGGCGCTAGCCCCGCGCAGCCCGTATCTCGACCTTCTCCCGCTTGAGCACGAAAGTGATTCTCTCCGGCTTGGACAGCTGTTCCATCACAGGTTTGGGGATCGTTGCCGCGTAACCCCGGACCTTGTGGTAGCTCACGCCGACGGTGAACTCCGTAGCCCCCTTCTTCCATTTCGGCATCGGCAAGCCCCACCACTATCTCGGTATATATGGTCTTCGACCGATGGACCCATCTCGGTAGATACGTTAGGTTCATATATCACGGTAGATATGTTCTATCCGATGACGGCGGCTTGGACGGATGCGCGGACCCCCGCGCTGGCGATCGTGGCTCGCGGCGACCAAATCGAGACGGTTTCCCCCACGGAGTTCACGGTCCAATCCCAGAGCCGGCCCGAGACTCGGTATCGGGTGACCTCCGTACGCGGCCGGTGGAATTGCGAGTGCGCCTTCCGCGCGGAGACCGGAGCGGCCTGCATCCACATCCTATCGGTCCGGTTCCGCGCTGGCCTTCAGGAGTCGAAGGTCCCGATGCCGGACTCGTGCCCGCCCTGCGAGAAGTGCCGGTCGTCGGCGGTCGTTCGGACGGGGGTCCGGCGGAACAAGAGCGGGGCGGTCCGGCGGTATCTATGCCGGACGTGCGGTACCTCGTTCTGCGGGAGGGAGGGCTACCTCAAGCGCCGCTCCGACCCGGAACTCATCGCCAAGGCGCTCGACCTGTACTTCCGGGGCGTTTCGCTTCGACAGGTCGCGGCCCACTTTGCGCAGTCGTACGGCCTCTCGGTCTCGCCGATGACCGTGTACCGTTGGATCGTCCACTACTCCAAGCTCGCGTCCGAGTGGATGAGCGGCCAGCGTGCGAAGGTCGGGGAGACATGGCACGTCGACGAACGGTTCGTGAACGTGGATGGGGAGACCCGGTATCTCTGGAACGTCATGGACTCGGAGACCCGGTTCCTACTCGCCTCCCGCATCAGCAAGGGGCGAGGGATTCCCGAAGCCCGGGCCGCGTTCAAGGAGGCGAAGGAGGCGACGGACGTACGGCCTACCGAAATCCGATCCGATGGCTACCCCGGATACCCGGAAGCCATCAGGCACGAGTTCGGTCGGTGGCGGCAGGCCGGAGACGCACCCAAGGACCCGAAGTCGCCGGATTTCAGTCGCTCCACCTGGTCTCCCCACAGGGTCGTCCCGAGCATCCGGTCGCCCGAGTCCAACAACATTCTGGAGCGGTTGAACGGAACGTCGAAGGACCGGACCAAGACGATGCGGGCGTACGACAACCTCAGCGGCGCGTCCGCGCTCTCCGAAGGCTGGAAGGTACACTACAACCTCGTACGGGACCACCTCGCGCTCGGGACGACCCCCGGGGTCGCCGCCGGGCTCGCGCCGATCCCGGGCTTTCGGTGGCGGGAAATCATCGACCAAGCCGTACGCCGAGAAGTCACGGGGGCGGAGCCGGAGCCGGAATGTACCGATTAAGAGACAGAACCCAGTTCGAGGGTCCCGTGGTCGTAGGCAGGCATTGGTTCCGCTCCGGGATGCAGAGACGGAGGAAGGGCTCCGGTCCCTTCGACTCGGGTCCGTTCCTTCCCCTCCAGGCCATCTTCTCTCCACCCGGGCCCCCGCGCGGGGGGCTCGTCCACCGGGCCGAGGTAGCGGTCTCCTCCCGTGGGGTCCACATGAGGCCGCCCGAAGGAGTCCGCGAGCGGCTCCAGGGCAGGCCCCGTCAGCCCCGGGGTCGGTGCGCGCTCCCCCGCGTGGGTCGGTCACCCCCACCCTCTGTCGCTCGTCGTGGAGGCCCGCGGACGGGATGACGCCGCCGGGAAAGCGCTAGGGTCGGTACCGAGGCGCGCGTTGAGGCGCGCGTTCCGCTTCCTCCGGCTCGCTCGCCGGGGCGGGCCGCGGCCCCGCCCAAGAGTGCCCGAGGACCCTCGCGACCTCCCGGAGCTTGGAGAGACGCTGGTCCAGCCTCGACCGGGTCCCGAACCGCTCCGCGACCGTTCGAGCCTCCGCGATCCACTGCGCGGCCGGGGCCCCGGCGTCGAGGTCCCGGAGGATCCTGTCGAACGGGCTCACCTTCGGGACGATCAGCCGCATGTACCAGACGAAGGCGGGGCGGGCGGACGGCCCCGCGACGCCTCGGGTGGACTGCGTGGGGCCCCCGGTCTCCCAGCGGCCGGCCCGGCGCCCGCGGCGCCACCCTACGCGGGGTTCGTCACCGGCTGGCCCGCGAGAGCGAGGCGGTCGACCCCGCCCCCCCGGGGTCATCCAACGGCTCCGGCCGTCCGGTCCTCCTCCGGTCCCTCGCCTCGGCCGGTGCGATACTAACATAGCCCCCGGGCGCCCCTTTTCTCCGGCGAGACCCGAAGGAGCCCTCGATGGGAGCGCGACGGTTCCCGGCGAGTACGGGGCTCGTCGGGAACGCACGGTAGGTCCCAGCGAGGACGGGGAAAATGGCCGGATGGGTCCTGGGCGTCAGCGCGGCCATCGCGCTCGGCGTGGCGGCGGTCTACGGCTACGTCGCGTACCGTCTGGTCCGTCGACCGGTGTCGGCGGAGGCGCGCCTCGCCTCGGCCCAGTTCTCGCTCTGGTGGGGCGGCCTGGGGACCCTCTCGGCGATCACGGGTCTCGAGGCGATCCTGGCCGGTGCCGGAGTCCTCACGCTCGCGGCCGCCTACGCGGCCCAGCTGCTCGTCGTGCTCGTCACCTGCCTGCTGCTCTGGGCGCTCATCGGGTACCTGGTCTACGTCTACTACGGGCGGTACCACCTCGCCTACGTGTCCGGATTCTACGCGGTGTTCTACCTCGCCGCGCTCTACTACACCGTGCTCACGAACCCGTACGGGTTCGTCGTGCGCCACGGCGTGGTGACGCTCCTCACCTCCCCGGTGACCGCCACGCCGCTGACGGTCTTCATCGTCCTCGGCCTCATCGTCCCGGAGTTCGTCTGCGCCGGGCTGTACCTCAGCCTGCTCCGCCGGACCCACGACCGGAGCCAGCGGTTCCGCATCACCGTGGTCGGCGTGAGCATCGTCGCGTGGTTCGCCATCGACCTGTTCTTCCCGACCTCCTCGGTCCCCCTGGTGCTCGCCCGCTCCGTCCTCCTGCTCGCCCCGGCGGTCGCGACGCTGCTCGCCTACCTCCCGCCGGCCTGGGTGCGGTCCCGCTACGGGATCGAAGGGGTCGAGTCCGCCCCCGCCCCGGTGGCCGGGCCGCCCTCCACCGGCTCGTAGCGCGGGGCGCCGAGCGGGGGTCCCGCTCGGTTCCGTTATAACGCGCCGCTCCGTGGACGCCGGCGATGAAGCGCGCGGTCGGGCCGTGGACGAAGGAGGCCGGGCTCCTCCTCCCCACGCTCCGCAGCTGGCGGGTCGCCTTCCACCGGGAGCCGGAGCTGTCGAATGCCGAGGCGCGGACGCGCGAGAAGGTGATGCACGCGCTGGACGACCTCGGGATCGCGTACCGGACGTACTCCGACGGATTCCACGGCGTGCTCGGGTTCCTCCCGTCCGACCGGGGCGGCCCGGTCGTCGCGCTCCGGGCCGACATGGACGCGCTGCCGGTCACCGAGGCCACGCACGCCCCGTTCTCGTCGCGCAGCGAGGGGAAGATGCACGCGTGCGGCCACGACGTCCACATGGCGTGCCTGCTCGGCGCCGCCGAGCTCCTCCACCGGCACCCGGAGCGGCTCCGGGGCCCCGTGAAGCTCCTGTTCCAGCCCGCCGAGGAGGAGGGAGGCCGCGGCGGCGCGCTGCCGTTCCTGGAGCACGGCGCCTTCGAGCGCCCCGGCGTCGACTTCGTCCTGGGCCAGCACGTCGCGCCGGACGTGCCGCTGGGCCGGGTGGGCTGGAAGAAGGGGCCGCTCATGGCCGCGCCGGACCGGTTCGAGATCCGGGTGCGGGGGACTCCCGGCCACGCCTCGACGCCGCACCAGGGGCCGGACGCCATCCTGGTCGCCGCCGAGATCGTGACCGGCCTGCAGGCGCTCGTGAGCCGGCTCCGGAACCCCGTCGACCCGGCGGTGGTGAGCGTCGGGACGATCCACGGGGGCACGCGGCACAACGTGCTGCCCGAGGAGGTCGTGCTCACGGGCACCGTGCGCACGGTGAACGCCCGCACCCGCGAGCGGATGGAGCAGTGGATCCGACGCCGGGTGCGCTCGATCGCCGCGAGCCTGGGCGCCCGCGTGCAGATCCGGTACTTCCCGGGGTATCCGATCCTCGTGAACGACGCGGCGGCGACGGACCTCGCGGTCGCGGGGCTCGAGCGGGAGTTCGGCGCCGACCGGCTGGTCGCCATCGAGCAGCCCGGGATGGGCGGCGAGGACTTCGCCCGGTTCCTCGAGCGGGTGCCGGGCACCTTCCTCCGCCTGGGCGTCGGCACGCCGTCGATGACGGCCTCGCTCCACAGCCCGTACTTCCTGCCCGACGAGTCCGCGCTCGTCTACGGGTCGGCCGCGCTCGCGGCCGGCGCCGTCGGGCTCCAGGCCGGTCCCCGGCGATGATCGACGCCGAGTCGCTCCGCGGCGACTTCCCGGCGCTCTCCGTCGGCCCGGGCCGGGGGCCGGCGCCGGTGTACCTCGACTCGGCGTGCATGTCGCTCGTGCCGCGGAGCGTGCTCGAGGCGGTGGGCGAGTACTACACGGACTACCCGGGCTGCGCGGGGCGGAGCCTCCACCGGTTCGCCGAGGAGGTGGGGCACCGGTACGAGTCCGCGCGCGAGGCGTTCGCCCGATTCTTGGGCGCCCCGTCGCCCGACGGCGTCGTGTTCCTCCGGAACGCGACGGAGGCGATCAACCTCGTCGCGCGGGGGCTGTCGTGGACCCGCGGCGACCGGGTGCTCGTCACCGACCAGGAGCACAACTCGAACCTCGTCGTCTGGCAGCGGCTGGCCGCGGAGCGGGGCATCGAGCTCGTCCACCTGCGGCTGCCGCCCGACGGGTCGTTCGACGCCGAGGCGTACGAGCGCGAGCTCGCCCGCGGCATCCGCCTCGTGAGCGTCTTCCAGACGTCGAACCTCGACGGTCGGTCGCTCCCCGCCCGCGAGGTCGTCGAGCGCGCGCACGCGCACGGCGCCCAGGTGCTCCTGGACGGATGCCAGGCGGCCCCGCACCAGCGCGTCGACCTCGGGCGGATGGGGGCGGACTACTACGCGCTCTCGCTCCACAAGATGCTCGGGCCGAGCGGGACCGGGCTCCTCGCGTCCCGCCCGGAACGCCTCGAGCCGCTCGCGCCGCTGGTCGTCGGCGGGGAGACCGTGGAGTGGACCTCGCTCACCGAGCACCGCCTCCGCCCGCCGCCGCACCGGTTCGAGGCCGGCCTCCAGAACTACGCGGGAGTGCTCGGCGCGGCCGCCGGCCTCCGGTATCTCGAGCGGACCGTCGGGCTGGACGAGGTCGAGCCGCACGAGACGCGGCTCAATCGGCGGGTCACGCGCGCCCTCGCGGACGAGCCGCGCGTGCACCCGATGGGGCCCGCCGACCCGGCGGCCCGCCCGAGCATCTACTCGTTCACGCTCGACGGCGTCGACCCGAACGACGCCGCGTTGTTCCTGGACGAGGGGTACCGGGTGATGCTGCGCTCCGGGATGCACTGCGTGCACTCCTGGTACCGGGAACGCGGCCTTCCCGGGAGCATCCGCGCGTCGTTCTACCTGTACACGACTCCCGAGGACGTCGACACGCTGGTCGAGGGCGTGCGCGAGCTCCTCTCGCGCGTGCCCGCCGCGCGCGCCGGCGGCCCCCGGGCCGGGGCCCGCCCCGAGACGCCTACCGGTACATCGGCGCGGACTGGGGGCTCGCGGGGCGCTCGGGCCGGCCGTGCTCCTGGGCGGACCGCTGGATCGTGAGCAGCTGCTGCTCGATCCGCTCCGCCTCGTGGATGAGCGGCTCGGGGTCGAGGCTCGACCGGAGCAGGATGTGGTTGATCGTGTCGATGATCTTCGCGGCGGCGCGTGCGTCCGGGTACTCCGGGTTCGCCTCGGCGAGGAAGGTGAGCACGTCGCAGCCGCGCCGGCGCCCCTCGTTGAGCAGCACCCCCGCGATCCCGGTGATGACCCCCTCCAGGAACGGCGTCACGTTCGGCTCGATGTACAGCTCCTGGGCCCGCCGGGTGCTCGCGATGCCGTACACCTTCACCTCGGGGGGCCGGTGCGAGCGCACCTTGTCGCGCGAGCCCGGGGCCGGCTCGACGACGAGCCCCTCGGGCGAGACCAGCAGGCCGCACCGCTGCTCCTGCACCCAGGTGAGGATCGCCGTGGCGAGCGGGTGGATCACGTTGGGCGGCGGCTGGAACTCCGAGATGAACGCCACGATCCGGTCCGCGACGCGGCCGGCGCGCGTGTTCGGCGGGCTCCCCGCGTAGATCCGCACCGGGTGCTGGGGCTTCCCGTCGCGGACGAGCGAGACCGTCGGGAACGACGGGCACTCGACGATCCCGATCTGCTCCATCTCGAGCGTGTCGATGAGGTAGTTCGCGACGATCGAGCTCACGAGCCCGACCGACGGGAAGCCGTCGATGACGAGCGCGCCCTCCACGTCGACGCGCTTGATCTCGTAGATCCGCACCTCGTCCGGCTGCATCGGCCGACTCAGAGGGACTTCTCGACGATCTGGCCCAGTTCCTTGCCGACCATCTCCACGACCTCGGCGGTCAGCCGGGCGCGCAGCTCCGGCGGCGCGGCGGCGAGGCCCAGCCGCGCCGCGAGCGTCGCCATCCGGAGGAGCACGGCGTACTCCTGCGCGCGGGCCTCGAGGAGCGCGCGTACCGCGTCGTGGAGGTCGTGCGCGAGCTTCGGGTCGTCCTTGAGCGTCTTCTCGAGGTGGTGGCGGATCTCCTCCTTCACGACGTCCCGGATCGCCTCCCGCACCAGCTCCTCGGGACGGAGGAGGTCCCGGCTCCCCTTGATGAGGGTCGAGAGCGGCTCGCCGGGGGAGAGCTCGTCGGCCATGCGGGGCGGCCGACGGGGCGCCCCCCCATTAACCCTTCGCGCCGCGGGCGTCGGGAGGTCCCTCGCGGACCAAACGCTTATTCCGCGACCGTTCGTGGGTGGGCCCGGTGGGCCGGTAGATCAGCGGAAGATCGCTACCTTGGCAAGGTAGAGGTCGCGAGTTCAAACGTCCCGGGGGGCCCGCCCCGGGCCGGGAAATCTCGCCCGGTCCACTCCGGGCGAGCGCCTCCGGGCCCCGATGTCGATAGCTGTCGAACCCGACGGACGACATGGAAGGCCAAGCCTTTATACCCGGCCAAGGGTCGGCGAGCCCCGTGGCAGCCGAGCTGCGCGAGAAGATCGCGGGCGAGGTGGTCCTCTCTCCGCACCCGGGGCGAACGCTCCGGAAGTGGCGCGAGGGGTTCCAGGTCTCCCAGCGCGAGCTGTCGAGGGTGCTCGAGACCGTCCCGTCGGTGATCTCGGACTACGAGTCGGAGCGGCGGGCGAGCCCGGGCGCGGCGTTCATCCGGCGGTACGTGGACGCGCTCCTCGACATCGACGGCCACTCCGGGCGCCGCATCGCGCAGCGGCTGGGCGGGCGCGCCCACACCGAGGGGATCCTCGGGATGCGCGAGTTCGCCGTCGCGATCCCGTTGAAGACGATCGCCGACCTGCTGACCGCGAAGTCGGCGAGCTCCGTCGACCTGCTCCGCGACATCCACGGCTACACGCTCCTGGACGCCCCCCGCGCGATCCTCTCGATGGACGCCTCGCGGTTCGTCGAGGTGTACGGGTGGACGACGCAGCGGGCGCTGATCTTCGCGAACGTGAAGTACGGCCGGTCGCCGATGGTCGCGGTCCGCGCCCACCCGCTGAAGCCAGCCGCCGTCATCTTCTCGAACCCGGGCCGGGTCGACCCGCTCGCCGTCCGGCTGAGCGAGGTCGAGAACATCCCGCTCCTCACGACGTCGCTGGGGCCGACGGAGGTCCTCCGCCGGCTCGAGGAGCTGTAGCGACGGGTCGCGGGGACCGGGAGGGAGGCAACGATGGACGCGGGGATCGTGAGCTACGGGGTGTACGTGCCGCGGTACCGGATCACGCCGGTGGAGATCGGCCGGGTCTGGGGCGTGGACGGGGCCGCGATGGGGCAGGGGCTCAACATCGAGCGGAAGAGCGTGCCGGGCCCGGACGAGGACACGATCACGATCAGCACGGAGGCGCTCCGCGTCGCGCTCGCGCGCGGCAAGATCGACCCCCAGTCCGTCGGCGCGGTGTACGTCGGCAGCGAGTCCCATCCGTACGCCGTGAAGCCGACGGCGACGGTCGTCGCTCACGCCGTGGGCGCGACCCCGAACCTGACCGCCGCCGACTTCGAGTTCGCGTGCAAGGCCGGGACCGCCGCCATCCAGACCTGCCTCGGGCTCGTGCGGTCGGAGATGATCCGGTACGGCGTCGCGATCGGCACCGACACCTCGCAGGGCGCGCCCGGGGACGCGCTCGAGTACTCGGCGAGCGCCGGCGGCGCGGCGCTCGTCATCGGGCGCGAGCCGGTGATCGCGCGGGTGCTGCACACCCAGTCCTACACGACCGACACGCCGGACTTCTGGCGGCGCGAGGGGCAGCGCTACCCGAGCCACGGCGGCCGGTTCACCGGCGAGCCCGCCTACTTCCGCCACGTCGCCGAGTGCGCGAAGCAGACGATGGCCCACCAGGGGACCACCCCCCAGGACTACGCGCACGTCGTCTTCCACCAACCGAACGGGAAGTTCCCCCGCCGCGTGGGGACGCAGCTCGGCTTCTCCGACGAGCAGATGCGCTACGGCCTCGTGACGCCGAGCATCGGGAACACCTACTCGGCGGCGGCGCTCATCGGGCTCGCGAACGTCCTCGACCACGCGGCGCCGGGGGAGCGGATCCTCGTCGTCGGCTACGGCTCGGGGGCGGGGTCGGACGCGTTCGACCTCGAGGCGACCGACGCCCTCGCCGGCTTCGACCGGTCGGTGGGCCTCCCGGTGCAGCAGTTCCTCGACGGCGGCGTCGAGCTGCCGTACTCGGTCTACGCGAAGTTCCGCGGGAAAATCCACATGGGGGAGGCGTGAGCGTGCGCGACGTCGCGGTCCTCGGCGTCGGGATGACGAAGTTCGGCGAGCTGTGGGACCGGTCGTTCCGCGAGATCGGCATCGAGGCCGGGTTCCAGGCGCTCGTCGACGGGAAGCTGTCGTCCCACGACCTGGGGGCGCTGTACCTGGGGAACATGGCCGGCGGCGCGTTCCTGGAGCAGGAGCACATCGCGCCGCTGATCCTCGACTACGCGGGGCTCGCGGGCCACCACCTGCCGGCGATCCGCGTCGAGGCCGGCGGCGCGTCGGGGGCCGTCGCGCTGCACGAGGGCTACCTCGCCGTCGCGAGCGGCGCCCACGACTTCGTCGTCGTCGGCGGCGCGGAGAAGATGACCGACGTGTCGGACGTCGAGGCGAGCCGGACCGTCGACGCCACCGCGGACCAGGAGTGGGAGCTCGTGTTCGGCGCGACCCTGCCCGCGCTCTGGGCGATGGTCGCGCGCAAGCACATGCACGAGTACGGGACCCGCCGCGAGGACTTCGGCGCGCTGGCGGTCCACGACCACGCGATGGCGTCGAAGAACCCGCTCGCGCACTTCCGCAACCGCGTGACGCTGGAGCAGGTCGTCCACGCCCCGCCGGTCGCCGACCCGCTGGGCCTCCTCGACTGCGCCCCGCTCTCCGACGGCGCGGCGGCGGTCCTGCTGGGTCCCCTCGAGACCGCGCGCCGGCACACCGACACGCCGATCAAGATCGCGGCGAGCGAGGTCGCGTGCGACACGCTCGCCCTCCACCACCGGCGCGACCTCACGACCCTCGACTCGACGGTCGTGGCCGCCACCCGGGCGTTCAGCCACGCGCGCCACCGGCCCGCCGACGTCCAGGTGGCCGAGATCGACGACGCCTACTCGATCGGCGGGCTCGTCGCCCTCGAGGACCTGGGGTTCGTCGCGAAGGGCGAGGGGGGCGCGGCGCTCCGGGACGGACGGTTCTTCGGCGGCGGCGCCACGCTGGTGAACCCGTCCGGAGGATTGAAGGCCCAGGGACGGCCGTTCGGGGCGGTGGGCGTCGCGCAGGTCGTCGAGCTGGTGCGGCAGCTCCGGGGGGAGGCGCCGAACCGCCCGACCGCCGGCGCGCAGGTGGCGCTCGCGCACGCCGTCGGCGGGACCGGCGCGACGAGCGCCGTCCACATCCTGGAGCGGGTGAACTGAGGGGGACGCACGATGGCGATCGCACGGTTCTGGCGCGAGACGCCGCGGCGGTACAACCTGGTCGCCTCCCGGTGCACCGTCTGCTCGACCGTCTACTTCCCCCCCCGGTCGGTCTGCCCGACCTGCAGCGACCACCGCCGGTCGCTGGGGAAGCTCGAGCCGATCCAGCTGTCCGGCGAGGGGGAGGTGGTCTCGTACACGGTCGTGCGCGAGGCGGCCCGGGGGTTCGAGATGCAGGTCCCGTACGCCCTCGCGATCGTCCGGACCGCGGAGGGGCCGCTGCTCACCGGGCAGGTGGTCGACGTCGACCCGGAGCAGGTCCGGATCGGCCTCCCCGTGCGCGCCACCTTCCGGAAGCTCCGGGAGGAGGGGGCGGCCGGGGTGATCCATTACGGCTACAAGTTCGCGCCGCGCGGGGAGCCGGCCGGCGCCCGCCCCACGGGCCGCGAGCGCGAGACG
>JASHRQ010000133.1 GCA_030037265.1 Thermoplasmata archaeon | reverse complement strand
CGGGCCCGTCCTCCCAGGCGACCTCTCGCTCCGCCGCGAGGAACCGGTCGACGAGCCCCGCGTCGATCGGGAGGGGGCGGCCGCGGGCGGTCACGACGCCCCCCCGCGCCGGCGCCAGAGGAGGCAGTCCGGCCGGACGACGCACGGCCCGCAGACCGCGAGGTCGCGCGCCTTCGGGCAGTCGCCGGAGATCCCGGTGTGGCACAGGACGAAGTCGTACTTGATCGGGTCGTCGGGGTCGACCGCCCGGAGCGCGTCCGTCACCTCCTCCACGGTCCGCCAGGTCCGGCTCTTCCGCCGGGTCAGGCCCAGGTGGTAGGCGATCCAGTGCACGTGGAGGTCGAGCGGGATCCGCAGCTCCGACGGGGCGACCCCGGACCAGACGCCGAGGTCCGGGAACCCCCGCCGGACCATCCAGCGCGCGTACAGCGTGAGCCGCTTGCACGGGCTCCGCGGCGCCGCGAGCGGCGTCGGGAACAGCGCGCGGTAGCCGCGCGGGCCCGCCTCGGCGCCCGGCGCCCCGCGGAGATGCCCCGACAGCCGGTCGAGCCCCCCCGCGAACCCGCCCTCCTCGAGCCCGGCGCGGAACAGCTCGCCGACCGAGCCGTACTCCGCCCGGGCCGCCGCGACCCGGCGCGCGAGGAGCGCGAGCTGGTCCCCCCGGATCCACCGGTGCCGGTAGCCCCGGAGCGCCGCCCGATGCTCCGCGGGCGGCCGCTCGACGAACCCCGCGTAGTCCCCGCCGATCCGGCGCTCGAGCTCGGCGACCGCGCCGCGGATCGCGGTGACGTTGCCGACGGCGAGCGTGGCGGTGAACAGGCCGGCGACCTCCGCCGCCGCCGGGTCGTGGGCCTGGCGGCGGACGCAGGAGAGCGGGTCCTGCGCGAGCGACCGCTCGAACGGGAACTGCCGGTAGAGCGCCTCCAGGTGCTCCGGGAACTCGGGGGTCGGGTGGTGGGGCATGAGCTCCGCCGGGACGACCGGAGGGTCCCGCTCGGCCTTTACGGTTGCCCGCGGCGCGGCCCCCGCCGCGCGAGCGGTATGTAGCCCGGGGCCGTCGGGCGGACCGTGGACGCGCCCCGCGAGGAGCTGGGGGAGGGGATCGACCGCGGCTGGCTCCGCGAGGTCGCCCGGGTCGACCCGGTCCGGCACGCGTTCGCCGTCTGGGACCTCGAGCACTCCCCGGGCCGGGTCCGGTTCGTCTCGCTCCGCCGCGACGGGGCCACGGTCGCCTACCTGCTCGTCTGGTACGGCGGCCTGGCGTTCCCGCTCGTCCACTGGGTCTCGGACGGGCCCGGGGACGACGGGCTCCTCCTCGGGCTCCCGGCGCCCCCGGTCGTCGCCGTCGTCCCCGAACGCCAGGCGCGCCGGGTCGAGGAGCGGCTCGGCGCCCGGCCCGGGGCGCCGATCGACCTCCTCGTGCATCCCGGCACGGCCGTCCCCGCGTCCGGCGGCACGGCGCGGCCGGTCGGTCCGGGCGACCGGGCCGCGCTGCTCGAGTTCGTCGCGCAGAACCCCGGCGCGGAGCTCGAGGCGTACGCGGTCGCCGACCCCGACCTCGGTCCGGCGTGGGCCGCCTGGGACGGCCCGCGGGTGGTCGCGGTGACCCGCGCCGAGGTGCGCCTCCCCGCGGTGTGGGTCCTCACCGGCGTCTTCACCCGGCCGTCGAACCGGGGCCGGGGGTACGGGCGGGACGTGGTCGCGGCCGCGACGGGGGCCGCGCTCGCCGCCGGGGCCCAGCCGGCCCTGTACGTCGGCGCCGGGAACGCCGCCGCCGAGCGGCTGTACCGCTCGCTCGGGTACGTCGCCCGGGAGCGGCCGGTCTGGGTCGACGGGGGGACCGGCCGAGCACCGTAAGCGGTCCGCCGTCCTCCGGCGCCGGACCGCGGGCCGATCATGTCGACGAACTCCGAGGTGGCCCGGATCTTCTACGACATCGCGGACCTGCTCGACCTCCGCGGCGAGCGGTTCAAGCCGGAGGCGTACCGCCGCGCGGCGCGGTCGGTCGAGTCGCTCGGCGAGGACCTCCGCCACGTCGCCCAGCGGGGCGGCCTCGACGGGATCCCCGGCGTGGGGGAGGCGCTCCGGGAGAAGATCCTCCAGTACCTCGCGGACGGCCGGATCGACTACTTCGACCGGCTCCGCGGCGAGTTCCCGCCCGGCGTCCTCGACCTGATGCGCCTCCCCGGCCTCGGCCCGAAGACCGCCGGACGGCTCCTGACGCAGCTCGCCGTCGACAGCCCGGCCGCGCTCGGCCGCGCGATCGCGGCCGGACGGCTCGACGGGGTCCCGGGGTTCGGCGCGAAGCGGGTGGCGAAGCTCCGCGAGGCGGTCGCCGCGGCGGCCGCCGCGCCGGGCGCGGTCCGGCTCCCGCTCCGCCCGGCGTGGGAGCTCGCGCGCTCGATCGTCCGGGCGCTCGCGGAGCGGGCGGACGTGCAGCACCTGGAGGTCGCCGGCAGCCTCCGCCGCCGACGCGAGAGCGTCGGCGACCTGGACCTCCTCGCGACGTCGACCGCCCCGACCGAGACGATCGCCGCCTTCACCGGGCTCCCGGGGGTCCGGTCCGTCGTGCTCCACGGCGACACGAAGGCGACGGTGGTCCACGCGCCGGGCGTGCAGGTGGACCTGCGGGTCGTCGAGCCCGCGAGCTTCGGCGCGGCGCTCCAGTACTTCACCGGCTCCAAGGACCACAACGTCGCCCTGCGCTCCCTCGCCCGCGACCGGGAGTTGAAGGTCAACGAGTACGGCGTCTTCCGCGGGGAGGAGCGCGTCGCGGGGGCCACCGAGGAGGAGGTATACCGGTCGCTCGGCCTTCCGTGGATCCCGCCGGAGATCCGGGAGAACCGCGGGGAGATCGAGGCGGCCCGGGCGAACCGCCTCCCGACGCTCGTCGGCCCGGACGACCTCCGGGGCGAGCTCCACCGGCACCTTCCGGACCCGGCGGACCGCCCGGCGCTCGAGGCGCTGGCCGCCGAGGCGCGCCGGCGGAAGCTCGCGTACGTCGGCCTCGTCGTCGCGGGGGGCGGGACGCCCGCCGTCCGGCG
>JASHRQ010000132.1 GCA_030037265.1 Thermoplasmata archaeon | reverse complement strand
GCCGGCACCGCCGCGTCGGTCTTGAGGCTGGGGGCCTTCCGGCCGGTCGGGCCGACCGGCAGACCTTTTGAGCCCCCCGCGGGTCGAAGCCGCCGTGCCCCGACTCTCCGGGGCGGCTTCCGCCGAGGGCACGCGCCGATTCGCCGAGCGGGGACGGGCCGGCCGGCGGCTGCCGGGGTCGCATTTCCGGGTGGCTCCCGGCGGACTCGAGCTCTCGTCCATCGGCCTCGGAACGTACATCGGCGCGCCGGACTCCGACACGGACCGGGCGGTGGAGGAGGCCGTCGGGGTCTGCCTGGCGTCGGGCCGGGTGAACGTCGTCGACACCGCGATCAACTACCGGCACCAGCGCGCGGAGCGGTGCGTCGGCCGCGCCGTCGCCCGGGCGATCGACCGCGGGGTCGTGGGCCGGGACGAGGTGTTCGTCGCCTCGAAGAACGGCTACCTCGCGCCCGACGCGGAGTCCCGGCTCTCTCCGAGCCAGTGGGTCGAGGCCGAGCTTCTGGCCCGCGAGGTCCTCGACCCGGCCGATGTGGTCGACGACTGCCACGCGATGAGCGTCCCGTACCTCCGCGACCAGTTCGAGCGGAGCCGGCGGAACCTGGGCCTGGAGACCGTGGACCTCCTGTACCTCCACAACGCGCCGGACGCGCAGCTCCCGTCCGTCGGACCGGACGAGTTCCGCCGGCGGCTCCGCGAGGCGTTCGGCCTGTACGAGGAGTTCCGGTCGAAGGGGTGGATCGGCGCGTACGGTCTCGCCACGTGGGACTGCCTCCGCGTGCCGCGCTCCTCGCCCGCGTACTTCTCGCTCGAGACCGCCGTCGCGGAGGCGCGCGCGGTCGGCGGAGATGCGCACGGCCTCCGGTACGTCCAGTTCCCGTTCAGCCTGGGGATGCCGGAAGCGTCCGTCGCCCGGACGCAGACGGTGAACGGAGACCGGCTGCCGTTGTTCGACGCGGCGCGGAGGCTCGGGCTCGGCTGCTTCACGAGCGTCCCGCTCCTCCAGGGCCAGCTCGCCCGCGTGGGTCCGGTGACCGACGGACTCACGGCAGCGCAGACGGCGATCCAGTTCGCGCGGTCGGCGCCCGGGACGATCGGCCCGCTCATCGGCCAGAAGGAGCCCGCGCACCTGTCGGAGAACCTGGAGCTCGCCGGCGTCGAGCCGTGGGACGGCCGCGAGTTCCGGAACCACCTGTCCTAGGGCACGACGGGACCCGGGGCGTCGAGCGGCACGGTCCGCGCCCGCCGGCGGCGGGGGCCGGTCGACGGGGTCCCCGGCGCGGCCCGGGCCCCGTCCACCTCGGTCGGGCCCTCGGGCGGCGCCTCGTCCCCGGCCGCCGCGAGGCGGGAGGTCCCTCCCGCTTTCTCGACGCGGTAGATCCGGTCCGCGACCCCCTCGAGCTGGCGTTCGTGCGAGACGAGGATCACCTGCGGGAGGCCGAGGCTCTCGAGCAGGTCGGCCATCCGGAGGTTCTGCTCGTGCGAGAACCCTTCCGTCGGCTCGTCCAGGATCAGCGTGTCGAGCGCGAGCCGGTCGGCGTCGCGCACCACCCGGCCCAGCGCCAGCCGGTACGCGAGCGCCAGCGCGGTCCGCTCCCCGCCGCTGAGACCCTCCGCCGGGGTCTCCTCGCCGCCGACGTCGACCGAGGGGGCGAACCGCTCGTCGACGCGCGGCGACAGCGCGGGGTCGTCGACGAGCGCGGTGAAGTAGCGGGCGAAGTACCGCTCGAACGCCTGCCGCGCGCGGGCGAGGCGCCGGCTCTCGGTCTCCTGCATCGCCGACCGGAACTCCCCATCGAGCCACTCCGCGAGCCGCCGCCACCGGACGCCCGCCCGGCGGTTCGCCTCGCGCTCCTCGAGCCGGCGACGGACCTCCTCCCGGTGCGCCGACGCCTCGGCCTCCGACCGCGCGGCCTCGGCGCGTCGTTCCCGGAGCTGCGCCTCCGTCCGGTCCGCGGCGTCCCGGGCGGACCGGGCCCGGGTCCACTCCTCCGGCGCGTCCGGTGCGGTGGCGGCCTTGGCCCGAGCCGCCTCCACCTCGGACCTCGCCTGCGCGAGCTGGAGGCCGGCCTCGGCCTCCTCGGCGGAGCTGCGGTCCCGCTCCCGTTCCCGCTCGACGGCCTGCCGCTCGAGGTCGTCCAGGTGGACCGCCCGGGCCTCCGCCTCCTGCCGGGCCCGTTCGGCGCTCGCCAGGGCCGCGTTCGCCGCGTCCAGTTCCGTCGCGAGCGGGGTGCGGAGGGCAAGGGACGGAAGGAGCGCGGCGAGCTTCCGCTCGACCGCGTCCCGTTCCGCGAGGCCGCGCGCGTGCCGTTCCGTGGCCCGGGCTTCGATCTGTCCGGCCCGCTCGACGGCCCGTCGGGCCTCGGCGCGTCGTTCCTCGAGTTGGTCCCACCGGGTGCGCGACCGATCCTCCTCCGTCCGCGCCGCGAGCCGCTCCTGCGCGCGGACGAGCGCGGACTCGGAGTCCGCGAGCTGCGCCGAGAGGGTCCGCACCTGCTCCTCGGCCTCGGCGCGATGCGGCTCGAACTCGCCCGGCGCGATCGGCCGGTGGCACCGGGGGCAGACTCCGTCGGTGACGAGCTCGGCCAGCTCGCGAGCCGCCGCCGTCGCCTCGACGAGTCGCCGTTCCGCGCCGCGCCGGTCGGCCTCGCGCGCCGCGAGGGCCGCC
>JASHRQ010000131.1 GCA_030037265.1 Thermoplasmata archaeon | reverse complement strand
GCATTCGAGCCCCGTCAGGTACGAGCGGACCGACTCCATCGACCGCGCGACGGAGCCCGACGGGCCGATAACCTTCTTCCCCCGACCGGGGTTCCCCGGCCCGTGGCCGCCGCCCGCAGCGCCGGACCCCCGGGACCCGCGACCGGGCGGACGGTCCCGGCGCGGGACGCGGTGATCTGCGGGGACGCCCAGGCGGTGCTGCGCGAGCTGCCACCGGCCTCGGTGCACCTCGCGATCACCTCGCCGCCGTACAACGTCGGGATCGCCTACGCGGGCTACGAGGACCGTCGGAGCGCGGACGGGTACCTCGCGTGGCTCAAGGAGGTGTGGGTCGACCTGCAGCGCGTCCTCGTCGAGGGGGGCCGGTTCTGCCTCAACGTGGCGCCCACGTCGATCAAGAACTTCCGGCCGCTCCACCACGAGCTGACCCACGACCTGCGCGACCTGGGGTTCCTCCTCCGGACCGAGATCCTGTGGTACAAGCAGACGATGGGCCGGCGCACGGCCTGGGGGAGCTGGCGGAGTCCCGCGAACCCGCACGTGATCCCGTCGTGGGAGTACGTGCTCGTCTTCTCCAAGGGCAGCTGGAGGCTCCCGGGCGACCGGGCGGCGATCGACATCTCGGCGTCAGAGTTCCAGACGTTCTCCGACGGGTTCTGGGCGATCCCGCCGGAGCGGAGCCGTCGCGGGCACCCGGCCCCGTTCCCGGAGGAGCTCATCCGCCGCCTCGTGAAGTTCTACAGCTACCGGGGGAACACCGTGCTCGACATGTTCGGCGGCACCGGGACGGTGGCGGCCGTCGCCCGGGCGAACGGGCGGCACTACCTGCACATCGACTCGTCGGCCGAGTACTGCGCCCAGGCCGCGGACCGGGTCCGCGCCGCGGTCCCGCCGGCCGACGGCGAGCCGATCCCGCCGCCGGGGCCGGTGGTGGTGGGGCCGAGCCCTCCGCGGTGAGCCCGACGGTCACGCGGGCGGGGCGAGCCGCGGCGGGAGCAGGCGCGCCTCGAGCTCCCGCACCCCGTACTCGAGCAGCGGCTCCAGGTTGACGGTGTCGGCGCGGTTGTAGGCGACCAGCTTCTCGAGGGACCCGGCGACGCCGCGGCGGGCGTCTTCCCAGAGCCGGACGGCGTCCAGTCCCTGGACCCCCTCGACGCCCGATCGGCTCCCGATCCCGAGCGCCTGTTCGATCCGCTTCAGCCCGCCGGTGATGCCCAGGCGTCGCAGGAGGAACCGAAGGTCGACGTGCGCCGGCGGGGCGACGAGGCCCGGGAAACGGATCTCGAGGAACGGCACGTCGAACAGGATCCCGTTGAAGGTCACCAGCATCGCGAACCCGCGGAGGTAGGCCGGCAGCTCCTCGAGATCGTCGTACGCGACGAAGCTCCGCGTGGCGCCCCCGCCGTGCACGGTCACGACCGTGACGATCCCCTCCTGCGGGGAGAGCGACGTGGTCTCGATGTCGAGGAACGCCGCCCGCGCCCGGAACTCCGGATACATCCGCCACGCCTCCGCCGTCGGGAGACGATGGGCGAACCAGGCCGCGTCGCCCTCCCGGAGCGCGGCTTCGCTCCGGTCGAGCGCGCGCTCGATCTCGGCCCGGCGCTCGCGCGGGACCCCCGGGAGCTCGGGCGCCGTCCGGAGCTCCTCCCAGTCGCGGATCCCCTCCTGCCACAGCCGGGCCTCGAGGAAGGGGCCGACCCCGGGAAGGTGGAGGAACGTGGAGCGGAGCACGGCCCCCACGGGTCGAGCGGAGTACAAAGGATATCCGGCCCGCTCCACGGGGGGCGCCGATCGGCCGCCGCCGGGGCGCCGGCCGGGGTCGGGGCCCGATCCCGCGAGGGGCCCTCCGCCCGCGGCGCGAGTAGCGACATGTACTACAGCGCCGTAATATTCGGTCCGGAACAAGAGGGCCCGATGGACGAGGCGGAGCCCGGCCGGTCGGCCCTCGCGTTGCCCCGGGGGCTGAGCCGCTTCTCCGCCGGCCCGCTGGAGGAGTACCGACGGAGCGTCGCCGCGCTGATGCGCGAGGCGCGGCGCGCGGTCTCGCCCGAAGGCATGGGGACGACCGACCTCCGCGCGCTGTACGTGACGGGCGCCCACCCGAGCCGTCCGAGCGCCCTCGCGAGGACGCTCGGCCTCTCGCCGGCGGCGGCGACGCAGCTCATCGACCGGCTCGAGCGCCGCGGGTTCGTGCGCCGGGCCCCGCATCCCAACGACCGGCGCGGGACGGTGCTCACGGTGACGCCCCGCGGGCGGACGGCGTACCGGGCGGCGAGCCGCCGCGTCGAGCGGCTGTTCCGGGAACTGACCGACGAGATGAGCCCGGAGGGCCTGGCCGCGCTCCGGACCGGGGCCCGCGAGGTCGCCGAGATCCTGGCGCGCCGGTCGTCCCGGGCGGCCGCGTAGGGGGCCCGATGGTCGCGTACAAGTGGACCGTGCTGTCGAACACAACGCTCGGCGCGCTGCTGGCGTCGCTCGACGGGACGATCGTGCTGATCTCGCTCCCCGTGATCTTCCGGGGGCTCGGCGTCGACCCGTTCCTCCCCGGCAGCTTCCCGATCCTCATCTGGCTCCTCCTCGGCTACGGGGTCGTGACCGCGACCCTGCTGGTCACGATCGGCCGCCTCTCCGACATGTGGGGACGGGCCCGGATGTACAACATGGGGTTCGCGATCTTCTCCTCCGGCTCGGTCCTCCTGTTCCTGGAGCCGTTCTCGGGCGCCACGGGGGCCTGGATGCTGGTCGGCTTCCGGCTCATCCAGGCGGTCGGGGCGTCGTTCCTGTTCGCGAACTCCGCGGCGCTCCTCACCGACGCCTTCCCGCCGACGGAGCGGGGCAAGGCGATCGGGATCAACCAGATCGCCTTCATCGGCGGCTCGATGGTGGGGCTCATCACCGGCGGGATCCTCGCCTCGATCCCGGACCTGCACATCGGCCCGTTCGTCCTCCCGACCTGGCGGCTGATCTTCCTCGTGAGCGTGCCGGTCGGCGTCATCGGCACGATCTGGGCCTACGCGCGGCTCAAGGAGATCTCGACGCGCCGGGCCGGCCAGCGGGTCGACTTCCTCGGGAACTCGACGTTCGCGGCGGGGCTCACGCTCGTCCTGGTCGCCGTCACCTACGGGCTCCTCCCGTACGGCACCTCGAGCACCGGCTGGGCCGACCCGTGGGTGATCGCCGCGCTGGCGGCGGGGGCGGGGCTCCTCGTGGCGTTCCTGCTCGTCGAGCGGTGGGTGAAGGACCCCATGTTCCGGCTCGACCTGTTCAAGGTCCGGTCGTTCGCGGCCGGCACCTCGGGGGCGTTCCTGGGGTCGCTCGCGCGCGGCGGGATGATGCTGCTGCTGGTGATCTGGTTCCAGGGGATCTGGCTCCCGCTCCACGGCTACGCGTTCGCCCAGGTGCCGTTCTGGGCGGGGGTGTTCATGATGCCGATGATCTTTGGCTTCTTGACCGCCGGGCCGCTGAGCGGCCACCTGTCCGACCGGATGGGACCGCGGCTGCTCGCGACGGCGGGCATGGCCCTCGCGGCCGTGACGTTCTTCCTGCTCGCGCTCCTCCCCATCAACTTCGCGTACTGGGAGATGGGGATCCTCCTGTACGTCCAGGGGTGCGGCATGGGGATGTTCGCCGCGCCGAACGCGGCCGCCGTGAT
>JASHRQ010000130.1 GCA_030037265.1 Thermoplasmata archaeon | reverse complement strand
TCCCCCGCGGGGTCCGCGGCGGCGCCGTCCGCCCCGCCCGCTGCGCTCGCCGCGGCGCGGCGGACGCTCGCGGAGCTGTTCCGGTCCGTGGAGGCGAGCCACCGCGCGCTCGAGGAGTCGCTCACGGAGCGCCTGCCCGAGGCGGCGCCGAACCTCACCGCGCTATTGGGGCCGCTGCTCGCGGCGCGGATGCTCGCCCAGGCCGGCGGGCTCGAACGCATGGCCCGGCTGCCCGCGAGCACGATCCAGGTCCTCGGCGCGGAGCGCGCGTTCTTCGAGCATCTCCGGGGCCGGGCGCCGCCGCCCCGCCACGGCCTCCTGTTCCTCCACCCGGACATCCAGGGCGCGCCGCGCGCGCGCCGCGGGAAGCTCGCCCGCGCGCTCGCCGGGAAGGTGGCGATCGCCGCCCGGCTGGACCGGGACGGACGGCCGGTCCGTCCCGAGCTCGCCGCGCAGTTCCGGCGGCGGGCCGACGAGGTCCGCGCGATGGGGCCGGGGCGCCGGAAGACCGGGCGCTCAGCTCCGCCACTTCACCGAGCAGCCGATCACCGGTAGCTCGGGCGCGGCGATCGGGCGGCCCGCGAGGGCGGCGTTGAGCGCGTCCCGGAGGTACGGGTGCGCGACGCGGTCGGGGTGCTCGGCGTCGTCGTCGATCCGGCCCTGGAACAGGAGCTTCCGGTCCGGGCCGAACAGCATCGGATGCGGCGTCACGAGCGCGCCGTAGGCGTGCGCCACGTCCTGCGCGTCGTCCCGGAGGTACGGGAACGGGTACCCCTTCTCCTTCGCGCGGGCGACCATCGACTCCATCCGGTCGTCCGGGTACCGGGACGCGTCGTTGGCGTTGATCATCACGAACCGGACCCCGCGGCCGGCGTACTCCCGCTGGAGGTCGATCGCCCGCCGCTCCCACGCCTGAACGTACGGGCAGTGGTTGCACCAGAAGGTCACGACGAGGTAGTTCGCGTCGCGGAAGTCGTCGAGGTTCCAGGTCTTCCCGTCCACGCCCGGCAGCGCGAACGGAGGCGCGGGGTCGCCGGGATGCAGGCGGAAGCTCGCGAGCTCGGCCATGGCGGTTCGACTCGCGGGCCCCGCATAAGGTTTCAGTCGCCCGACGGTGACCGGCCGGCCGGGGGCGCCGCACCACCGTGACGAACGCGGAGACCGTCCGGTGCCGGGACGAGGGGGAGACCGACCCGGCGGAGTACGCAGTCCGCGACGGCGAACTGCTCCGGGCTCGGGCCCGCGCCGTCCGCGTCGCGCGCTTCCGGTCCCCCGCGCTCTCGCTGGGCGTGGACCGGCGGAGCACCGGCTCCGCGGCCCGCCGGGCGGAAGCCCTCGGACTGCCGGTCGTCTCCCGTGGCTCGGGGGGTCTCGCGGTCCTGCACGGACCCGGCGACATCGCCTGGAGCCTCGTCCTCCCCCGGGACGACCCCGCGGTCGGCCGGGACTTCGTCCACGCCTACGGCCGGCTCGGCGAGGGCGTGGTGCGCGCTCTCGCGGGGCTGGGGGTCCGGGCCGCGTGGGAACCCGCCCCCCACCGGTCCGACTCGTACTGCCTCCTCGGCCCGGGCGGGTCGGTCCTCGCCGTCGGCGGGCGCGTGCTCGGCGGCGCGGCGCAGCACCTGAGCGGAGGCTGGCTGCTCCATCACGGGGTCCTCGTCTACCGGCAGCAGCCGGAGCGCCTCACCGACCTCTTCGGGCTCTCCGCCGAGACGATCTCGGCGTGGCTCACGTCGCTGGAGGAGGTCGCGCCGGGCCGCTCGCCCGATCGCATCGCCCGACAGCTGCTCGACGGGCTACGCGCGGCGGCCGTAGCCGCTCGGGACGCCGGTATCGCCGGGGCCTAACGCGGGGCCCAGAGGTGGTCGGCCGCCCGCTCCGCGGCGGCGCGGAGCCGCTCCCACGGCTCGCGGACGAGCTCCCGGGCCCGCACCACGGGCTCGCCCGCGACGTACACCGAGTCGACCGCCTCCTCGGAGGCGGAGTAGGCGAGGTGCGACACGACGGCCTCCGGGCGCGCGGGGGCGAGCGTGGGGTGGTCGAGGCGGAACAGGACGAGGTCCGCCTGCTTTCCGGGCTCGATCGAGCCCAGGTCGTCCGCCCGGCCGATGAGCCGGGCCCCCTCGACCGTCGCGAGGTCGAGGAGCGTCTGGGCGGGGAGCGCGGTCGCGTCCCACCGGTGGTGCTTCTGGAGGAGCCCCGCGACGTGCATCTCGCGGAGCATCGAGAGGGAGTTGTTGCTGGCCGACGAGTCGGTCCCGAGGCCCACGGGGACCCCGGCCTCCCGGAGCTCGACGACCGGGGCGATGCCGCCCGTCGCGAGCTTGAGATTCGAGCTGGGGCAGTGCGCGATCCCCACGCGCCGCCGGGCGAGCGTCTCGACCTCGCGCCGCGTGAGCCAGACGCCGTGGGCCCCCACCATCCCGTCGCCCAGGAAGCCGATCCGCTCGAGCCAGTTCACCGGCCGGTCGCCGACCTTCGCCTCGAGCTCGTGCACCTCCTTCCGCGTCTCGGAGAGGTGGAAGTGGCAGAACGTGCCCGCCGCGCGCGCCGCGTCGCGCGCGCCGAGCCAGGTGTCCTCCGAGCAGACGTACACCCCCTGGGGGGCGACGAGCGGGGTCACCCGAGGTCGCCCCTTCCACCGGCCCAGGAAGGCGCGGGCGTTGTCGAGCGGGACGCCCCGCTGGGTCGTGAACTGCGCGTCCAGGACGGCCCAGCCGAGGAACCCCCGGATCCCGAGCCGCTCGACGGCGCGGGCGACGGCGTCCTCCCCGTAGTACAGGTCGAGGAACGAGGTCGTGCCGGAGAGCAGCATCTCCGCGATCCCCTGCGCCGCCCCGGCCTCGATCGTCTCGTCCGTCGCCCGGGCGTCGACGGCGAACATCGTCTCCAGGAACCCCGCGAGGTCCCGGTCGTCGGCGATCCCGCGGAGCGGCGCGTTCGCGACGTGCGTGTGGGTGTTGATGAACCCGGGGACCAGCAGGCGGCGCTGCGCGTCGACCGTCTCCTCCGCCCGGAGCGTTCCCGCCTCGCCGACGTCCGTGATCCGTCCACCCTCGACGCGGACGTCCGCGCGGCGGACGCGCCGGGCCGCGTCCTGCGTGACGACGAGTCCGCCACGGAAGACCGTCGATCGAGGCGGCCGTTCCGCCGGCATCGGGCGCCGGACGGACTCGGGTCTAAGAACCTATCCCGTGACCCTCGGTCGAGACCCCGGGGGTCCGTTCCCCGCGCGTTGAGGTCGACCGGGGTCCTCGGTCGTACTCCCCGGTGGCTTTGCTTACCCCGGGGGCCTCACTTCCGGCTGGGAACCGGCGGAGCGTTAGGAGTGTCCCAGCGCCGGCACCGTCCCGATCGCGCCGAACGGGGGGTTCATCGCGCGCTCCCGGCGATCGCCCACCCAAGACGTATGTAGTACTCTGGTGGTACGATTTGCATGGAAACCGTGCCGGCGAAGTTGACTCCGCGGCTGATCGTGGAGATGGACGAAGTCATTCGCGAGGGCTGGTACGCCAATCGCTCCGAACTCATCCGCGACGCCGTGAGGGAAACGCTCCGGCGCGCGCGCGCCCAGCGCGTCGAGGCCGCTCTCCGGCAGGACGTGGACTGGGGGTTGCGTGGGAAGGATTAGGGTCGCGGTCCTCGACGCCGGGCCTCTGATCCATCTGGACCAGGCCGGGGGCCGCCGGGCGTTCGACGTACTTCGAAGCGGTCGCGTGACCGCGGAGGTCGTCCGGGAACTCGGCCCGAAGTTCCGGCTCCCGCGTCCGTGCGCGGTAGCGCCGATGCGCTCCGCATCGCGGGACTTCGCCACGCTGCTGTGCGAGCGCTACTCGCTCGGTCTCGGCGAGGCGACCTCGATCGCCGTCGCGCGCCAGGAGCGAATCCCCCTGTTCTTCACGGACGATCTCGACGCTCGCGAAATCGCCGAACGCTTCGGACTCGAAGCCCACGGCTCGCTCGCCCTCGTCGCGCGAGCGTTCCGGGAGGCAGTACTGGATCGCCGGGCCGCCCTGGAGGTGATCGAGTCGTTGGCCGAGCGCTCGAGCCTGTATCTCACCTCCGATCTCGTCGACTGGGCCCGACGGCAGATCTCCACGTTCTCGGGCTGACCCCCACTCGGGCGAATGGGTGCCCGCGTACCCGAGAACCGACCCGTGGAGGGGGACCCGCCGCGCCCGTTCCTGCGCTCGGGCGGGAGCGCCGGGGGGTCCTAGATGTCGAGGTTCGTGACCTCGAGCGCGTGCGCTTCGATGTACTGCCGGCGGGGCTCGACCTCCTCCCCCATCAGGACCGAGAGGAGGCGGTCCGCTTCCTGCGCGTCCTCGACCGTCGCGCGCAGGAGCTTCCGGCGGCCCGGCTTCATCGTCGTCTCGTCGAGCTGCTCGGCGGT
>JASHRQ010000129.1 GCA_030037265.1 Thermoplasmata archaeon | reverse complement strand
AGCCGGCGCAGCTCGTCGCCCTCCATCCGGGTCGCCCTCCTTACTTCGAGAAGCCGCGGACGAGCTGCTGCACCGCGGCGCCGCCGCCGGTCAGGAGCGGGCCGCCGTGGTACGTCATGACCGCGTCGACGGGGAGCGTCGCGACCCGGCGCGCGGAGACCTGCGCGGTCCCGGTGTGGTGGGTGTACTCCTTGGGGGTCAGGAGGAGGCGCTTTCCCTCGCCGAAGAACAGGTCGCCGCTGAACAGCACCTTCCGCTCCGGGAGGTAGTACGCCGTGTGCCCGGGGGTGTGGCCCGGGGTGTGGTACGCGACGATCCCGCCGGCCAGGTCGAGCCGGTCCCCGTCATTGAGCTTCTCGTCGACCTGGACCGGCTCGGCGGGCGGAGAGCCCGGTCCGTCGTAGGGGGGGTCGCACGCGATGAACGCGGCCTCGAGCCAGTGGGCGTAGCTCTTCGCCCGGGTGGCGGCGATCGCCGCGGCGAGGCTTCCCGTGTGGTCCCGGTGCAGGTGCGTGAGCAGGATCGCGGAGATGGACGACGGGGGGATCGACTGCTTCCGCAGGTACGCCTCGATCTTCGGCGCCGAGCCCGGGAGCCCCGTGTCGATGAGGATCCACCGGTCCCCCTTGTCCTTCAGCAGGTACACATGGGTAGAGAAGTCCGGGCTCGGGTCGACGCCCTCCACCTGATGAATACCGGGCAGGACTTCGGACATGGCCGCGCCTCAGGAGGCGGTCCGGCTTAAATCGTCTCGTCGGCGCGGCGCCGGGCTCGTCACGGAGGGGCCCGGCGAGCCCGCCGCGCTCGCCCCATGCGCCGGTCGAGGTTCGGCGCGCGGGGCGGGTCTTCGACCGTATTTCCGCGAAGCCCAGTGTCCGGTAATCATCAAATAGGGGAACTTCGCGAGTTCAGAGCCATGCGTCGCACAGCGTGGGCGATCGTGGCAACCGCCGTCTTGCTCCTGGCCGGTTTCGCGGCCCTGGGCTCGGGACTCAGCTTCTCGACAGCTCCGGCCGCCTCGGCCGCTCCATCGGGGGGCCTTCGGGCGGCGGCGACCACCGTGGCGATCTGCTCGACCGACGTGGACGACTTCTGCGAGACCGAGTACGGCGTGGGCCCGACCCCCGTGGCCTACTTGCCCGGCTACATCTACTTCCGTGCCACCGACCCTTCGGACGACCAGGCGGTCGTCCAGATCAACGACTACAACGCCTCGCGCGACCACCTCACCAACCCGGTCGCCTCCTGGACCGTCAACACGACGAGCGGCGAGAACGTGAGCTCCGACTACGGTCGGTACTACGCGATCCCGTTCGGCCTGCTGTACGGCGGGACCTGGAACATCACGATCTCGGGCGCCGTGGGGGGCTTCGCCTCGGAGAACTTCACGGTCCACACGTTCCGGGTCAACGCGGACGAGGCCCAGTCCGTCGTGCTGCCCGGCGCCTCGGTACCGGTCTACTACTACGTGGCCGCGGCCGTCAACGACAGCCCGTACTCGGCCCCGTTCAACCTCTCCTACGACACGAGCTGGACGGTCGCGGGCGTCGTGACGCACGGCTCGATCGTCACGGTGTCCCACCCGACGAACGCGGGTTCCTTCCCGGTCAGCATCCCCGGCAACGCGGAGGTCGGCACGGCGTTTGACCTCACCCTCTGGGCCCAGACGCGGAACGGGACCCAGGTCATCGAGAACGAGTCGACCGCGGTCGCGATCGACGTCGGGGAGCTCCGCTTCGACTCGGTCCGCCTCTGCGCGTACCCGGAGGGGCCGTTCGGCTGCGACGCCGCGGACTTCGTGACGAACTCCACGGTGTTCGGCTCGGCCGCGCTCGAGCTGTACTACCCGGCCACCGGGGAGACGGTGCCCGCCCAGGGCATCTCCGTCGGCATCTCGTTCCACAACGGCGCCGCGGTCGTGACGCCGCTGGGGAGCCCGCCGGCGACCGTCGTCTCGAACGCGTCGGGGGAGATCGCGTTCAGCTTCCAGGCGACCGGCACGGCGTTCTCCACGACCGCCGGCCGGAACGCGGTCAACCTGAGTGCCGTCGCCCCGGTGAACGGCACGCTCGTGTCGAACCGGGCGTACGATAACGTCACGTTCGAGATCTACTCCACGACCCCGTCGACGTACCTCACGCTCGCGTTCAACGCCGGCCAGTACTTCGGCGGCGACACCGCGACGCTCACCTGGAGCGTCGCGTCGGCGAACGTCACCGCGACGGGGCCGTACTCCGTGCGCGTCTGGGAGGAGATCTATCTCACGAACGACTCGCTCGCCGGCATCGGGAACATCACGTCGACGGCGTCGAGCGGCACGTTCACGGTCCCGATCCCGCTCAACTACACGGGCGAGATCGAGGTGCTCGTCGTCGCGACCAACGCGACGAACTCGGCGGACGCGGAGGCGGTCGCGTACGTCTCGCCGCCCCAGCTCTCGCTCGAGGCGAGCCCGTCGACGTACGTGCCCGGCAACACGATCACCGTGAGCGTCACCACCGAGGGGTCGGTCTTCTCGGGCGCCACGCTCTGGTACCGCGCGCTGGACGACCGGGACACCGTCGTGGCATCCGGGACGGTCTCGAACGACGCCGTGTCGTTCACGGTCCCGAGCTCGGCGGCCTCGACGTCGTACGAGTTCCTCGTCTGGGCGCAGGCGCCGGGCCTCGGGATGTTCGCGCAGGGCACCGTCGAGGCCACCGAGCTCGACAGCTACTCGGTCTTCGCCGGGATCGTCACGCCCTCGAGCTACGCCGACGGGAGCTACCAGCCCGGCCAGACGATCCAGGTGAGCTACCACCTGGTCGCGCTCGGGATCGCCCCGGCCGCGTCGGCGCTCGCCGTGACCGCGTACTTCGACTCGGTCGAGGTGCGGGCGTTCACCGCGCACGCGTCGTCCGGGACGTTCTCGTTCACGATCCCGTCCTACACCCCGTCGGGGTCGCAGGCGCTCGTCGTGGACGCGGCGCCCACCGCGCCGGGCTGCCTGCTCGGCTGCAGCTACTCGACGACGGTCGGCGTGAACGTCCAGGCGAGCCCTTCGGCGCTGAGCTACGAGCTCGGTGCGGGCAGCGGCTTCACCGTCGGACTGCTGGTGCTGCTCATCGTCGTGCTCGTCGTCGGCTCGCTCGTCTACTTCGCGCTGCGCCGGCGCCAGCCGCCGGCGACGATGGTCATGAGTCCGAGCGGCGGGACGGGTTCTCCACCGGCCGGGTCCCCTCCCGAGTGGAAGGAGAGCTCGCCGCCCTCGAGCCCGACGCCTCCCGCCTCCGACAGCTCGGGCGGGTCGACGCCACCGGCGTCCCCCCCGGCGGGTTCCTCGTAGGGCTCCGGCATCGACG
>JASHRQ010000128.1 GCA_030037265.1 Thermoplasmata archaeon | reverse complement strand
CGCGGCGGCCCCCGCGACGGCCCGTCCCGGCTCCAAGCCCGCGGCGGAGGGGAGCGCCGCCCCGAAGAACCCGCCGGCGAAGGCGTAGGGGAGTGGACCGATGGGAGACCCCAAATTCCTCCGACGGACCTACGACACCCCGAAGCACCCGTGGGAGGCGGCCCGGATGGAGGAGGAACGCCGCCTCGTACAGAAGTACGGGCTCAAGAACAAGCGCGAGCTGTGGAAGGCGCAGTCGACCCTCCGGAACTTCCGGCGGCAGGCGCGCGAGCTCCAGGCGCGGCTGCGCGCGGGGGAGGTCCAGGCGACCCGCGAGAACCAGTGGCTGCTCGACCGGCTGACCCGGCAGGGGTTGCTCCCGGCCGGCGCCCCCTCGCTCGACGACGTCCTGGCGCTCTCGATCGACGGGCTGCTCGAGCGCCGGCTGGGGTGGCAGGTGTTCCAGCGCGGGCTCGCCCCGAGTGCCGTCAGCGCGCGGAAGATGATCGTCCACGGCCATGTGATCGTGGGCGACCATCGTCTGACGCGTCCCGGTTACCTGGTGCGGCGGGGCGACGAGCCGACGATCGGCTATTCCCCGACGAGCCCGTTCCAGAACGAGGACCACCCGCTGCGGGCGGCGATGCGCGAGAAGGCGCGCGCCGGCGCCGGGACCGAAGCGCCGCCGGCCGCGGTGCCGGCGGAGGGGGCCTGATCGATGGGACGCACCGGGATCGCGCACATCTTCGCGAGCTACAACAACATCCACATCACCGTCACCGACGTCACGGGCGCGGAGACGCTCGCGAAGGCGACCGGGGGGATGGTCGTCAAGGCGGCGCGCGACGAGTCGAGCCCGTACGCCGCGATGAAGTGCGCCGACCAGGTCGCGGGGATCATCCGCGAGAAGGGATACGACTCGCTGAACGTCCGCGTCCGCGCGCCCGGCGGGAACAAGAGCCGATCGCCCGGCCCCGGGGCGCAGGCCGCGATCCGGGCGCTCGCGCGCGCGGGGCTCAAGATCAACCGGATCGAGGACGTGACCCCGGTCCCGCACGACGGCACGAAGCCGAAGGGCGGTCGGCGCGGGCGGAGGGTGTAGGATGGAGGTCGAGATCCGGGAGCTCGGCACCCGCGGCGCGGAGCTGGAGTTCACCGAGGGGAGCACCGGCCGGGTGAACGCCATCCGGCGGACGCTCATCGCGGACCTCCCGAAGCTCGCGATCGAGGACGTCGAGTTCCATCTCGGCCCGATCCGGGACGAAGCCACGGGGAAGGACTACGACTCCTCGACGAGCATGTTCGACGAGGCGATCGCGCACCGGCTGGGCCTCCTCCCGATCCCAACGGACCTGGGCCAGTTCCGCAAGAAGTCGGAGTGCACCTGCCACGGCGAGGGCTGCCCCCACTGCCAGGTGATCTACTCGATCGACCGGAAGGGGCCCTGCACGGTGTACGCGAAGGACCTGGTCCCGCTCGGCGACCCGACGCTCGCGGTCCTCGAGCCGGAGGTGCCGATCGTGCGGCTCGGCTCGCGCCAGGCGCTGCTCGCCTACGCCACCGCCGTCGTCGGCACCGCCCGCGACCACGCCAAGTTCCAGGTGTCGCACGCCGTGGGGTCGTCCCCGCGGCCCCAGGTGCAGATCGCGAAGCACGCGGGCTGCTCCGAGGCGTGCCTGCAGCGCGTCGCCGCCTCCTGTCCGGTGGACATCCTCCAGTACGAGGAGGGGAAGGTCAAGGTCACGGACGAGACGAAGTGCATCCTCTGCTTCGCCTGCGAGCAGACCTGCCCGCACGGCTCGGCGAAGGTCACCCCGTCGGACACCGACTTCCTGTTCCGGTTCGAGACCGACGGGAGCCTCACCGCGCGCGAGGCGCTGCGGTTCGCGCTGAAGGACCTGAAGCGGCGGTTCGAGGACCTCCGCGAAGCGGTCCAGGCGATCCCGTAGGCCGTCCGGCGGCATGGGCCCGGGTCGGGCCGTACCCCGTTCGCGTCAGCGAACGGCCGGACCGGGACCCCGGGGACGCGACGGCGCGAAATCGAACCGGAGCAACGCACCGATCTTCCCCAGCGCCGCCAACCGACGGCCCGCCTCCCCCTCGCCGCGCACGACGAACACCCGCCCGCGGCCCCGCCGGGCCTCCTCCAGGATCGGCCCGACCCTCGGGTCCCGCAGGAGCTCCTCGTGCACGACGAGCGTCTCGACGGCGCCGAGCCCGAGCGCCTCCTCGACCTCCGCCACGCCGACCGCGGCGCGTCGCCCGCCGCCGAGGGCCGTGACCAGGCGCTCCACGAGGTCCGCCTCCTGGGCGGCGACGCTCTCCGAGAGCACCTCGGTCGCCCGGCCCGAGCGGAACAACTCCTGGAGGCCTACGGCGCCCGATTCGGCGGTCGGGTAGACCCGGACCTTCCCCCGGGCGGCCGGGTCGCGCTCGAGGAGCGTCCGCGACAGCTCCTCCTTGAGGAAGCCCGGCCCGACGATCACGACCGCCTGGGCCCCGGGAAGCTCCCGGCGGAGGATCCCGACGAGCTCCTCCACGTACTGCGCCCGGTCCTTCGCGCCGGTCCCCTCGCGATACCGCTTGCCCGAGACCGTCCGGTTGACCTCGGCGACCGGCTCGATCGCTCGGTCGCGGACGCGGACGATCGCGGAGTCGCCCCAGTCGACGGCGGCGACGAGGATCCGCTGGTCGCCGCGGTGGTGGATCCCCTCCTCGACGAGCGCCCGGTCCGAGGGCGTGAACTCGTCCTTCTGGACCGTGAGCTCGTCGCCCTCGTCGAGCTCGAGCGTGTGGTGCCGGCCGAGGTCGAACGGGCCCTCCGCGATCGGTCCGGTCACGCGGACGTGGCGCGAGAAGCCATGGAACTCGACCTGTTCCGCCCGCACGACGAGCCAGACCCGCCGCCGTTCCCGCTGAGCGGCCGGGGTGTCGGCCGGCGCCTCGGGGTCCCGTCGGGTCGTGGAGGCGCCGACGCGATCGCCGGGCTGGACGAGCCGGGCGACCCGCCAGAGGTCGCTCGGGGTCTCGATCCGGAGGCGCAGGAGGCCGGTCCGGGGATCCTGGTGGAGCACGCGCACGGTGCGACGCCGGCGGTCGGAGGGTGATGGAGTATAAACGAGTCGTATCGGCTCCCGTTTCGGGCACCACTCGGGGGTACGGTGTTCGTCCGTCCGACCGTCCACCCACCCGCGCGGCGACGGAAGACTTATCGGGGGGACCCCGGGTCGGACGCGGGCAGGGGGACCGATTGGTCCGCTCTCCAGAGTCGGCACCACCATCCGATTTCCTGCGCCTGCTGCTCGCGAGCGCAGCGGCCTATGCGGCCGTCCCGACGGTCGGCATCATCCTCCAGTGGACGGTCGTCGAGGCCTACCCGGCCACGCTTCCGGCCCACGCGATGTTCGGCGCGCTCTCGCTCGCGCTGCTCGGCGTCTCCGGTACCGTACCGATCCTCGCGATGGCGGTCTTCTCCGGGACGCTTTCCGACCGGTTCGAGCGCCGGTTCCTGCTCCGCCTCGCCAACCTGCTCGGCCTCGGCGCCGTCGCCGCGATCGCCGTCGTGCTGTTCCTCGACCCGTCCCGACCCATCGCGATCCCCCTCGCCGCCGGCTTCTACGTTCCCGAGTGGTTCGTCCTCTCGCTCCCCCTCTGGGCGGTGGTCGTCGTCGCGGCCGCGCTGGCCCGACCGACGTTCTACGCCTCGGTGCCCCAGGTCGTCGAAGCCGAGGGGCTCACGCGAGCCAACGGCCAGGTGCTGACCGTCGGGCTGGTCCTCGCGGGCTCGTCGGCGCTCGCCGCCGGCCTGATGCTCGGCCCGCTCGGACCGGTCCTTACGCTGTTCCTCCCGCTCGCCTTCCTCGAGGTGACCGCGGTCTCGCTCGGGACGATCGAGCGGGACCTCACGGGGACGCGGCAGCTCAGCGGGCGGACGTTCCGCGGGGATCTCGTGGAGGGGTTTCGGTACCTGACCGGCCGGACGGGCCTGTTCGAGATTACGCTGGTGTCGCTCGCGCTCAACTTCCTGGGCGCGATGGCCTCCGTCGAGATACCGCTCTACGTCCGGGACTGGCTCGTCCAGGGGCCGGACGTGCTGGGCGCGCTCGCGTTCGCCGCCAGCATCGGCTCCGCGGTGGGGTGCTCCGCCGTATCGCTCGTGCGGTACGAGCGCCGGCCCGGCGCCTTCCTCGCGGTCTGCGTCGTCCTCGACGGGGCCTCGCTCTTGGTGTTCCCGTTCACGCACTCGACGGTCGCGGTGCTCGTCGCCCTGTTCGCCTACGGCGTGCTGATCGGGATGGTGACGACGGTTCTGGTCGTCCTGATCCAGCGGCGCGTCCCCGACGAGCTCCTGGGGAGGGTGTTCGCCGCGGACGAGGTCGGGAGCTTCGCGTTGACCCCCGTGGGCCAGTACGCCGGCGGGATCCTCACCGCGGTCCGGGGGTTGGCTCTCACCTATACCGTGACCGGTGCGGGGGTCGCCGGGACGGGCGCCACGATGGCGGGGTTGCGGGAGCTGCACCGGTTCGCCGCCGGGACGGACGCGGGCGCGGCCGCCCCGGGGGCCCGGGCCTCGCGCCGACGCGAGGTCGCTCCGCGCTAAGCCCCGGACGGCGGACGGACGAGACGGTCCGCAAGGCGGTCGAGCAGCCGACCCGCGTACCGGCGGAGCTCGGCCGCGGTGGCCGGTTGCGTAGGGCGCGCGAACGCAACGAGGTCCGGCAGGTCCGGTCGGCCCGGTACCGGCTCGACCCCGGCCTCCCGGGTCCCGCTCAGCCCCAGCCGCTCGGGTTCGATCGACACCGAGGCGGGGGCGCCGCGCCGGACGAGGAACACGTGCCCCCAGTGGTCCGCGCCTCCCGCCGGGCGCCGACGGAGCACGGCGAGCTTCCAGCCCGACCCGGCCGCCCCGGTCGGGAGGATGGGCCAGGGCGGCCCGGTGTAGACCCCGGCGAACGCCGGGTCGGCGGACACCGCCCGGCTCGCCTCGACGAGGGCTCGCTCGACCTCGCCGTCCGTCAGTGCGGGCCGTTCGGGCATCATCCACCGCCGAGCGACAGCACGGCGATCCCGGCGAAGATCATCGCGGCGCCCAGCCACTGGGCTCTCCCGAGCCGTTCGTGGAGGAAGACCACCGCCCAGAGGACGGTCACCGCGCTGAACAGGCCGCTGACGGTACCGAGCACCGCGAGGGACGGGGAGACGGTGATGCCGACGTTGTACGCCACGAGGGCGAGGCTGTCGAGCACGGCGATCCCGACGGCACGAACCCGGAGCCCGGCCGGCGGCACCTTCGGGAACTTTCGCACGAGCGCGAGCACCAGGACGGGCGGGAGCGCCGTGAGCCGGGTCACCGCGGCGGACATGATCGGCGGGATCGGGCCCACGACGAGCTTGAGGCCGAAGTAGAACACGGCGAAGCAGGCGAACGCCACCAACGCGGAGGCGATCCCGATCCGGTCGCTCTTCGCCGGGGACGGCCGGTCGGTCTGCACGCGGGAGATCAGCACGAGGCCGACGATCGTGAGGACGATCCCCGCGAGGTCCGGTACCGTGAGCGCCTCGTGGAGGAGCACGACCGCGAGGACGACGATGAGCGCCGGGTACCCGCTCGCGAGCGGCGAGACGACGGCCAGCGTCCCGAACTCGAACGACCGGTACAGGAAGTATCCGCCCGCGAAGCCGACCAGCGACAGTCCGACGAGGAGGAGCAGGGGTCGGAGCGGGAGCGGCGGCAGGCCCTCGAACAGGATCGCGAGCGCGACGACGAGCGGGGTGCCGAACACCTCGAGGTACCAGAGGCTCCCGAAGAAGCCCACCCGGTCCGCCGTGGTCTTGGCGAGATAGTCCGCCGAGCCGTACCCGACGGCCGTGGCCAGGCCGAACCCAACCTCGCCGGCGGAGCCCATCGCGTCCTTCCCTCGGATACCGCGGGTCCGCCCGGGATAGATAAGGTGCGGCGGCCCGGGGAAAGCCTTTCGAAGGGAGCGGCTGGGGATGGGCGGCACGCGATGCACGCTCGGGAGCCGGTCGGTCGGGTGCGGGTCGTCGACTCGCACACCGAAGGCGAGCCGACGCGGGTGGTCCTCGGGGGCGGACCGGCGCTCGGCTCCGGGACGCTCGCCGAGCGCCGGGACCGGTTCCGCGCGGAGCACGACGGATTCCGTCGGGCGCTCGTCGCCGAGCCGCGCGGCTCGGAGGTCGCGGTGGGCGCGCTGCTCTGCCCGCCGGACGACCCCCGAGCGGCGTCCGGAGTCATCTTCTTCGACAACGCGGACTACCTCGGCATGTGCGGCCACGGCACGATCGGCGTGGTCGCCACCCTCGAGCACCTGGGCCGGATCGGTCCCGGGCTCCACCGGTTCGACACGCCCGTCGGGGCCGTCGGCGCCGAGCTCGCCGCCGACCACCGGGTCACCGTCACCAACGTTCCGAGCTTCCGGTCCCGGTCCGCGGTCCGGGTCGAGGTCCCCGGCCACGGTCCGGTCGTGGGCGACGTGGCCTGGGGAGGGAACTGGTTCTTCCTCACGGAGACGGCCCCGTGCGAGTTGAGGCTGTCGCAGGTCGACGAGCTCACCGTCTACGCGAAGGCGCTCGGTCGGGCCCTGCGCGCCGGGGGCATCGCGGGCTCCTCGGGGGAACCGATCCAGCACATCGAGATCTCGGGCCCGCCGAGCCGCGCGGGGCTCGACAGCCGTAACTTCGTGCTCTGCCCGGGCGGGATGTACGACCGCTCGCCGTGCGGGACCGGCACGAGCGCCAAGCTCGCCTGCCTGCGGGCCGACGGTCGGCTCGGGGAGGGGGAGGTGTGGAGGCAGGAGTCGATCACCGGCACCACGTTCGACGCGTGGTACGTGGCGCGCGGCGAGCGCATCGAGCCGCACCTCCGGGGGCGGGCGTACGTGACCGCCGAGCTCGACTTCCTGCTGGACGACTCGGACCCGTACGGCCGCGGATTCCCGGGATGAGCCGAGCTCGGTACGACGTGGCGATCGTCGGCGCCGGCATCGTCGGCGTTGCGGTCGCGCGGGAGGCCGTCCGCGAGGGCCTGTCCGTCGGTCTCGTGGACGAGGGCCCGGTCGGCGGCGGGACCACGTCGGCGGGCATGGGCCACGTCGTGGCCGTCGGCACCTCGGCCGCCGAGCTGACGCTCGCGCGGTACTCCCGGGAGCTGTGGGCGACGCTCGGCCCGTCCCTACCGTCCGAGGCGGGGTTCCGCCCGATCGGAACGGTCTGGGTGGGCCGCACGGCGGAGGACCGGGCGCTCCTCGACCGGACCCGGGCCTCGCTCTCGGCGGCGGGTGTCGCCTCCCGCCCGCTGTCCGCCGAGGAGGTGACGCGAGAAGAGCCGGGACTCGCCGCGGGCGGGGTGGGCGGCCTGCTCGTCCCCGGAGATTTCGCGGTCCACGCGCCCGCGGTGGCCCGTCACCTCGTGGCGTCGCTCTCGGAGGGCGGTCGGCTCCAACTCCTTCCGTCTCGCGCGGAGGCGCTGGACGACCGCGGGGTGCGGCTCGCGTCGGGGGGCCGGGTCGAGGCCCGTTACGTCGTCAACGCGACCGGCGTCCGGCTCTCCTCCTTGTCGCCGGAGGTCCCGGTCGTCCCGCGGAAGGGTCAGCTGGTCCTGCTGGGCCGGGGCGCCGCCCTGGCCCGGCACCAGGTGGCCGAGGTGGGCTACCTCTCCTCGGTCCGATCCTCGGACCCCCTGTCGATGGCGTTCAACGTCCAGCCGCAGACGGACGGCTCGCTGCTCGTCGGCGCCTCCCGGCAGAACGGAACGTCGGACCCTTCCGTCGAGCCGGCGGTGATCGACGCCCTCGTTCGCCGGACCCGGGAGTTCCTCCCGGGCGCCGCCGGACTACCGGTGGTCGGCGCGCGCGCCGGGCTGCGGCCCGCCTCCCCGGACCACCTGCCGTGGATCGGTCCCGACCGGAGCGGCGTCTGGGTCGCCGGCGGTCTCGAGGGGCTGGGCATCACGGCAAGCCTGGGAGCCGGTCGTCTGCTCGTCGACCAGATGCTCGGCCGGGCCTCTTCGATCCCCATAGCGCCTTACCTGCCGGGCCGTTCCCGAGCCCCCGTCGCGGGCGGGTGAGGAGCGGTGACGAACGCGCTGCCGGCGGTCGAGTGGGGCGGCGTGCTCCCGGCGCTGACGACGCCGTTCACCGCGTCGCTCGAGGTCGACTACGCCGCCCTCCGCGCCCACGCCGACTGGCTCGCGCGTTCGGGCTGCCGCGGGCTGATCGTCGGGGGTTCCCTCGGCGAGGGGGCGACGCTGACGTCCGAGGAACGCGCGGGCCTCGTGCGGGAAGCGGTCGCCGCCGTCGGCGCGTCGGTCCCCGTCATCGGCTCCGTCGCATCCGCGCGAACGGCGGACGCCGTGCGGCTCGCCCGGGCGTGCTCGGCCGAGGGGGCCCGGGCCCTCATGGTGCTGCCACCGTATCTGTACCACGGGAGCTGGCCGGAGACCCGGGAGCACTTCGCCGAGGTCCTGCGGGCGACCGAGCTGCCGTGCATGCTCTACAACAACCCGCCCGCCTACGGCACGGACGTCCTTCCGGACCAGCTGCTCGAGCTCGCGACCGACCATCCGAACCTGACCGCGCTCAAGGAGTCGACCGGGGACGTTCGCCGGATCACGGCGGTACGGGCGCTCCTCGGGGACCGGATCGCGGTGGCCGTCGGGGTCGACGACGCCGTGCTGGAGGGCGCCCAGGCGGGGGCGACCGCGTGGGTCTCCGGTCTCGCGAACGCGCTCCCCGTCGAGTCGGTGGAGCTGTGGCGGCGTGCGTCCCAACGGGACACGGCGAGCGCGCTCCCGATCTACCGCTGGCTGCTCCCCCTGCTCCGGATGGACACCGGCCCGCACTTCGTGCAGCTGCTGAAGCTCGTGCAGGCGGAGGTGGGCCGGGGAACGCCCCGGGTGCGGGGGCCGCGCCGGGAGCTGGAGGGAACCGAGCTCGCCTCGGTCCGGGCGACGGTCCGCGAGGTACTCGGGCGCCGGCCGGAAGGGCTCGCCGCCTCGAGCCGGTGACCGACACGCCCCCGTCCGCGACGGCGCCGGAACGCGGACCTCATCTAGCCCCGGTCGCTGGGCGGCGCATGGCGCTCGAACCGCTCGACCTTCGCCGCTCGGCCCTCGTCGTCTGGGACATGCAGTACGGAATCGCCGGCCGGGCGTCGAACCGCGCCGAGATGGTCCCCAAGATCGCCGAGCTGCTCGCCGCGTACCGAAGCCGTCAGCTGCCCGTGACCTACAGCCAGCACACGACGGTGCCGGATCGATGGGCGAACCCATCGATGGTGCGCTCGATGGCCCGCCGCGGCATCCCCCCCGGCGGGTTCCGTCTCGCCCCCGGGACCCACGAGTGGGAGATCCTCACCGAGGTCGCGCCGCGCCCGGACGAGCTCGTGCTCGCGAAGACGACGCCGAGCTTCTTCGTCGGGACGCCGCTCGAGTCCCTCCTCCGGTTCCGGGGCGTCGAGACGCTCGTCCTGACCGGGGTCAGCACCGAGGCCGGAATCCTCGGCACGGCGCGCCACGCGGTGAACCTCGGCTTCCATCCGCTGGTGGCCGAGGACGCGGTCGGTTCGCCCACGCCGGAGGGGAACGCCGAGGCGCTCCGGACGCTGCGGGCGATGTGCGACGTCGAACCGACCGCGTCGATCGTGGCCCGGCTCCCGCCGGCGTGAGGCGCTGCGGCCGCCACAACCGACATGTGCCTCCCCGCGGTGGAGGCCCGGCGTGCCGTACGTCGAGTACGACGAGGTCGAGGCCATCTGCCCCGACTGCGGGCGGACCTTCCGGTCCGACGAGGCGCTCGAAGCGCACCGTCGGGAGGCCCACGCGGAGGCGAAGCCCGACGCCGGCGGGGCCGCCGCTCGGTCCCCGATCCCCTGCTCGATCTGCGGACGGCGGTTCCGCACCATCGCGGCGCTGACCGCCCACAATCGGCGAGCCCACCAGGCCTGACCCGGGATCCTTCCGGCGCCTGGGTCGCGTGTCCGCCTCCCGCACCGGCGGGTGCCACGTGAGATGCTTTGTACGGCCGGGGGATGGAATCCGCCGGGGCGACCAGTCGTGGCGGACCCGAGCGGCGCGGTGGACGTGTATCGACTTCCCGACGACCTCCCGGTGCCGGTGGACGATGGCGCGTGCCGCCATCTGGCGGGGCTCTCCCTGCCGGACCTCACGCTCCGGTCGAGCCGGGGGCGCCGGTTCCGCCTCCGCAAGGACCTGCCTGCACGCGCCGTGATCTTCTTCTTCCCGGCCGCGGGGCGACCGGGCGTTCCCCTCCCGGACGGCTGGGACCAGATTCCGGGGGCGCGCGGCTGCACGCCGCAGGCGTGCGCGTACCGGGACCGGTACTCCGAGTTCCTCGCCCGGGGGTACGGAGTGGTCGGGGTGAGCAGCCAGACGGTCGAGGACCTCACCGAGATCGGCACCCGGAACCGGTACCCGTTCGAGCTGCTGAGCGACGCCGACCTCGCGCTCGCGCACGCGCTCCGCCTCCCGACGTTCTCGATCGCGTATGCCGGGACGCTGTTCCCGCCGGTCTGCATCCGGCGCGTCACGCTTCGGGTCCAGGAGGGTCGGATCGACCGCGCGTTCTATCCAGTGTTCCCGCCGAACCGGGACGCGGAGCAGGTGCTCGCGACGCTCCCGTGAGTCGGGCCGGCGGGGGGCGCGTCCTCGGACCCCGGCGGCGCAACCGACAAAAGAGCCCGCTCCTCGGCGTCCGCATGGCCGAAGCCTCCTCCCCGGCAGAGCGACTCCGTCGCTGGCTCGAATACCCGTACTCGCACAGCCCCGAGGTGTCCGCGGACGGCCGGGAGCTGTACTTCATCTCGAACCGTGGCGGGCTGCCGCAGGCCTGGCAGCGGCCGCTCTCCCGGGACGAGCCGACGCGGGTGCACGACGCGCCCGAGCGCGTCGACCGGGTCCACCCGGCGCCGGAGGGCGACCGCCTCGTCGTGGTGCTCGACCGAGGAGGGAACGAGCACTGGCAGCTGTACCTCCGCGAGGGCGGACCGTCCACCGGCCCGCTGCGACCGCTCACGGCCAACCCGGATCGGATCCACAGCGCCGGTGCCTGGCGCGACGACCGCCATTACCTGTTCACGTCGAACGAGCGCGACCCGCGGTTCTTCGACGTCTACGAGCTCGACGTCACCCGGACCGACCCGCCCCGACGGCGCTGGCAGCAGGACGCGATGACGACCGTGGTGTCGGCTCGCGGCGACCGGGCGCTCGTCGATCGGTCGAACACGAACCTCGACTCGGACCTCGTGGAGCTGCGCGGCACGGAGGTGCGACCGCTCAGCCCGCACGCGGGGGAGATGACGGTCTTCTCCTCCGCCCTCCTGCCCGATGGGGCCGTGGCCGCGGCCAACCCCGACCGGGAGTTCGCGGCGCTGGTGCGGTTCCGCTCCGGCACGACGCCCGAGGTGCTGAAGGAGTACGGGGCGGACGTGGAGCACGTCGCGGTGGGAGCGCGGGCGCCCCGCTGGGCGGTGGTGGTGAACCGGGACGGGTGGAGCGAGCTGCATCTGTACGACCCGGCCACCGGAGCGGATCGGCCGGTCCCGCTCGACCCCCGCGGGGTCATCGACCGGCTCTCCTGGACGCCGGACGGGAGCGCGCTCCTGTTCGACCTGAGCGCCCCGACGCGCGGACAGGGGGTGTATCGGCTCGATGCGGCGGGGGGACCGCCCGAGCTGGTGGTCCGGAGCCCCGTGCCGTTCCCGGGACCGGCCGCCGAGCCGGCGCTGCACCGGCTCACCGCGCAGGACGGGGTCCCGTTCTCGTTCTGGGAGCATTCCGTCGGCGGGGGGACTCCCCGGGGAACGATCCTCAACGTGCACGGGGGACCCGAGGCGCAGGCGCGGCCCCGCTTCGTGCCGATCGTCTCGTTCTTGGCCGCCGAGGGCTGGCGGGTCGTCCTGCCGAACGTGCGGGGCAGCATGGGGTACGGTCGCACCTTCGTCCACCTGGACGACGTCCGGAAGCGGATGGACTCGGTCCGCGACCTGAGCGACCTCGCCGCCGAGCTCGTGCGCCGGAAGCTGGCCGAGCCCGGGCGCCTGGGGATCATCGGCGGCAGCTACGGCGGGTTCATGGTCCTGTCGGCGATCACCACCTATCCGGACCTGTGGGGCGCGGCCGTCGACATCGTGGGGATCTCGAACTTCGTCACCTTCCTCGAGCGCACCGGCGTCTGGCGGCGGAAGCTGCGGGAGGCGGAGTACGGCAGCCTCGAGCAGGACGGGGAGTTCCTCCGCGCGATCTCGCCGCTCCACCACGCGGACCGGATCGTGACGCCCCTGCTCGTGATCCACGGCGAGAACGACCCGCGGGTGCCGCTCGTCGAGGCGGAGCAGATCGTCGCCGCCCTGCGGCGGAGGTCCGTCCCGGTCGAGCTGCTGACCTACGGGAACGAGGGCCACGGCCTCGTGCGGGTCGAGAACCAGCGCGAGGCGTACGGACGGGCGGCGGAGTTCCTCACCGCCCACCTGGGCTCGGGGTAGATGGCCGGGGAACGCGAGCCCGACCCCGTCGTGCTCTCGTGGAGCAGCGGGAAGGATTCGGCGTTCGCGCTGCTCCGGCTCCGGTCGGACCCGAGCGTGCGCGTGGTGGCGCTGCTCACGACCGTGAGCGACGCGTACGGCCGGGTCTCGATGCACGGCGTCCGGGAGACGCTCCTCGACCGGCAGGCCGAGGCGACCGGCCTCCCGATCGTGAAGGTACGCATCCCGAGCCCCTGCCCGAACGCGGTGTACGAGCGGGCGATGGGGTCCGCCCTCGCGGGGTTCCGCGCCCGCGGCGTGCGGCGCGTCGCGTTCGGCGACCTGTACCTCGCGGACATCCGCCGGTACCGGGAGTCCTACCTGCGGGCCGTCGGCCTGGAGGCGCTCTTTCCCCTCTGGGGCCGACCGACGGACGCCCTGGCCCGGGAGATGATCGCCGCGGGCCTTCGGGCGCGTCTCGTCTGCGTCGACCCCCGTCGCCTGGACCGGTCGTTCGCCGGGCGGGAGTTCTCCCCGGAGCTCCTCCGCGACCTGCCGCCGGGGGCCGACCCGTGCGGCGAGAACGGGGAGTTCCACACGTTCGTTCACGCCGGTCCGATGTTCCTCCGAGCCATCCCCGTCCGCTCCGGTCCGGTCGTCGAGCGGGAGGGGTTCGTGTTCGCGGACCTCGCGCCGGACGAGCCGCCGCCCCGTGCCGTTCGTCCTTCGGGGCCGTCGAATCCGATAGTCATTTGAACCGCGGCCGGTCTCGCGCGCGGCCGAGGTCCGAACCGGATGGCGATGATGGGCGGCGGGCCGAGCGCGATCCAGTCGGCGATCGCCGTCCAGGTGATCGTCGTCCTCATCCTGCTCGTCCGGGCGGTCCGGATGTACCGGGGGCAGCGCTTCTCGGTGGCGCGCCTCGCGGTGTTTCCGTTCCTGGTGATGCTGCTGTTCGCGTTCACCGAACTGGAGACCGACCTCGCGGTCGCGTGGGCGTATCCGGTCTGGACGGTGGTCGACGTCGTGCTCGTGGCCGTGGCCGCCGTCGCGACGATCCCGTTCGCCGAACGGATCGTCCAGGTCCACCGGCAGGCGGACGGCGGCTGGTCGTACCGGTACGGGGTCGAGATCATCGGGATCTATCTCTCGCTCTGGGTGGTGCGCCTCGGGCTCGCGCTCTACTTCGACCCCTCGTCGCTGCTGTTCACGACCCCGGCGCCCGGGACCGTCCTGTCCGCCGGCGCCTCGGAGGCCCTCGTCCTGATCCAGGTCTTGTTCTCGGTGAGCTCGGGTCTCGTGATCGGGCGCTCGGTGGGGGCGTACCGGGTCTATCGAACGGCGCTCGCCCGGGTGCCCGCCGGTCAAGCTCCCCTGCCGTAGCCCGACCCGACCGCTACCGGGCCGGGACCGCCACCGCCCCCGGCGGCGCGGCCGGCCGATGCGGGCCCTCGTACCGGGCGGCGGCGAACCGGCAGAGCCCCTCGGCGTTCGGCTCGCAGGCCGCGCAGTTCCGTTCGACCGGGACCGGGGCTCTCACGGGGTCGGACCGGATCTGGCGGAGCGCGGCGCGGAGCCAGCTCGCCTCGGCCTCCGCGTACGGGATCTCGACCCAGCCCTCGTGGGCTCCCTCGCCGGCGGCGTCGCCGTACAGGATCACCCCGTGCCGGGGCCGTCGCCCGAACGCCACCTCGACGAGCCGGCACTCCGCGACCGCCTGGAGCGTGTCGAAGGCGCGCCCGTGGCTCTCGTGGTACCCGACGTACAGGTGGGTCGACTTGTACTCCACCGGAAGGATCTCGCCCGAGGCGCGCTGGATCACCAGGTCCGGGCGCCCCGCGAAGCCGAGCTCCCGGTCGACCAGCGTCCCCGGGGGGGATCGGTACCGCGGGTCGAGCCGGACGGCCTCCGGAGCGAACAGCACCGGCAGCCCCCGTTCCGTGGGATCCTCGTACACGAGGGTGTCGCCCGGGAACACGTCGAACGGCCCGTCGTACACCTCGGGGTGGCCCAGCGGAGGCGGAAAGAGAGGGGAGTGCCGGAGCGGGACGACGTCCGCCGGAGTGCGGACCTCCAGTGCGGTGTCTCCCGGGAGCAGGCGCCGCCGCGCGCGATGGAGCTCCATCTCGTGCGGGCACCGAAAGTACGTGACGAGGTCGTGCGGCGTGAGGTGTTCGGGCTCCGGGACGGCAACGACCGTCGGCATCGCACCGCTGTCGGCGCGGGGGGGCTATGAAGGTGGTAGCTCCACGCGGCGGCGGTTGGCGGACCGCGCCTCCGCACCGGAAGGGTATGTACGACCGGGCGTTGTTCCGGTAAAGTCCGGTCGGGCCCGTCGCCGGCCCGGCCGCGAGGTGTTTCCATGTCGACTCGCGCGCGCGACGCCGAGGTGCCCGGTAGCCATCGAGACGCCCTTCCCGGGGCGGTGCGGAAGGAGCTCTGGTCACGGGCCGAGGCCGGGGAGGTCTCCGTGCTCCTCCGCCGGGCCGCTCCGCTCCCGGCGCCGGACGGGTCGGCGGAGTGGTCAGGCCCCCTCGGCCACCGCAAGTACCTGTCCCCGCGCGACTTTGGGCCGCGGTACGGGGCGACCGAGGCTGACCTCGATGCGGTGCGGGAATTCGCCGGCCGGAAAGGACTCTCGGTCCGGGAATCCCACGGCCCGCGACGCACCGTCCGGCTCGCCGGCACCCTGGGAGACCTCGGCGACGCGTTTGGGGTCAAGCTGTACCGCTACGTGGGGCCCTCCGGATCGTACCGGGGACGGGAGGGCCCGGTGCGCGTTCCCGCTACGCTCGGCGAGCGCGTGGTCGGGGTGTTCGGACTCGACAACCGCCCGATCGGCCGGTCGCATGTGCGCCAGGGATCCTCCCGCGCGACGGCGTACACCGCGCTCCAGGTCGGCGCGGCCTACCTGTTCCCGGCGGGAGCGACCGGAGCGGGGGAATGCATCGGTCTCCTCGAGCTCGGCGGCGGATTCCACTCCGCCGACCTCGAGCGGTACTTCCACGGGCTCTCTATGGCCCCGCCGGCGCCGGTCGTGGTCGGAGTCGATGGGGCGACGAACTCTCCGACCGGCAATCCGAACGGCGCGGACGCGGAGGTCGAGCTGGACATCGAACTGTCCGGCGCGCTCGCCCCGGGGGCGCGGATCGCCGTGTACTTCGCCCCCAACACGGAGCAGGGGTTCGTCGACGCGATGACGACGGCCATGCACGATACGACGAACCGCCCGACGGCGGTCTCGGTGAGCTGGGGCAGCCCGGAGGAGAGCTGGACCGCGCAGGCGCGGAGCGCGCTCGAGTCGGCGGCGCAGGACGGGGCCGCGCTGGGGGTCACGCTGCTCGCGGCCGCGGGCGACCAGGGGGCGGCGGACGGCGAGCCCGCGGGAACCCGGACCGTGGACTTCCCCGCGGCGAGCCCGTACGTCGTCGGCTGCGGGGGGACCCGGCTCACGCTCTCCGGGACCCGCCTCGTCTCCGAGGTCGTCTGGAACGACCTCGCGCAAGGGGAAGGGGCGACGGGAGGCGGCGTGAGCGAGCTGTTCGCCCGGCCCGCCTACCAGTCGTCGTCGGACGTACCGCCGGCGCCCAACGGCTTTGCGGGGCGGGGAGTACCCGACGTTGCCGCGGACGCCGATCCCGAGACCGGCTACTCGGTGGTCGTTGATGCGTCGTCCCTCGTGCTGGGGGGAACCAGCGCCGCGGCCCCGCTCTGGGCGGCGTTGGTGGCGCGGCTCGCCCAGGCGCTCGGGAAGCCGCTCGGCTACGCCCAGCCGCTCCTGTACTCGCCCGCCGAAGCCCAGACGTTCCGGGACATCGTCTCCGGAGGGAACGGCGGGTATTCGGCCGGACCCGGCTGGGACGCCTGCACGGGGCTCGGGACACCGCGGGGCACTCCGCTGCTGGCGGCGCTCGAGGGCTGAGGAGACGGCCGGCCCGGTCCCGGTCGGAGGGCCCGGCTACAGGGTCTGTTGGCCGGAGCGGTGGGCGTACTCGATCGACGGCAGACCGAGCGCGGCCCGGAAGAGATTCACGGAGTCGGGCGCAAAGCCCTGGAAGTGGTTGTTGAAGAAGACGAACTGCTGAACGGTCCGCGCCTGGGCGTCCCGGAGCCGATGGGCCCACCGGGCGAGCTCCCGCGACCGGTCGACCCGCACCTCGCCGTGCGCCGGCTCGGGCACGGTCGTGTGGTCGCCGATGAACCGGAGGTACACGAAATCGGTCGTGAGCTCCGGCGGCACGTCGAGGTAGGTGAGGTAGGACCAGGTGAGGGCGATCCGCTGCCCCTCGAGGCGCGCCCGGATCGCTTGCCAGGTCTCCCCCTCGAACCACTCGGGCGAACGGAGCTCGACGGAGTACCGCAGTTGCGGGTCGAGCCGGTCGAGCAGTCGGTCGAGGAAGCCGGAGGTTAGCGCCGGCTTCGCCCAGGGAGGGAACTGGAGGAGGATCGGCCCCAGCTTCGGCCCCAAGAGGCGGGCGTTCGCTAGGAATCTCGTCACCGGCTCCGGGTCGGCCGGATGCTTCGGGTCGAGGAGGTCCCGGGGGAACTTGAGCGCGAAGAGGAAGTCCGGAGGGGTGACCCGGGCCCACCGCCGGAGTAGGATGGGGCCCGGATCCCGGTAGTACGAGGAGTCGACCTCCACGGCGTCGTACAGCCGGGCGTAGTGCGCGAGGCGGTCCCCGTCCTTGAGCTGCGGCGGGTACAGCCGACCCCACCACGCCTCCGAGGTCCACGAGGAACAGCCGATCCGGAGCGATGCTCCATCGCGGCGAAGCGGGTCCGCTTGCGGCATGGTCCCGTCGGGAATGACTCGAACGCAGATACGGTCCGCACCGCCCGACGCGCGACCCGGCCGGCCGGGAAGGCCCGACCCGTCGTCTGGTCGCTCCGGAGCCGGACGCGGCCTCGGCAGTGCGTCCGCGGGGCGGGTCTCAGGCTAGCCGGACCGTGCCTCCCTTGACCTTGGGGCCGCGCCGGTCTATCCTCGCGAAGGCGCAGTGGGGCGTCGTAACGACACGAGCAGTATGCCGAGGGACCCGCCGGCCAGCAGGAACAAGATCATTGCCGGGAGCGAGAGTCCGTCATTCCAAACCGAGCATCCCCCGAGGGCGTAGCACGTCACGGGGTGCTCCACGCCCCAGGCGAAGGTCCCCAGCGCCAGAACTCCGGCAACCAGAGGGAACCGGAAGTATCGGCCCTGGCCACGGTACGCGACGAACACGGGCCCGGCTCAGCTGGCTGGCTGGATGCTGCACTGGGACGCAGAATGGTCGTCCTAGTCGCCGACGGTCGGTGCGGCCAACACGGACACGGCCGTTGCCCCTGCGTCACGGTCCAAGCCGTTCGGCCCACTTAACGCGGGGTGCCGCGGTCGTGGGTACGTCCCGACCCCGTGGAGAACCCAGTCTCTGGACGAGCGATGGGGCCGAGACACGTGCAGCCAGCGCTAGCCTGCGGTGCGATACGGTGGGCGGGCGGGCCCACGTGAATCCTTGCGGGGGCCCTCGAAGGGAAGCGTCCCGAGGACGTCCGAGTCGAAGCATTGGCTCGGTTAGTTTTATCTCCAGGAACATCGATAACCCACAATTGTCAGACAAAAGGGGTTAACGCGTCTGACGCTTCATGGCAGAGACGTCGGAGCGGGTCACCGTCCGCATCCCGCAGGACCTCATCGAGAAGCTGAGGGGCATCCAGCAATCGAAGGGGACGCCGACGATCTCGGACACGATCCGGGAGGCGCTCGAGCACTACGTCGAGGTGAACCTCCCGCCCCCGAACATCACCAAGGTCGTCGTCGACCTGTCGCGCCAGGATAACCGCCAGCTCGAGGAGTTCGTCCGCGAGGGCGGTTCCGTATCGGTCGACGACGCCGTTCGGTCCGCGGTCCGGGAGTACATCCGGACCCGGGTGGAGCAGATGAGCCAGTCCCCGGCCCGTACCCGACGGGAGGGGGACTCCCTCGTCGCGGCCGAGGAGTCGCCTCCGCGCTGACCCGGGACCGCTCGGCCGATGGAATCCGACTCCCTGGAGGCGTGGGCCTCCGCGAACCTGCGCAGCACCTTCGGCGTCGTCGGGCTCGGCGGTGCCGGTAGCGAGGCGACGCAGGACCTCCTCGCCCTCGGGATCCCGGGGGTCGAGACGTGGGCGATCAACACCGACGCCGCCCACCTCCTCCGGATCCAGGCGGACCGGCGCGTGTTGCTCGGACAGCGGCACCTCCACGGGCGGGGGAGCGGCGGGGACCGGGAGGCCGTCCTGAGCGCGATCGAGGACGGCCGCGAGGAGCTCCAGCGCCGGTTCGAGGAGTACGAGATCGTCTTCCTGGTCGCCGGGCTCGGCGGGGGGACCGGGAGCGCCCTCCTGCCGTACCTCGCCTCCCTCCTCCGGAAGAGCCGCACGCTCGCCATCCCGGTCGCCTTCCTCCCGTTCCACGTCGAGCTCGAGACGAACCCGGTGCGCCGGGCGAACGCCCTCGAGGCGCTCACCGAGCTGGAGCGGATGGACGGGCTGCTGCTGGCGCTGTCGAACGAGAAGCTCCGCCGCTTCGAGTCGCTCCCGATCCGTCGCGTGCTGCAGGTCCGGAACGCCTACCTCCACCAGCTCGTCGCGAGCCTCGTCGACATGGTCGAGAACCCGTCGCAGCTCAACGTCGACCTCGCGAGCCTGAAGCACCACCTCCGGGACGCCGGCCTCTCGACGCTCCTCCTCGGCGAGCAGCACGTAGAGGAGCCGGAGCGGCTCGTCCACCAGGCGCTCACCGAGACGCTCCTCGACTTCGACCTCGACGAGGCCCAGTCCCCCTCGGTCCTCGCGCACGTGGACGGCGGCTCGAACCTGACGCTCGAGACGCTGAACCGGGTGCTGGACGCGGTGCGCCACCGGTTCCGCCAGCCGCAGCGGATGATGTTCGGGACGCGAACGCACCCCGAGCCGCGCCAGGTGATGCGCCTCACCGCCGTCGTGGGAGGGCTCCGTCGCCGGACCGCCCGGGAGGCGCTGCGCCCGCCCGCGGGCACCGGCCTGTCGATACCGATCGTCCAGTGACGGGGGACCCGCCCAGGGCCCCCCGGCCCCCGCTCCGACCGATCAGGGATCGGGCCGGTGCGGGGCCGTCGATTCCTCGACGTCCCACTCGTACTGGAGCGCGTCGAGGCACTGCGACGTGCGCCGCGCGGCGCGGCCCAGGGAGACCGAAGGGACCCCGAGACGCTCCAGGAGCCCGCGCTCCTCGGGCCGGAGGTCGAACGGGTCGCCGAGCACCGCCCGCCGCGCGGCGCGCGCCGCGGCGGACTCCCGGTACGGAACGCCCCGCTCGGTGAGCCAGATCGTCCCCGGGACCGCGGCGAACGCCCCCAGCTCCCGCGCCGGGTCGCACGGTCCGACGACGAGGCCCGGGGAGGCCTCCACGTCCCGGTCCAGGCTAGCCGACCGGGCGAGGGCGTTCTTGAGGAGCGCCGCCGTCGACCGCTCGTCCGGGTTCAGGTAGCGCACCCGCGTCCCGTCGATCCGGATCCGTCGGGCCCGCGGGGCCGGCTCGGCGACGAACAGTACCGTCAGTTCGGAGTCCCGGCGGAGGTCGTTCGAGAGCGTGAAGGCGGTCGAGACGGTCCGCGCGACCTCGTCCATCCGGCCCCCGGCGCCCGCGAGGTCGTTGAGCGAGAAGGCGCCGGAGACCGGCACGCGGTGCGCCACGACGAGGAACTGCCTCGGCACGGGCCGCCCGGACCGCGTCCGGGCTTAAGCGCGACGGAGCGGCTACGGCTCGGAGCGCGTCGGCCCGGTCGGTCCCGGCCTCGGGACCTTCCGCTCGAGCCAGATCTCGTCGCCCAGGTCGTGGTAGACGGCGCGCGCCTCGGGGGAGCTCGCCGACTCCCCGGGCGGCATCCGGAACGCTCCGGAGCGCGCCGCCATCGAGGAGTAGATCACCTCGGTCTCGCCGGCCTCCGCCATCGCCTGGCTCTCCTGCCGGGCCAGCTCGAAGATGCGGTCCTTGCGGAACATCCAGTAGTGGATCCGCCACTCCCGGCCGTCGTACAGCGTGGTCTCGTCGCGCTCGGTCTGGAGGATCCCCGTGTCCTCGAGCATGTAGAACGTGTCGCGGTCGTCCGGCTCCAGCACGTTGTCGATGATCCGCTCGTTGAAGCCGAAGAAGTTCAGCACGTGCGCCGCGATCGCGCGGGCGTCCTCCGGGCGCATCCCCTCGTGGCCGACGGACCGACGGATCGCCTTCGCGAGCGAGTCCACGTCGACCGGGCCCATCGCCGCGAGCACCGGGTCCTCGGGCAGGCCCGAGCGCGTCAGCTTGAGGTCCAGGTCGGTCCGGAGCGGGAGCGGGTTGCGGAGCGTGTAGCCCTTCTTGGCCGGCCGACGGTCGGCCCCCCCGTGACGCTGCATCTACCCTAATTAGCCCCGGCGGGCTTATATGAATTCATCGTGGAGCGATGGGTATTTCTGGCCTCCGGGCCGCGAGTTATCCGCCCTCGGCGGTGACCCGTCCTCCCGGGGCTCCACCGTGCCGAGGTCGGGCCCGTTCCGCACGGTCAACCGGTCCGGCCCGAGCGCGGGAGGCGGGTGAGCGCTCCCAGCCGGGGCCTCCATTCGGCCGACTCGATCCGGTCCTCGAGCTCGGCCAGGTGCTCCGCGAGCGGCACGACCGACCGGGCCAGATACACGTGCGCGAGCGAACCCCCCGCAGGACCCACCCACGGCCGGCCGGTCCACTCGCGGGCCCGGAACTCGTAGTACTCGGGCGCGGGGAGGAACCAGATGAGCCCGTCGTCCGTCGACTTGAGCCCCTTCGGCCCGCGGCGCTGCACCTTGAGGCGGAGATGCATCTCCACCGCCTCCGGGAGGCTGAACACGAGCTTCTCGGTGAGATGCGCCGGCGCGATGTACCGGTTGTGGAGCGTCTCGATGCCGAGGATGTCGCTCGCGTGGTGCGTCGACACGACGCGGACGATGCCCGGCCCGCGCGCGAGGAACGCGACCCCGCGACCGGGAGCGCGCAGCGTCCGCACCTCGTCCGGGTCGTACCGGATGAGCTCCGCGACCTCCGTCGGGAGCTGCAGGTTGAGCCACGTCGGGCGGACCGCCCGGAGCACGACGTACTCCATGGACGACGGTTCGAGCGGCGGGACGCTATAAGAAATCTCACACCGCTCTGGTCAGCGCTCGGCGGCCGCACCCGCGGTGGCCGCCGGCTCCGGCGCCGGCCGGCCGCCGCGTCGGGGTCGCCGCGAGA
>JASHRQ010000127.1 GCA_030037265.1 Thermoplasmata archaeon | reverse complement strand
GCCGACCCAGCGGGCCCGGTGGAGGGCGGCGGGCGCCCAGTGGACCGGCGCGCCGGTGGCGGCCTCGACGAGGTCGAACCCACCGCGCCGCGAGGCGCGCTCGTACCGGAACAGCCGTCCGTCCGCCTCGAACAGGTCGCCGGGGAGCTGCGCGGGGAACCGGACGGCGAAGGTGACCCGGTACAGGTCCCGGCCCTCCTTCCGCCCGTGGAGCGTCGCCGACTCCTTCACCGAGGCCCCGTACCGGTCGCGGAGCCGGTGGGCGACCCCGCGCGCCGCCAGCGTCTCGGCGAAGTACTGGTCCCACCCCTCGGGCCGCCGCTCCGTCCAGGAGAGCTGCCCCCGCCAGGCGGCGCGCAGCCCGGGGAACTCCTCGTCCCAGAGCGAGCGGAGCCGCTCGCGCAGCTCCGCGGCGGTCCGCGGCGAGCCCGTCTCCGGCCCGCGGAGCTGCACGAGGGCGGTGTAGTAGTGGCCGGAGCGCCGGCTGCAGTCGGGGCAGGTCCGGTGCACGAGCCGGACGGTGAGGTCGACCGGCTCGGTCCGCTCCACGCCGCGGAAGCGCACGCGCACCTCGCCGTGGAGCTGCTTCTGCATCGCGTCCGTGCCGACCTCGGTCCAGTCGGTCCGGCGGATCGCCACCTCGGGGTCGGGCGCGAGGAACGGCGCGAGGTCGTCCGCGCCGAGGAGCGACGGGTGGCCGGCCCGCTCCCAGTGGCGCCCGACCTCGCGGGCGCCGCACTGCGGGCAGAGGACGACCTCGGCGTGCGGCCGGGCCGACACCAGGCGCCGGCGCCCGACCTCGCAGTCGACGCACACCCCGTCGACGAGCGGGCGGTCGGTCCGCCCGCAGACGACGCAGAACTCGCCGCCCGCCGTCGGGGCGGCCGGGGGAGGCTCACTCGACGAAGCTGAAGATCTCGGCATGGGGGACGCCTCCGAGCGTCCCGGTGCGGTCGCGGGCGAGGAGCCCCGCCTCCTGCGCGATCCGGCAGACCGTCGTCCCCAGGAGGTTCACGATCGTGCCGTGCTGGATCGCCCAGACGAGCTCCTCGCGGGGCACCCGACGCTCGCCGTAGAACTGCGGGGAGACCTTGACGCGCTGGCTCCCGCGGCCGAGCGGGAGCTCCCGGCCCAAGAGCTCGGCGTCGCACGCCGCCACGACGACCTCGGCGCGGACGCGGTGGACCCGCATCACGATCGGGCTCGGCGCCTCCACGGACCCTCCGGACCCCACCGACCGGCGCCCCGGGGTTATACCGCCTGCGCCCGACGGCCGGCGCGCGCCTAGAACCGGACGAGCTGCCAGCTGTTCGGCCGGACCTCGACGACCTCGCCCTGGCTCCGGATGTACGAGAACAGCGCGTCCGCGCGGGCGGCGGTCATCCCGGCCGCCTCGGCGGCCGCCTTCAGCTCCTCCAGCGAGAACGTCCCCTTCTCGTTCTGGAGCTTCCGCATCGCGTCCAGCAGCACCTCGAGCCGCTCGCGCTGGCTGTGCGTGACGCCGGTCGTCACGAGGTCGATGTCGAGCTTCCCCTCCGCCGTCGCGACGCGCGCCAGGAAGCCCGCGACGATCTTCACCGCCCGCTGGGCGTCCTCGAGCGTCACGACCGGCGACAGGCGGGCCCGCGCCGCCGCCTCGGAGAGGCGCACCAGCGCCTCCAGCTGGCGGGCGGTGATCGGCACCGGGGCGTTCGGGTCCTCCCCCTGCCGGCGCACCTGCACGTAGTAGTCCTCGAGCGTCGCGAGCGCCTCGTTCGACAGCACCGGGCGGAAGTTCCGCCGCGCGTAGGCGATGTACTTCCGCAGGAAGTCCGGCGGGAACGGCGCGCCGGCCGTCGGCGCCGCGGCCGCGCCGGCGCCCAGCTCGCGCACCTCCCCCTCGCGGTGGGACTCGAGGATCCGGCTCGCGAGCAGCCGGTCGCGCTGCCGGTCCGGCCGGTCGAAGATCGAGAAGATCACGTCGAACCGCGACAGCAGCGTCGGGGCGAGGGTCACCTGCTCGACGAAGCTCCGGTCGGGCGCGAACCGCCCGAACCGCGGGTTCGCCGCGGCGAGGACCGTGCACCGCGCGTTGAGCGTCGCGGTGATCCCGGCCTTCGCGATCGAGACGGTCTGCTGCTCCAGCGCCTCGTGCATCGCCGACGAGTCCTCGGGGCTCATCTTGTCGAGCTCGTCGATGATCGCGACGCCGCCGTCCGCGAGCACGAGCATGCCGGCCTCGAGCACCCACCGCCCGCCGGCGAAGTCGTCCTTCACCGCCGCGGCGGTGAGCCCGGCCGCGGTGGCCCCCTTCCCGCTCGTGTAGATGCCGCGCGGCGCCACGTCGGCGATGTACCGGAGCAGCTGGCTCTTCGCCGTCCCCGGGTCGCCGACCAGGAGGACATGGACGTCCCCGCGGATCCGGACGCCGTCCGCCTGGCGCTTCTCGACGCCGCCGAACAGCTGGAGCGCGATCGCCTCCTTCTCCTCCTCCATCCCCTTGATCGACGGGGCGAGCGACTGGACGATCCGGTCGACGACGCCCGGGTCCGACCGCCACCGGAGGATCTCGCGGACCTCCTCCTCGGAGATCTCGATCTCCTCGTACTCCTGGTGCTTCCACTCGAGGGAGTTCCCGAGCAGGATCAGGTCGAACGTCGTCGACCGGACGACGCCGGTGCGCGACGCCGTGGCGCGCTGGAGCGACTTGAGGGTCCCGACGGCGACGACCCGGTTCCCCGGGATCACGCGCCCGGTCAGGTCCTCCGTCAGGAGGACGGAGAGCCCCTGCGGGTGCGCCCCGCCCTTGAGCGTCTCCGGGTTCTCCTGGATCTCGATCCGCTGGGAGTCGACGTAGGTCGACCGCTCCGGGAGGAGGCGGAACCGCGTGCGGCTCGGCGGCTTCCCGCAGCCCCCCTGGTTCACGTAGCACTCGACCGGCTCGCGGAAGATCGGGCTCGTCTCGTCCTGGAGCTCGTGCACCTCCGTCCGGCAGGCGGCGCACGAGAACACCGCGTCCCGGATCTGCGGGCGGACCTCGGTCGCCTTCCGGACGATCCCGTCGATCGCGATGAACCGGTTGAGGTCCGACTCGCGGATCTCGCGGATCGGCCGGTGCGCCGTCACCGGGAGCCCGACGACCCGCAGCCGGAGCCCCGCCGCCTCGGGCCCCGCGACGGGGAGCAGCTCGCGCATCGCGCGGGCGCCCGCGTCCAGCGTCTCCTCGGGCTTCGCGAGCAGCTGGTCGCCGAGCGAGGTGTCGGTCCCGTCGATCGCCGAGAACGGGAGCTCGAGCGACCGGAGCTCGGGGAACCGCCCCGCGAGCTCGAGGACGCGCGGCCGCGCCCCCGCCTCCTCGAAGACCGACGACCAGCGGCCGGCGAGCTCGCCGGCCGACGCGAGCACGCGGGGGGACGTGACCATGCGAACCGAGCCTCCCGGGTCAGGGGGTCAGGCGGTAGCGATCCCGAGGAAATAGCCTCGACTCCCGGATGTTCCCGACCCCGGCGAGGAGCCAGACGAGCCGGTCCAGCCCGAACCCCCACCCCCCGTGCGGCGGCATCCCGTACCGGAACGCCTCGAGGTAGCCCGCGAAGTCGGCCGGGTCGAGCCCGGCGGCGCGCAGGTTCGCGACGAGCCGGTCGAGCCGGTGCTCGCGGGGTCCGCCGCTCGCGAGCTCGACGCCGCGGAAGTCGAGGTCGAAGTAGCCGGTCACCCCCGGTCGGTCGTCGTACCGCCGCGCGTAGAAGGTCCGCGCCTTCACCGCCGTCGGGAAGTCGGTGAGGAAGTAGAACGGCTGCCCGGTCCGCTCGACGAGGATCTCGCCGAGCCGCTTCTCGTCCTCGGTCCCCAGGTCCTCCTCCGCGCCGGGGCGCCCCAGGAGCCGCTCGCACTCCGCGAACGGGACCCGCGGGAACGGGCGCGCGGCGACGGGGACCCGCTCGGCCAGCGGGTGCCCGACCGCGAGGAGCCGCGCCCGGGTGCGGGCGAGGGCGTCGACGACGACCGCCTCCAGCAGCTCCCGGATCTCGTCGGCCTCCCGGACGTACGCCACCTCGGCGTCCAGGCTCGTGAACTCGGTCAGGTGCCGGAGCGTGTCCGACGGCTCGGCGCGGAACGCGGGGGCGATCTCGAAGACGCGCTCGAACCCGGCGCTCATGAGCATCTGCTTGTACAGCTGGGGGCTCTGCGCGAGGAACGCCCGGCGGTCGAAGTAGTCGACGGGAAACAGCGTGGCGCCCCCCTCGGCCCCCTGCTGCAGGAGCTTCGGCGTCTCGACCTCCAGGAACCCCCGCGCGAGGAACGCCTGCCGGAACCCGTCGAGCAGCTGGGTCCGGAGCTCGAAGATCGCCCGGACGGCGGGCTTCCGCAGGTCGAGCACCCGGTGGTTGAGCCGGGTGTCGAGCTCGGCGCCGACCTTGTCGACGACGCCGAGCGGCAGCGGCACCTCCGACGGCGAGAGCAGCTCGGCGCGCGTCGGCACGAGCTCGAGCCCCCGCTGCGCCTTCGCCGACGCCTGGACGGTCCCCTCGACCTCGACCACCGACTCGCGCGGGGTCGTCGAGAAGAAGTCGAACAGCGCGGGCTCGGTCGTCCCCTTCTTGAGGGTCACCTGGACGACGCCGCTCCCGTCGCGGACGAGCGCGAACGCGACCCCCCCGAGCGCGCGGAACTCCTGGAGGTGGCCGGCGACGCGGAGCGGGCCGCCCCCGGCCGGCGAGAGCTCACGCGCGAGCCGCCGCGGGGACGGCAGGGGAGGACACCTCCTGGCGGGCGAGCGCGGCCCGGACGAGCGCCGTGTAGAGCGGGTGCGGCGTCTCGGGCCGGGAGAGGAGCTCCGGGTGGTACTGGACGCCCAGGAAGAACGGGTGCGCGGGGATCTCGAACGCCTCCACGCGGCCGTCGACCGACCGGCCGGTCACCTCGAGCCCCTGGGCGGCCATCCGGTCCAGGTAGGCCGGATTGATCTCGTACCGGTGCCGGTGGCGCTCCCACACCTCGGTCCGGCCGTACAGGCTCGCGATCCGGCTCCCGGGGACGAGCGCGACCCGCTGGGCGCCGAGCCGCATCGTGCCGCCCATCTCCGCGACCGCCTTCTGCTCCTCGAGGAGGCAGACGACCGGGTCCGGCGTGCGCGGGTCGACCTCCGTCGTGTTCGCCTGGGGAAGGCCCAGCACGTTCCGCGCGAACTCGACGATCGCGAGCTGGAAGCCGTAGCAGACCCCGAGGAACGGGATGCCGAGGGTCCGGGCGGTCTCGATCGCGCGGAGCTTGCCGTCCACGCCGCGGGCGCCGAACCCGGGGGCCACGACCATCGCGTCGGCGCGGCGGAGCCGCGCGAGCGCCGCCGGGTCGCGGGGCAGGTCCTCGGAATCGTACCAGGAGAGCTGCACCGTCGTCCCGAGCGTGCCCTGGACGTGGTGGAACGCCTCGATGTGCGACAGGTAGGCGTCCCGGAGCTCGGTGTACTTCCCGACGAACGCGAGCTCGATGGAGCCCCGGTTCTCGCGGTAGGTGCTCAGGAACTCCTTCCAGCGCGCGTAGTCCGGGGGGCGGGCGGGGAGCTGGAGCTGCCGCGTCAGGAGCTCGCCGACGCCCTGCGCCTCGAGCACCAGCGGGACCTCGTAGACCGTCGACTGGTCCGGGACCGAGATCACCGCCTCCGGGGGGACGTCGCAGAAGAGCGAGATCTTCGCCTTGATCTCCGCGGAGATCGGGGTCGGGCCGCGCGCGACGATGATCGACGGACGGATCCCGATCGCCCGGAGCTCCCGGACCGAGTGCTGCGTCGGCTTCGTCTTCGGCTCGCCGACGGGACCGGCGACCGGGACCAGCGTCGTGTGGACGAACGCCATCGACCCCTCGCCGAGCTCGTAGGAGAGCTCGCGCAGCGCCTCGAGGAACGGCATCGACTCGATGTCGCCCACCGTGCCGCCGACCTCGACGAGCGTGACCTCCGCGCCCGAGGTCTGGGCGACCTCGCGGATCTGGCGCTTGATCTCCCCCGTGACGTGCGGGATGATCTGCACGGTGGTGCCGAGGTAGTCGCCGCGCCGCTCCTTGTCGATGACCGCGCGGTACACCTTCCCGGTCGTGAGGTTGTGGCTGCCCGTGAGGCTCTGGCCCAGGAAGCGCTCGTAGTTGCCGAGGTCGAGGTCGACCTCGGTGCCGTCGTCCAGCACGAACACCTCGCCGTGCTGGTACGGGTTCATCGTCCCCGCGTCGACGTTGAGATACGGGTCGATCTTGAGGACCGTGACCGACAGGCCCCGCGCCTTGAGGAGCCGCGCGAGCGACGAGGTCGTGATGCCCTTCCCCAGCCCGGAGATCACCCCGCCCGACACCACCAGAACCTTCATGCCCGCTCTCCGCGCACGAACCGGGGGCTCACCATAAAACCTGTGTCGGAGGGCCGCTGAAACGCCCTCCGGGACGCCCGGGGCCCGCCCGCCGCGCCGCCCCGGGCCCTCACAGCCGCACCCTCCGCCCCGAGCTCTCCCGCTTCGAGGTCGCGAACTCCGGCACGTTCCGGAGCCGCTCCGCCGGGAAGACCGGGCCGTCGACGCAGACGTGGTACGGGCCGAGGGCGCAGGCGTCGCACATGCCGAGGGCGCACTTCATGTGCCGTTCCATCGAGCAGACGACGGGGACCGCGCGCGCCTCGGCGGCGGAGATGACCTTCCGCATCATCACCTCGGGCCCGCAGGTCCAGACCGCGTCGAACGGCCCCTGGCCGAGGATCGGGCCCACCAGGTCGGTCACGAACCCGGCGTGGCCGGCCGTCCCGTCGTCGGTGGCGACCCGGACCGTCTCCGCGATGCGGCCCATCCGCTCGACGAACAGCAGCTCCCGCTCGGTGGTGGCCCCCAGCGCGGCGACGAGCCGGCTGCCGTTCCGCGCGGCCGCTTCCGCCGCCGGCGCGAGGACCGCGGTGCCGGAGCCGCCGCCCACCACCAGGATCCGGCGGGGGGCGAGGTCGAAGGAGTTGCCGTACGGCCCTCGGATGCCGACGAGCGCGCCCGGCTCCACGGAGAGGAAGTGCCGGGAGGTCGCGCCCATCGCCTTGATCGTGACCCCCTTCGGGTCGCCGGTGTACGACAGGGACATCGGCAGCTCGTCGTCCCCCGGCAGCCAGACCATGACGAACTGGCCCGGCGTCGCGGACGGGGCGTAGGAGAACCGGAGGGTGACCGTGGAGGGGGTCTCGGGAATCCGCTCGGAGACCTCGACGATCGTGCGCACGGAGTTCACACGCTCGTCGGGATATAGCCTTGGCCGCCCCCCGGCGTCCGCGGCGGCGGGGCCGCGCCGTGCGCCGCCCCCACGAGCTCCTCCAGCCGGGCCACGCCCAGCTGGTCGAGCCGACGCGCGAGCTCGGCGGCGATCCGGCCGAACACCCCGATCCCCTCGAACGCGACGGCGGTCCCGACCTCCACCGCTCGGGCGCCCGCCAGCACGTACTCGAGCACGTCCTCCGCGCTCGTGATCCCCCCGACCCCGATCACCGGGATCTTCACCCGCTCGAACGCCTGCCAGACGCACGCGAGGCCCACGGGCTTGATCGCCGGCCCGCTCAGCCCTCCCGTGCCGTGGGCGAGCACCGGGCGGCGGAGCCGGACGTCGATCGCCATCCCCCGGACCGTGTTGATGGCGCTCACGGCGTCCGCTCCCGCCGACTCCGCGGCGGCCGCCAGCGACGCCGGGTCGGCGTGGTTCGGCGTGATCTTCGCGATCACGGGGACCCGGACCGCCGCCTTGACGGCGCGCGTGATCTCGGCCACCCGGGCCGGGTCCTGCCCGACCTCGGACCCGACTCCCTCGGCGTGCGGGCAGCTGAGGTTCAGCTCGACCGCGTGCACGCCGGTCGCCTCGATGCGCGCGGCGAGGCGGGCGAACTCGTCGGCGTCATGTCCGAAGATCGACCCGACGACCGGGGCACCGGCCGAGAGGGCCTGGGCGATCTCCCGGGGGTACTCGTCGATCCCCGGGTTCGGCAGCCCCATCGCATTCAGCATCCCCCACCGCTCGTACGTCTCGATCGTCGGATTGGGGTAGCCGTCGCGGGGCTCGCTGCCGATCGACTTCGTGACGACCCCGCCGGCGCCGGCCTCGAACGCCCCGCGCAGCGAGGCCCCGCTCTCCCCCCAGATCCCGGAGGCCAGCAACAACGGGTTCCGGAGCGACAGGCCGGCGACTGTCACTCGGAGGTCGGCCACGACGCCGCGTCACCGGTGGTCGGTTTATATGGATATGCAACCTCGGAAGCGCGATGCACCTCGACCGCCTCACCGACGCGGCCCGGTCGGCGGTGGAGCGGGCGTTCGCTCGGGCCGCGGAGCTCCGCCACGTCTCCGTCGAGCCGGAGCATCTCCTGCTCGCGCTGCTCCAGGAGGAGGGCGGGGCCGCGCGGGAGCTCTTGACCCAGTTGGGGGCGCCCGCGGCCGACCTCGTCCCGAAGCTCGAGGAGCGGATCGGGAGCCTCCCGACCGCCGACCGGGTGGCCCCCACGGACCAGTTCATCTCGCGGTCGCTCACCGCGGTCCTCGAGGCGGCCGAGAAGGAGGCCGAGCGCCTCCACGACCGGTACACGAGCCTCGAGATGCTCCTGGTCGGGCTGCTCCAGGTGCCCTCCCCGGCGCGCGAGCTCCTGACCGAGGCCGGGGTCCGGAAGGCGGCGGTCCTCTCCGCGCTCGAGCGGCTCCGCGGCGGGAACCGTCCCGTGCAGGGGCGCCAGGAGGAGGCCCAGTACCGGTCGCTCGAGAAGTACGGCCGGGACCTGACCGCGCTGGCCCGCGACCACAAGCTCGACCCGGTGATCGGACGCGACGAGGAGATCCGACGGGTGGTCCAGATCCTCTCCCGTCGCACGAAGAACAACCCGGTCCTGATCGGCGATCCGGGGGTGGGGAAGACGGCGATCGTCGAGGGACTCGCCCTGCGCGTCGCGAGCGGGGACGTGCCGGAGTCGCTGAAGGAGAAGCGCGTGGTGGCCCTCGACCTGGGGTCGCTCCTCGCCGGCGCCAAGTTCCGCGGCGAGTTCGAGGAGCGCCTCAAGGCGGTCCTCCAGGAGATCGAGCGCGCCGAGGGCCGGGTGGTGCTGTTCATCGACGAGCTCCACACGCTGGTCCACGCCGGCGCGACCGAGGGCGGGGCGCTCGACGCGTCGAACCTGCTCAAGCCCGCCCTCGCGCGGGGCACGCTGCGGTGCATCGGGGCGACGACGACGGCGGAGTACCGCAAGTACATCGAGAAGGACGCGGCGCTCGAGCGCCGGTTCCAGCCGGTGCTCGTCACCGAGCCGAGCGTCGAGGACACGATCTCGATCCTCCGGGGCCTCAAGGAGCGGTACGAGCTCCACCACGGCGTCCGGATCCACGACGCGGCGCTCGTCGCCGCGGCGACGCTCACGGCGCGCTACCTGCCGGACCGGCGCCTCCCGGACAAGGCGATCGACGTCGTGGACGAGGCGGCCTCGGGGGTCCGGCTGGCCCTCGACTCGCGACCGAACGAGCTCGACCAGCTCACCCGGCGCCTCCGGCAGCTCGAGATCGAGCGAACGGCGCTGAAGCGCGAGACCGACGCCGCCTCGAAGGAGCGCCTGAAGAAGCTCGAGAAGGAGCTCGCGGGGCTCCGCGAGCAGGAGACGGCGCTCTCGGCCCGGTGGAGCCGCGAGCGCGCGCAGGTCCAGGAGCTCCGGACGCTCCGCGAGCGGGTCGAGCGCCTCAAGGTGGAGGAGGCCGAGGCGGAGCGGACCGGCGACCTCGAGCGGGCGGCGAGGGTGCGGTACGGCGAGCTGCCCGAGCTCCAGCGCCAGATCGAGGCGAAGAACCGGGCGCTCCATCCGACCGACGCCGAGGGGCTCCTCCGCGAGGAGGTCGGCGAGGAGGACGTCGCGCGCGTCGTGGCGAAGTGGAGCGGCGTCCCCGTCTCCCGGATGATGGAGGGGGAGACCGCGCGCCTCCTCAAGATGGAGGACGAGGTGGAGCGACGGGTGATCGGGCAGGACGAGGCCGTGGCGGCGGTCTGCCGGGCGGTGCGTCGGTCCCGCGCGGGGCTCGCGGACCCCCGTCGCCCGATGGGGTCGTTCCTGTTCGTGGGCCCGACGGGCGTCGGCAAGACCGAGCTCGCGCGGGCGCTCGCCGCCTACCTGTTCCACGACGAGCGGGCGCTCGTCCGGATCGACATGAGCGAGTACATGGAGAAGCACACCGTCGCCCGGCTCCTCGGGGCGCCGCCCGGGTACGTCGGCTACGAGGAGGGCGGCCAGCTCACCGAGGCCGTCCGGACGCGGCCGTACACGGTCGTCCTGTTCGACGAGGTGGAGAAGGCGCACCCGGACGTCGTAAACGTCCTCCTCCAGCTCCTGGACGACGGCCGGCTCACCGACGGCCAGGGCCGCACCGTCGACTTCCGCAACACGCTCGTGATCCTGACGAGCAACCTCGGCACGGACCTCCTCGCGTCGCTCGCGGGCGACGCGGAGCGGCGCGCCGCGATCGACGCGGCGATCCGGGCGCACTTCCGGCCGGAGTTCGTGAACCGGCTCGACGACATCGTGCTGTTCCGGAGCCTCACGACCGACGACATTCTCCGGATCGTCGACCTCCAGCTCCAGCAGGTGCAGGACCGGCTCCACGACCGGCGGATCGTACTCCGCGCGACCGACGAGGCGCGGCGGCGGCTGGGCGAGCTCGGGTTCGACCCCCAGTTCGGCGCCCGGCCGCTCCGGCGGACGGTCCAGCGGCTCGTGGTCGACCCGCTCACGACGCGGCTGCTCTCGGGGGAGATCCGCGACGGGTCGACGGTCACCGTCGGCACCCGCGGGGAGACGGTGGAGCTCACGGTGCCGGCCCGCCCCCGGGCGGCGGCCTGACCGGGGGGAGCGGGAACCACGAGCGCGACGGTGGCGGTCCTCGGCTCGTCCGAGCTCGCGCACGAGCTCGGGAAGAAGGGCACCTCGAGCGACGTCACGTTCTACAACCTGGTGCGCGACGGCGCGGTGCTCACCACCGTCGAACCGACCCAGTTCCCCGAGCGGTTCCCGCCGCTCCTGTACTCGGTCGCGCTCGCCGACCGGGTCGAGCTGGTCGTCGGGGAGCTCTCGAAGGCGTTCGCCGAGACCGTGGCGACGCTCGAGCTGTTCGACGTGCCGGTCGACGTCGCCCTCGGGAGCGGCGTCGGCGAGGCGGAGGTCCGCCGCGCGCTCAAGGGGACGCGGCTCGCGGACGCCCCGCTCGCGCCGCTCGACCCGGCGCGGCTCCGCGAGACGCTCCTCGCCCTCGCCCCGGAGCGCCCGGCGGGCGGCCCCGTCGCGGTCCGGCTCGACCACGCGTTCCCGGTGAAGGGGGTCGGCACGGTCGTCCTCGGCTTCGTGCAGCGCGGGACGGTGCAGGCCCACGACCGGCTCCGGCTCTACCCCACCGACCGGGAGGTCGAGGTCCGGTCGATCCAGGTCCAGGACGTGGACGTGCGGTCGGCGGCCGCGGGAACGCGGGTCGGGCTCGCGCTCAAGGGGGTGGACGCGGACGAGGTCGCGCGCGGCCACGTCCTCGCCCCCGCGGGGAGCCACGCGACGGGCACCCGGCTCTCCCTCTCCCACCGCCGCGACTCGGCGTACTTCCGGGGGCGGCTCGCCGAGGGGAACCAGGTGCAGCTGCTGGCCGGGCTCCAGCTCGTGCCCGCCCGCATCGCGCCCGACCCCGGGGCTTCGCTCGCGGTCCTCACCGACCGACCCGTCGTCGCGGACCCCGGCGACCCGGTCTGGCTCGCCGACCTCGCGGCCGCCCCGGGGCCGCGGCTCGCGGCCCGCGCGGTGCTGGACGAACTGAAGGTTGAAATGCCCGGGGCCGCCTCGTCCGCGCCGTGACGCTCCCGCCGGC
>JASHRQ010000126.1 GCA_030037265.1 Thermoplasmata archaeon | reverse complement strand
CGGCCTCACGACCGCGACCGGGGCGCGCCGGGAGTCGGCGGAGCACCGGGCGCTGCTCCTCGAGGCGTTCCGCATCTTCGCGCGGCACGGCGAGCGGATGGAGATCCTCCGGCAGGGCCGGTTCGACCTCCGGCTGCCGGACGGCAGGGTCCGGCAGCTTCCCCCGCGCTCCGGTCCGCTCCCGCCGGCGCGGCTCGCGTCCTGGCTCGACGCGCGGCGGAGGACATGGGCCTGGCGGGCGTTCGGCGGCCGGGACGTCCTCGTGGAGGCCGAGGTCACCGGCGCCACCCGGACCGACCGGCTCCGGCGCGACTGGGAGAAGGCGCGCGGCGAGGAGGCGCATCTCCTCGTGCTGGTGAGCGATGCCGCGCGGGCGCGCCGGGCGCGCGCGATCCTCTCGACGCTCGGGGCGCCCCGGGAGCGGAGGACGGTCTGGACGCTCTCCCGCGCCGCGACGCCGGGCGCACCGGCAGCCTCATAGTCCGCCTCCCCTCCGCGGGGGCGGCGGGACCGTTGCGGGCCTTCGTCGCGGTGGAGGTGCCGCCGATCCCCTGGCCCGGGCCGGGGCGTCACCGGCCGGAGGACCACGTCACGCTCCAGTTCTTCGCCGACCTGCCGGAGGAGCGGCTCGCGGAGGCGACGGGGGCGCTCCGCGAGGCGGTCGCCGGGGTGCCCCCCTTCCCGCTCGCGCTGCGCGGCGTCGGCTCGTTCCCGCCCGGCGGCCCCCCGCGGGTCGTGTGGGCTGGCGTCGGCGAGGGCGCGGAGGCGTTGTCGGCCCTGGTGGCGCGGCTGCGTCGCGCGCTCGAGGCCCGGGGGTTCCCGCCCGAGTCGCGTCCGTTCGTGCCGCACCTCACCCTGTTCCGCGTGCGCGAGGGCGTAGGGGCGCGGGACGCGCGGCAGCTCCTCGGCGACCCGGAAGCCCGGGCCCGCGAATGGGCGCGCACCGAGGTCCGCGCGGTCGTGCTCAAGGAGAGCCGGCTCCTCCCGACCGGCGCCGAACACCTCGTGCGCGCCCGCGCGCCCCTCGCGACCGGTCCGTGAAACCCCGGCCGCACGCGGTTTCCGCGGGCGGGGACCGTCGACCGCCGGATTAAATCCCCGCGGCTCGCTCTGCGGGGACGCCCGGTGGTTCCCGACTCGGCTCGGGAGGGGGCACGGCGGCATGCGCCGGTTCGAGACGCCCCGCACAGTCGCCCGCCCCCGGCGCGGCGTCGTGCGGGCCGCGACCGCGCTCGCCGTCGCCCTCGCCGTCGTGCTCGGCTCGGGAGCGCTCGCATCGGACCGCGGGGGGTCCGCGGCCGGGCTCGCCCCGGCGGTCTCGGGCGCCTGCGCCGGGAGCCCGATCGCGCCGTACGGGAACGGGAGCCTGGAGGCGCTCGGCGCCGCCTCGCCGGCGCCGTCGGTCGCCGGGGTCGCCGTGACGGTGACGTACCTCTACCAGGACACCGAGCGGGTCGGAAGCTCCGGGGCGCAGGAGGAGTGCCTCGCCGATTCGGCGGCGGGCTCGACGGCGTCCAACGGCAGCTTCTCGGTCCCGCTCGCGGTCCCCGCGAGCGGCTGCGAGGGCTCGGAGTGCGACGACTACTCCGGGCCGTTCGGCCCGTTCGGCTTCGCGACGGCCGGCGCGCCGCCCGGCTTCACCGAGGTCGACCCGTCGTCCGGCACGAGCCCGGCGACGATCGACTGGGTGGCCAATCTCACGGCCGTCGCGCTCAACCGCACCGGCCCGGTGCTCGTGAGCGTCGGCGCGCCGGTCGCGGTGCGCGCCGAGGCGGCCGACGCCCTCGGCCGGTCGGCGGAGGGGAGCGTGTCGTACGCCTGGTCGGTCCAGGGCGCGGGCTGGCAGCTCGCGTCCCCCGGGGGCGCGAACGCCACCGTCGAGGCGGCGCCCGGCGCGACGAACGGCACGGTGTCGGTGACCGCCACCGAGGACGCGGCCGGCGTCGCGGAGAACGCCAGCGCGGCGCCGCTCCTCCTGACGCCGGTGGCGACGGCGATCGACGGGGCGAACGCGAGCGCCGCCACGGTGGACCCGGACGTCGCGGTCACGTTCTCGGTCTCGGCGACCGGCGCCCCGGGATACGCCTACGCGGTCACCGTCGCCCCGGGGCTCGGCGCGGCGTCGGCGACCGCGCGCTGCGACACGTCCGCCCTCCCGAACGGGTCGGTCCTCGCGGCCTGCCGGGCGAGCGTCGGCTACCCGACGAACGGCACCGCCGACCCGTCGGCGACGGTCTCGAACGGGTTCTCGTCGGCCTCGGTGGAGCTGCCGCCGGTCGTCGTCCGTCCCGGCCTCGCGATCGCGATCGCCCCGGACCGGCCGGCGGGCTACCCGAACCAGACCGTCGCGGTCTCCGTCGAGGTCGCGCCGGGCACCGGCTCCGCCCCGTACGGGCCCGCCTGCTTCCGTCCGTCGGCCGGCGCGCCCGCGACCTGCCTCGCGACGCCCGGTTCGGTCTGGAACTTCTCGGCGGCGTTCGCCGCGCCCGGCACGTACCTCCTCTCCGCGTCGGTCGCCGACGGCGAGGGGGAGAACGCGAGCGCGACCGTCGCGTTCCTCGTCGCGAGCCCGCTCTCGGTCCAGACCGCCGGGAGCCAGGACCTCACGACGTACGTCGGGTACCGGACCGAGCCCCGGGTGCTCGTGAGCGGCGGGGCGCTCCCCGGGGAGATCTGGTGGAACGTCTCCACGGAGGCGCGGCCGCTCTGCGTCGCGAACGTCCCCGCCGACGGGACGTACGACTGCCCCGCGGTGTGGAACGCCACCGGCGTCTACGACCTCGTCGCGACGGTGCGCGACGCGAGCGGCACGGACGCGGCCGCCACGTTCGCGGTGAACGTCCTGCCGGCCGCGTCGGCGCCGCACGGCGACGGCGGGCTCCCGGGCCCCACCACCTGGATCCCGGCCGGGGTCGTCGCGGCGGTCACGGTGCCGATCCTGCTCGTGATCTCGCTCCGTACCGGCGCGTTCGCCCGGCGGAAGCCGCGGCCGGGGGACGGGACCGCGGTCGACGAGGCCGAGCTCGAGCGGATCGCGACCGGCCGGGAGTACCTGCTCGCGCGGGCCGACCCGGCCCGTCCGCGGCGCGCGGAGGAGCTCACCCACGGCTGGTCCGGCCCGACGGTGCGGCCGGAGGAGTGGTCGGAGTGGATCGCCGCGCTCGTCGCCGACGGGAGCCTCGTCCCGCGGACCGACCCGGCGGGCCGCGTGGCGTACGTCCGCGGGACGCCCCCGGCGGCCGAGCCGCCGGTGATCCGGTTCGACCCGGCGGTCTGGGAGGCGCACCGCGCGGCCGCGCCGGACGCCGGGACGGAGCCGGAGGACGGGGCACCGCCGTCCGACGGGCCGCCTCAGGACGGCGGGTGACCGACCAGGTCGTAGTAACGGTACGCCGCCTCGCCGGCCCCGAAGCAGTACTGGACGCCGCGGAACGGCGCCTTCAGCTCGGCCGCCGCCCGGGCGACCTCGGCGGGGGAGCGGCCCCGGTGCAGGAGGTCGTCCATCAGCTCCGCGATGCCCGCCATCTCCTTCTCGCGCATCCCGACGCGCGTCACCTCGGGCGTGCCGAGCCGGACGCCGCCGGGGTGCCGCGGGCTCGTGTCGCCGGGGAGGAGGTTCTTGTTCGCGATGATCCCCGCGTCGGCGAGCCGCTTCGCGACCGCCTCGCCGCCGCCCTCCCGGACCACGCGCACCGCGATCGTGTGCGACCGGGTGAACCCGAGGTCCGGCGCGAGGACGTCGAACCCGCGCTCGTGGAGCGCCTGCCCGAGCGCCCGGGCGTTGGCGATCACCTGCCGGGCGTACGCCCGGCCGAACGCGAGGTGCTCGGCGAGGCTCACGGCGAGCGCCGCCATCGCGTGGAGGTGGTGGTTGCTCGTGACGCCCGGGAACGCCCCGGAGGTGAGCCGCTTCGTCACCTCCGCGTCGTCCGTCTGGCCGAGCAGGATCCCGTGCTGCGGGCCGGGGAGCGTCTTGTGCGTCGACGCCGACAGGACGACGCACCCCTCGTGGAGCGGGTCCTGGAACTCGCCGCCGGCGATGAGCCCCAGGACGTGCGCGCCGTCGTACCAGCCGCGCGCCCCGACCTCCTCGAGCGTCGGGGCGAGCTCGCGGACCGGCAGCGGGAACAGGAACAGCGACAGCCCGAACAGGCAGAGCTTCGGGCGGACCGCCCGCAGGATCTCCCGCGTGCGGGGCACGTCGATCGTCATCCGGGCGTCGTCCCAGGCGTAGTAGACCGGCTTCACGCCCCGGAGGCCGAAGGCGCCGAAGGCGGCGCTCGAGATGTGCGCCCCGTCGGCGAGCCGGCACGTCCCGACCAGGTCGCCGGGGTCGGCGAGCGCCTTCAGGACCGCCATGTTCGCGACCGTGCCCGAGATCGGACGCACGTCGGCGAACGAGCAGCGGAACAGCCGCTTCGCGAGGTCGAGGCAGATCCGCTCCACCTCGTCGACCTGCTCGTTCCCCTCGTAGTACCGCTCCCCGGGGAGCCCCTCCGCGTACCGCGAGTGGAAGTCGCTCACGAGCAGCTCCTTCGCGTACGGCGACAGCAGGTTCTCGCTCGCGATCAGCGGGATCGCGTGCTCGAACCGGGCCGAATGGCGTCGGACCGCGTCCCGGACCCGCTCGACGGTCGCCGCCCAGTCGGCGGTCGACTCGTCGGCCCCTTCGCCCGTCACCCCCACCCCCCCGTTTCCACTGGAACTTCCGGACGGCCGCGGCACCCGCTCCGCCCCCACGCGGATCGGTGCCCTCGGCGCGCCCCACGGAGCGTTACCATATAATCCGAACCCGGGCTCCTCGTCCCATCCAATGCCTCCACCCACTTCCGCTCCTCCACCTCACTCCCCTCCACCGACCTCCCCCTCCTCCTCTTCCACCCCACCCTCGCCCCTCCCTCTCCTCCCATCCCCACCCATCCCGCTCCACCCCAGCTCCTCCTCCCCTCCCTGGCCCCACTCTCGCCGGTTCCAGGTCCAGTACGCCGAGATCGACGTCCTGGGCCACCTCAACCACGTCGTCTACTTCCGGTTCATGGAGACGCTCCGCTGCGAGTACTACCTCGGCGTCTCCCACGCCGACGACCCCCGCGGCCTCGGCATCATCATCGCCGAGGCGACGTGCCGGTACCTCGCCCCGGTTCCGTACCACGCGGAGCTGCTGGGCGAGGTGGCCCCCGCCCGGCCGCTCGGCCGGACCAGCTTCTCCCTCCTGTACCGGTTCACCGACGTCGCCTCCGGGACCGTAACGGCCCGGGGGCGCACCGTCGTGGTGTCGTTCGACTACGCGGCCGGGGGAAAGGCCCCGATCCCGACCCCGGTCCGCTCCGCCTTCGAGCCGGTCGCCGTCGACCCCTCGTCCGAGGGGTGGTAGGACGCCCCGGTCTCCACTGGAAATGGGGGGGTGGGGGCCCACCGGACGTCGCACCCGGTGCGACCTTTGGGGGTACGAGCACGACGGACTGCTCGGACCTTCCTCCGGCGACAGGAGACGGGGCCCCCGTCGATTCGAGGAACGGCCTCCACGGGTCGGGCCGGTCGTACTCCGGCCGCAGCCGGAAGGCGGAGCCGGGAGCCAGCCCCCGGAAGGCCGTCACCGGGCCGTCGTTGCCACGACCGGATCGGTCTCTTCCTCGCGCGTGGAGACCCCGGTCCGTACGGCCAACCGCCGGAGCCGGCCAATCTCCCGACGGCTCCTTGGACGAGCGGAGTCCCGGGCCCGGCGGCGTCCCTCGGCCTCGCCCGGGTCCAGCAGCCAGGACAGTATCTCCTGCCGAGGGACGCGACGCCCTTGGAGCGCGATGAACTCGCTCCGAAGTCGGTCCAACCGTTGCTGGTCCCGCTTCAGTAGCTTGACCGAGGCCGTCACGATCCTGGGTGGAGTCCCTACTCCACTGTCCATTTCCCCGTCGTGGATGCCGCGGGAGAGGCGCCGCCAGGACGCACGGGCGGGCGCCCGTCCGACGCCCGGTGCGCGACCCCGTGGGGTAGCGGTCCCTGCCCCGGAGCGCGCCAGGTCCGGTGCCGCCCCCGCCGGGACCCGAGCCTACGGTTCCTGGACGTATCCCGGGTGCTCCCGCTCGTTCGCGGGGAGCGGCGGGGGCCACGGGGTCGGTTCGACGAACGTGGGGTCGTCGACGACGGACTCGATCCGGTACTGGACGCCGGAGCCGCGGAGCGCCTCGTGGAGGCGGCCCAGCCGCTCGCGGAACTCCGGGACGCTCGACCACTCGAACACGAGGTCGTGGGAGCCGACGATGTACGACAGCCCCGCCTGCCGGCGGAGCCGGTCCGCGACGGTGAGCGGGGAGACGCCGTCCGGCGAGAAGTACAGGTCGATGTACGTATGCATGCAGATTCCTCTCGCCGGGTAGGCTGGCGGGGCCGTCTATATAAACCGCGCGCGGGAGGGCAGCGCCGGCGCCGTGCCAGGCCGGCCGGATGGACACGTCCCGAAGGAGTCCGGTGACCCCGCCCGCTCCTCAGCCCCGTCGCTCCACCAGCGTCGTCGGGTCACGGTAAGGCTGCTCCCGTCAGGACCTGACCCGGTTCCCGTGATGGGTAACCGCTAGGGCGCTCCTCCGAGCGCTCGTCGCGGTGCCCGCGGCCCGATGGAACGGAGCGTCGACGGAGACGGACGAGACGGATTCCTCCGGAACGTGCCGCTCCTGCCTGTCACCCCCGCTGAGGACGGTTTCGGTGTATAAGGGGACGCCCAACCCCCCGGTCTAGCCTGGCGGAGGTGCGAGGGGGTCCCCCGCCTAAATAGTTGCGTCCCGCCGCGTCCCGGCCGCCCGGTCCCTACCGGATGTGGTCGAGCGAGAACGACCCGAGCGAGAACGACCGCTTCGTGAACGTGTAGCCGACCCAGGCGCGCGACTGGACGTCGGAGAGGCCGCGGACGGAGAGGAAGTTCTTCAGCTGGTCGATCTTGAGGTTGATCGACCCGTCCATCATGTGCTCGAGCGTCCGGAGGTCCGCCTCCGAGTGCATGCCGGTCTCGATGAGGTAGTAGCTCGCCGCCCCCTCGATCTTCCGCCGGCCGATGAACGGCTGGAGGAAGCGGAACGTGGCCGCGGTGTCGAGGTAGGCGGTGATCGTCGAGACCGACTCGAAGGCGAGCCGGTAGCCGATCCCCTTCTGCTTGAACTCCTGGGCGAACTCGTCGACGCGGCTCCCGAGCTGGTCGAGCGACCCCTTCTCGGAGGTGGACAGCAGCGCGACGTTCTTGTCGGCCTCGGTGATCCCGAGGCTGCGCGAGTACAGGTCGACGTACTTCACGCGTCCCTTCTGCTCGAGCTCCGGGTACGACGGGAGGAACGCCGCCGCCTCCTCGCGGACGGTCACGTACGACTTGTCGGTGAGCACCCAGATCGCGCCGGCGCCGGCGCGGAGCCCCTCGGTGATGAACGTGCGGGAGAGCACGTCCTTCCCCGTGTGGGCCGGGCCGCTCACCAGGATCTGCGAGCCGACGGGGATCCCGCCGAACAGGAGGTCGTCGAGCCGCCGGACGCCGGAGTGGACCTTCTTCTGCGCCGTGATCGCCGCCACCTCCTGCTGGCTCCGCTCGGCCTCCACCTCCGCGGCCTTGTGCTGGAGCGTCTCGAGCTCCTCCATCCGCTGGTGGAGGAACTGCTCGCGCGTCCGGAGCTCCTCCTCCTTCTTCGTGACCTCCGCCTGGATCGCCTGGAGCTTCTTCGTCTGCTCGGCGCCCTCGAGGGAGACGCCGGCCGCGCGCGCCTCCTCGACCTTCCGCGCCTGGAGCGTCAGCGCCTCCTTCTGGATGCGGAGCTCCTGCTCCCAGGCGAGCAGCTCCTTCTCCTTGTACTCGAGCGGCGTGCGGCGCCGCTCCAGCTGGTCGGCCTGGAGGCGGATCTCCTCGAACTTCGTCCGGATATCGCTCTCGCGCCGCGCGATGTCGCGCTCGCGGAGGTCGGCGGTGTTGAGCCGCGACTGGATCGCCTCGCCGAGCGACCGCTCGTCCTCCCCGACCGCCTCCACCCGCTTCCGGGCGAGGTCGAGCTCGGAGTGGAGCGTGCGGACCTCCTCCTCCAGCTGGACCTGGTGGCGGCGGAGCTCGGTCTCCCGTTCGAGGTAGCCGTGCTCGCGCTCGATGAACTCGAGCCGGACCTTCGCCTCCACCTCCCGCGGCACCCCCGCCGCGGGGGCGGCCGCCCCGCCCTCGTCGGCGGGCGCTGGGGCGGCCGGAGCGGCCCCGGCCGCGCCGGGCTCGCC
>JASHRQ010000125.1 GCA_030037265.1 Thermoplasmata archaeon | reverse complement strand
TGACCCCCCCGCTCCCGGGTCCGGGCGCGCGGCTCCGGTTCTCCCTCGCGCCGGAGTCGCTGCTCTCCCTGGGACCCCGGGGGGCCGGGGGCGCGGGCACGTGACGGCCCGTCCCGGCCTCGTGACGGCGGCCGACCTCGCGCTCCTGGAGAGCCTCGCGCGCGAGCGCTCCGTGGTCGCCGCGAGCCGTCGGGTCGGCATCTCCCGGGACCGGGCGGTGTACCGGCTCTCCCGGCTCCGCCGGGCGTTCGGCGGACCGGTCGTCGTCGGGGCGCGGGGGGGCCGCCGCTTCGGCGGCAGCTGGCTCACGCCGCTCGGCGACCGGATCGTGCGAGAGGGGTTCGACTCGGTGGAGCTGTTGCGGGCCCGGCCGCTCGCCCGGCCGTCCCGGCCGAACCTCCTCACCGGCGTCTTCCGCCGGGACCCCGCGGCGGCGGTCGTCGTCGCGCCGGGCCTCGCGCTCCGCGTCCCGTTCGCGGCGGAGGACGCGGAGCCGGTCGCCGTGCGGCTCGACCCCGAGTCGATCCTGGTCGCCCGGGGCCGGTTCCCGTCGAGCGCCCGCAACGTGCTGCCCGCCGTCGTCGAGGCGGTCCGGCCGGGCCCGGGCGCGCACGGACGGACGGTCGTCGCGCGCGTGGGCCCGCTGAGGCTCCGCGCGTCCGTGACCGACGAGACGGTCGCCGAGCTGCGGCTGACGCCCCGGGCCCGGGTGTTCCTGTACGTGAAGGCGACGGCGCTCCGCCGGGCCGGTCCGCCGGCGACGCCTACTCGCGGATCCCCTCGCCGGAGAGCGCGAACACCGCCTCCCCCTCGGGCAGGTTCGGCGAGTCGATGAGCCGGGCGATCCGCCGCGGCGGCTTCGACTTGCGGAGGTAGACCCGGTACGTCGCGGCGTGCGCGACGATGTTCCCGCCGATCGGCCGCGTCGGGTCGCCGAACAGGACGTCCGGCCGCGACGACACCTGGTTCGTGACGACGATCGCCGCGTTGTACGTCGTGCCGAACCGGAGCAGCTCGTGGAGGTGCCGGTTGAGCTGCTGCTGGCGCGGCGCGAGCTCGGCGCGGCCGACGTACTCGCTGCGGAAGTGGGCGGTGAGCGAGTCGACGACGATGAGCCGGATCGGCCGCTCGCGGGCGAGCTCCTGCGCCTTCGCGACGAGCAGCATCTGGTGGTTCGAGTTGAAGGCGCGGGCGATGTGGATCCGGCCGAGCGCCGTCGGGGGGTCGAGCCCGGCCGCCTTCGCCATGTCGACGATCCGCTCGGGGCGGAACGTCGACTCGGTGTCGATGTAGACGGTCTCGCCGGTGAGCCCTCCCTGGTCGACGGGGAGCTGGACGTTCACGGCGAGCTGGTGGGCGATCTGCGTCTTCCCGGTGCCGAACTCCCCGGAGAACTCGGTGATCGCCTGGGTCTCGACGCCGCCGCCCAGGAGCTCGTCCAGCGACTTCGCGCCGGTCGTGATCCGGCCCAGCTTCTGGCGCCGCTCCAGCAGCTGCACCCCGCTCTCGAAGCCGCCGACGTCGGCCTTCCGGCGCGCCTCGCCGATGATCTTCTGCGCCGTCGCGGTCCCGATCTCGGCCGCCTCGGCGACGTCGCCGGGGGAGGCGACGGCGAGCTCCATGAGGTCGGTGTAGCCGGCCTCGCGCAGCTTGTCGGCGATCGCCCCGCCGACGCCCGGCAGGTCCTCCAGGCCCGCCCCCGCGCCGGCCGAGTCGGCGTCCGGCGCGCGCGCCGCCTCGGCGTCCCGGGGATGCGCTTTCGGAGCCACGCGCCCGTCAGCGGAACGGGGGGGATAACCCCTCGCTAGAGGGGATGAAACGGTGGAAGGTGCGCGCCGCTACGGCGCGACCGGCGCGGGCCCCGGGGTGGTGTACGGGACGCCGGTGAGCCGCTGGAAGACGGTCGTGTACAGCCGCGACACCTCGTCGACCAGGAGCGGGGGGAGCGGCGGGATCGGCGGCTCCTCGGCCTTCGCGGCGCGCGCCGCCACGAGGCGGTCGTAGTAGCCGGTCGTCCGGTAGTGCTGCCGCACGAACTCCTTCGAGAAGTCGACCATCTGGCCCCGGTCGTACGCCGCCTTGTCCCAGAACCGGTCCTCGTCGGCGGTTCCGAACGTGTCGACGACCATCAGCCGTCCGTCGGAATCGATGCCGAACTCCTTCTTCCCGTCGACGTGCAGGAGGCCCCGGGGCTCGATCTCGCGGGCGATCCCCTCGTCCACGGAGAAGCAGGTCTCCCGGATCTCCTCCAGCTGCCGCCGGTCGATCTGGGCCAGCTCGAGCGCCTCCTCGGTCGGGAGGAGCCGGTCGACCGGCTCGAGCTTCGTCGTGAGCTCGAAGAACGGCCCGGGAAGCTTCTCGCCGTACCGGACCGCGTGCCCGCGGGCGAAGCCGAGCTGCTCCGCCGTCGCCTGCCCGGCCTTCACCCGGTCCCAGAGCGACCCGGCGACGTAGTACCGGACGATCACCTCGAGCGGGACGAGGTAGTTCGTCGGGTGCGGCCCGAGCGTCTTCGGCTCGGGGACGACGCGGACGCGCCGGACGCGCATCGACGTCGGCCCGGCCAGCCGGAGGAAATGGTGCCGGACCCCCCGGCGCCCGCACAGCTCGAACCAGAAGGCCGCGGTGCGGGCGAGCGTCTCGCCCTTGTGCGGGATCTCGCTCGGGATGTGCTTGTCGAACACCGAGATGTCGTTCGTGAACCGGAACTCGAGCTCCGTCGGGGAGACCTCCCAGATCTCCTTCACCTTCCCCCGCCGGAGGTAGCGGGGGGCCTCGGCCGCCGAAGCGGCCGCGGACGGTCGGGCGGTGCGCGGCATGGCGGCATTCGACCCGACGGCCCTACATAGGCTTCGCGGCCGGTTCATCCCGGCGGCGGCCCGCGACGCTGCGGGAGCGGGGGACGGGGCGCGCCGCCCGCCGGCGGC
>JASHRQ010000124.1 GCA_030037265.1 Thermoplasmata archaeon | reverse complement strand
CGACTTGGAGCCGGTCTGCTTGCGTAGGATGACGGGGAGCGACAGGTAGATCGCGAGGCCCATCGCCGCGGGGAGGCCCATGAGCTCGGCGAACCGATCCATCCGCGACCGTCGGTTCCTGCGGGCCCGCTACTTCACTGGGGGGCTCGAGCCACCGAAGGAGGCGGGACCCGTCCGGCCGGCGGCCACGCCGGCGCGGGACGACGCCGGGACGCGCCGCGCTTAAGACGGCGGCCCGGCTCGCGGCCGCGATCGATCATGGTCAAGCTGACGGAAGGCCGGGGAAAGGAGCTCTTCCGAAAGTACGGGGTCCCCGTGCCGCCAGGTCGACTCACGCGGTCCGCCGGCGAGGCCGAGCGGCTGACCCGCGAGCAGGAGGTCCCGCTCCCGTGCGTGATCAAGGCGCAGGTCCTCGCCGGGGGCCGCGGCAAGGGCGGCGCCGTCCGCTTCGCCGCCACGCCGGAGGAGGCGAAGGAAGCGGCGGCAGCGATCCTCGGGCAGCAGTTCCAGGGGGAGACGGTCCGGGAGGTGCTGCTCGAGCGCAGGGTGGCGATCGAGCGGGAACTGTACGTCTCCTTCGCGCTCGACCGGAGCCTTCGGCTCCCGATCCTGATCGCGAGCCGCCAGGGCGGCGTCGAGATCGAGTCGGTCGCCGACGCGGCGATCGACCGCCAGGCGGTCGAGCCGCTCCCGGGGCTCGTCGCCTACGAGCGGCGGAGGGCCGCCGGGACGCTGGGGCTCGCCGGGCCGCTCGCCGCCGACCTCGACCGCCTGCTGCAGGGGCTCTACCGTCTGTTCCAGGAGGAGGACGCGGAGCTGGTGGAGATCAACCCGCTCGCGGTGGTGGACGGCCACCTGCTCGCGCTCGACGCGAAGGTGATCATCGAAGACGACGCCGCGTTCCGTCACCCCGAGTACGCGGAGCTCCGGGACGACCGGACGCCGCTCGAGGAGATCGCGCGCGAGAAGGAGATCGCCTTCGTCCAGCTGGACGGCAACATCGGCGTGATCGCGAACGGCGCCGGCCTCACGATGGCGACCCTCGACGTCCTCTCCCGGTTCGGCGGTCGGCCGGGCGTCTTCCTCGACCTGGGCGGCACCGACGACCCGAACAAGGTGACCGAGGCGTTCCTCCTGATGTCGAGGGCCCGGCCGTCCGTCGTCTTCCTCAACATCTTCGGCGGCGTGACCCGATGCGACACGGTGGCGCGGGGCCTCGTGGAGGCGCTGAAGCGGGTCCCGGAGCGCGAGCGGTTTCCGCTCGTCGCCCGGATCCGCGGGAACAACGAGGCGGAAGGGCGGGCGATCCTCCAGTCGGCCGGGGTGACCTCCCTCTCCGACCTCCACGACTCGGCGCAGGCGGTCGTCGAGGCCGAGAAGACCGCCGCCGCCGCGGGCGCGAGGACCGCATGACCGTCCTCGTCGACCGCGACACGCGGGTGCTCGTCCAGGGCATCACCGGCCACCAGGGGACGGTGCATACCGTCCAGATGCAGAAGTTCGGCACGCGGGTCGTCGCGGGGGTCACGCCGGGGAAGGGCGGGACCGCCGTGGAGGGCGTCCCGGTCTTCGACTCGGTCGCCGAGGCCGTCGGGAAGACCGGCGCGAACGTGTCGGTGATCTTCGTGCCGGCGCCGTTCGCCAAGGACGCGTTCGTCGAGGCGTGCGACGCGGGCATCCCCCTCGCGGTGATCGTGACCGAGCACATCCCGTTCCACGACATGCTCACGATGTTCCATTACGGACGGCTCCGCGGCACGCGGATCATCGGCCCGAACTGCCCGGGGGTCGCCGCCCCCGGCAAGGCGAAGGCCGGGATCATCCCGAACGTGGTGTTCCGTCCCGGGCGGGTCGGCGTCATCTCCCGCAGCGGGACGCTCACCTACGAGATCGTGAGCGGCATCTCGGAGGTCGGGCTCGGCGAGAGCACGTGCATCGGACTGGGCGGGGACCCGGTCGTCGGCACGAGCTTCACGGAGGCCCTCCCGATGTTCGAGGCGGACCCCGAGACCGACCTGCTCGTCCTCGTGGGGGAGATCGGCGGGACCGCCGAGGAGGAGGCCGCCGAGGAGATCCACCGGCACTTCACGAAGCCCGTGGTGGCCTACATCGCCGGCGGCTCCGCGCCGCCCGGGAAGCGGATGGGGCACGCCGGGGCGATCATCGCCCAGGGGCGCGGCACCGCGGCGAGCAAGGTCGCCGCGCTCGAGGCGGCCGGGGCGGCCGTGGCCCGGTTCCCGTACGAGGTCCCCACGCTCGTGGCCGAGCGCCTCCGGGGAGCCGGGCGCCCGTGACCCCGGCCGCGCCGTCCGAGGGGGACGCGGCCGCCTGCGCGATCCCCGGCTGCGGGGGACCCGCCGTCCGGTCGCTCGCCCGGTCGGAGGTCCGCAAGGCGTTCCCCGAGCTGTCCGAGGGCGGGGGTCGTCGGGCGTTCCTCTGCAAGGACCACTACAAGCGGTGGAAGAAGGCGACCAAGGAGGCGCGGACGCTCGAGCGCCTCGCGTGGTGAACCGACGCCGCCCGTCCGCTCACTGCTGCCGCATCTTCTGCGCGCGCTTCCGCCGGCGCATCCGCTTCTTGCGCCACTTCCAGCGCATGTGGCCGCGCTTCTTCCAGACTCGGGAACTGCGTTTCATCCGGTTCGTGCTCGAGGTCGGGGTCGGGTATTCCCTTCGGTTTATAACCGCTCCGCCGAGAATTGCGCGCGGACGCCGGTCCGCCGCGGTCGGTCGGCGGTCCCGGCGCGCTCCGGGGCGGACGTCGGCGGCTTCGCCGTTATGTACGCCGGGCCGGTCGAGGGCCCGTGCTGGACGAGGCGACGCTCTCGGTCAACGTCCTCCAGTTCGCGGGGAAGAGCTTCGACTTCGACCGCGTCGTGGAGGTCGGCGGCACGGCGTTCGCCGTCTTCGGCCGGACCGAGACCGAGACCGAGGCGAAGCTCCGGCCGGAGCTGGTCCGGATGCGCGTCGTGGTGCCGCTCGAGTGGGTGGTCTACGACGAGGCGTCGGACACGCTGGGGCTCGTCCGGGGCGGAGGCGCCGCGGCGCCCCGGCAGCGCCGGGCGGCCGGCACGACGATGCTCGAGCCAGAGGAGTTCCGCGACCAGGGGATCGACTGGCGGCGGACGAGCCTCCCCGACCTCCACCGGCTGTACGTCCCGCGCGAGTTCGCGGAGCGGCTCCTCTCGCCGGAGGGCCGGGCGGCGCTCGGGCTCCCGCCCTGACCGGCGCCCGCCGGGGGCTCAGATCACGTCCATCTCGGCGAGCTTCTCGGGGAGGTACGTCTCGGTGACGTAGTTGAGGCCGTACTTCGCGAGCGACTGCTGCTCCGCCTTCTTCCCGTTCTTCAGCATGAGGTCGATCTCGCTCCGCCAGTCGGCCGTCGCGAAGCGGGGGTCGGTCCGCATCGCCTCGAGGGCGTGCGTGTCCTGGTCGGTGAGCGAGTCGGACGGGAGCCGGTAGTTCTCGATGTCGGCGGCCGTCACCCCGAGGAACTCGGCCGTCGGCGTCGCGAGGTAGTTCGAGATGTGGGCGGTCTTGATCGCGCCGTACGCCACCGACGCGTAGATGCGGAACGACCAGGGATCCCCGTCGGTGAAGACGACGACGGGGAGCTTCAGCTCCTCGTTGAGCCGCTTCAGGAACCGGCGGGTCGACCGGGCCGGCTGCCCCTTCAGGTGGACCAGGAGCGCGTCCTGCGCCTCGTCGAACCCGTTCTCGGCGAGCCGGTCGACCATCCCGCCGCACTCGATCGCGAGCACGAACTTCGCGCCGTGGCCCTTGAACCGGATCTTCTCCTTCTCGACGTTGAACGGGAGCGCGTACCCCCCGTCGCCGACGTCGTCCCGGCAGTTGATCCGCTTCGCGAGGCCCTTCCGGTTCGTCTCCTCGATCGTGAGGTCGCCGATCACCGACGCCCCGTTCTCCTCCGGGTGGAGCCGGAAGTCCTCGCGGAGGCGCTGGCAGAGCACCTCCAGGTCCTCGACGAGGAGGTTCGACTCGTCCTCGCTGTGGAACTTCGCGTCCTTCCACTGCTCCGAGATGTAGTACAGCTCCCGGAGCGTGGAGGTCTTCCGGTCGCGCGCCATCTCGTGGATGAAGTCGACCAGGTAGAACGTCCGGAGGAGCATGAGCGCCCCGTCGAGCTTCCGGGCGCTCCGCGTCCCCGTCGCGCGCCCGAGCCGCCAGACCCCCTCCTTGAGCTGGAACTGGATGTTCTGCTTCGTGCGGAGCGGCAGCCGCATCCGCGGCACCTGGCCCTTCCCGAGCTGGTCGTACACCTCCCGCGCGAGGTCGAGCGTCGGGTTCAGCGCGTCGATGCGCACCGGGGCCGCGTCGTCAGTCGTCTTCTTCGAGCTCGGCGGCTTTCTCGGCGCCATCGTAGTCCACCTCCCCTCCCTCGTCCGCGTCCGGCGCGGCCGCGGCGACCTCCGCCGCCTCGGCGGCCTCGACGAGCTGCCGCGGAAGGCGCACGTCCCAGTCGCCCGGGAGCGGCTCCGCGCCGAGCAGATGGGCCTCGTCCACGCCCGCGACGTACCAGTCGAGGTCGTTCCCGTCGACCTCGGTCCCGGCCGCCGCCCGGAGCCGCACCTCGGCGTGGCCGTTCGGCGCGAGCTTCGGGAGCGTCCACCAGGCCCGGCCGAGCCCGGCCTCGCTCCCGTCCGGAGCCGGCTCGAAGGAGCTCGCCCGGAGCAGTTCGGGCGGCATCTCGACGAACAGCTCGAGCACGCGGGGCCGCGCGGTGTAGTTCGTGACCGTCGCCGTGAGTCCCGGCGCGGGGTTGGGCCCCTCCGGACCGGCGGTCTCGAGCGTCACGACGTTCATGATCTCGGTGATCACCGGGGTCAGGTCCGGCACCGACTCGCCGACGAGCCCGCTCGCCTTCTCGGCGATCTGCGGCAGGATCCGGCGGATGATCGTGAACTTCTCGCTCGCGTACGCCCGCCGGGTCTTCCGCGAGATGTGCCCCTTCAAGGAGCGCGCGACGACCTGGAGGGCGAGCTGGAGCTCCTTCAACAGCTCGGGGTCCTCGGCGAGCGCCTCCTTCGACTCGCTCGTGTAGGGCAGCCGGGTGGACGCGACGTGCACGAGCAGGATGCACGGGCCGACCGGCAGCCCCGCGCCGCCCCGCTGGTCGAGCCCGTACCGCCGCCAGTCGACGGCGCCCACCGCCGTCGTGATGGCGCAGGCGCCCTGCTGGAACAGGAGCGGGACCCGGTTCGCGAACCTAAGGAGCTGGATCGGCTGGTCCGCGGGCAGCGCCCCACCGTACACCAGCCCCACCTCGACCAGGAACGGCGCCCCGGCGCGCACCTTCGGCGCGCGGCTCACCGGCGGCGCGTAGAACTCCGGCCGGAGCTCGCCCAGCACGTTCCGGAGCCCCCGCTTGATCAGCACCGCGCCGATCGGCGACAGCGCGTCGGTCGAGGGCGGGAGCATCGAGACCTCGTGGAGCGCCGCGAGGAGGCCCTCGAGCGGCGGGCCGTGGAGGTCGCCCGGCGCCTCCGCGCCGGTGAGCTTCGCGCGCTCGAGCACCTCCCGGAGGGCCCGGGGCGTGACCCCGGCGAGCCGCTTCGGGAGCGCCTCCCGGAGCGTCCGCTCCGCCGACTGCTTCAGGATCGTGGCGAACTCGCCGAGCTCGAGCCCGTACGGATGCGGGAGCACCTCCTTCGACACGGGAGGGGTTTCCGTCGAGGCCCGCTCGAACGTCGTGCGGGTGCCGTCCGGCTCGCGGAACGTGAGCCGGGCGTGGGGGTTGACGATCGCCGTGCCCCGCAGGTACTCGAGCGGCGACTGGCGGGAGCGGAGGTACTTCGCCTTCAGCACGAGCTCGATCCGGGTCCCGTGCGGCCGGTCCCACAGCTCGAGCTCGTCGCGGACGGTCCGGGGGAGGTTCTTCTGGGTGTCGAGCACCAGGTCGAGGACATGCGCCGCCTCCTCCTCGGCGACCTTGGACGTCACGCGGACCGGCCGGGCGGTCGTGAGCCCGGAGTAGAGCACCGCCGCGGAGATCCCGATCCCCTGCTGACCCCGCGACTGCCGGTTCGCGTGGAAGCGGGAGCCGTACAGGAGCCGGCCGAAGACGTTCGGGATCTCGCGCTTCAGGATCCCGGGGCCGTTGTCGGAGACGATCACGCGGAACCGATCCGGGCCGGACTCCTCGCGCGCGATCTCGACATCCACCTCCGGCAGGACCCGGGCCTCCTCCGCCGCGTCCAGGCTGTTGTCGACCGCCTCCTTGACCGTCGTCAGGAGGGCGCGCTGGGGATTGTCGAACCCGAGGATCTGGCGGTTCCGCTCGAAGAACTCGGCGACCGAGATCTGTCGCTGCTTCGCCGCGAGCTGCTCCGCCAGCGTCGGGCCCCGGGGCATCGGTGCTCGCCTCGGTACCCGCCGGGCTTTAAGGGGTCGGTTGGACTCGTCCCGGGGCTGAACGGTGGGGGTCGGCCGCTTCCCGGCGGGGGGGTCGCAGCGCGACGTCCCGGAGGACCGGGCGGAACGGGCGCCAGCGGGGCACCTCCTCGAGGTCCAGCTCGACCCGTCGGAGCTCCTCCTCGGGCGCGGCCTGGGAGAGCGGAAGCGCCTCTCCGGGGATCGGTTCCCCCCGCGCATCCCATGCCCGGCTGCCGCCGCCGAAGACGATCCCGTCCTCGACGCCGACGCGGTTGACGTACACCACCGGGACGGCGTTCTCGACGGCGCGCGCCGGGAGGACCTTCTCGAACAGGCTCCGGGAGGTCACCGGGGCGGCCGAGATCACCACCAGCAGGACCGCCGCCGCCAGGGCGAGCTCCCGGGACACCTCGGGGAAGTAGGCGTCGTAGCAGATCTCCAGCCCCACCCGGTGCGGCCCGAGCGCCACGGGTCGGCTCTCCGACGTGGGCGTGTAGAACGAGGCCTCCTCGAACGGGCCGAAGTTCGGGAGGAACCGCTTCACCTGGCTCGAGAGGGTCCCGTCGGGCGCCGCGAACAGCGCGGCGTTGTGGAGCTCGCCGGGCCGGTCGGCCGAGGCGAGAGGGCCGCCCACCACAATCCCGGCGCCCCGCTCCCGCGCGAGCGTCCCGAGCTCGGTCGTCGTGGCGTCGCCCGGCACGACGGCGAGCCGGTGGACCCGGTCGCCGGGCGCGTACCCCGCGAGGAACAGCTCCGGGAAGACGTACAGGTCCGCGGGAACGCTCCGGACGACCGCGGCGAGGCGCGCGAGGTTCTCCGGGAGCCGGCCCCGGACCGGCGCGAGCTGGGCGAGGAGGACGCGCATTCAGTAGAAGTGGTGCCGGACCGCGATGAGGTAGATGAACACGACGAGGACGATGACGAACAGGTAGGTGATCCAGTCGGTGAAGAACAGGTAGACGAGGCCGAGGAACAGAAAGCCGACGGTGAGGTAGAACGCCCACAGCTCCTGGTGCCAGAGCGCCGAGGAGAGGATGATCACGACGGTCCCGAGGACGGCGAGGAGGGTCGCCCCGAAGACGTTCCCGACGTGGAGGATCACGAGCGAGGACGGGACGGCCGTGCCGGCGTACAGGTTCGCGACGTACAGGAGCCCGGAGACGAACAGGAGGATCCCGATGATGGCGGTCAGCACCGCGAGGACCGCGACGCCGATCGGCAGGCTCGGGGGCGGCAGCTCGCGCTCCCAGACCGGCGGCAGGTGGCAGACGGCGGGGGGCCCGTCGTCGTCCCCGTCGGACGCGGTCCCCGCGGCCGGAACGGTCGAGTGTGCCATCGGGACCCCGCGCCCTCTCGCGCCGGGGACGAGGCGGACGACCCGTCAAGTAGGTTTCGTTGGACGGGCGCGGCGCGCCGTCCCTCCGGCGCTCAGTACCGGCGGCTGCTCGCCGCGCGCGCGAGCCGCTCCAGCAGCGAGCGGTAGGGACCGCCCGGGAGCGGGTCGAGCGCGTGGATCGCCGACGCGACCCACCGCCGGGCCTCGGCGGCGACGGCGTCGGCGGCCCCGCTCGCGTCGGTGAGCCCCCGCAGCTTCAGCAGGTCCCGCGGGCGCTTCGCGCGCCGGGCGAACAGCCGGTCGAACTCCGCCTTCGGGCGGCCCGAGAGCCGGCGGTACGCCTCGATGGAGAGGAGCGTCGGGTTCCCCTCGCGGAAGTCCGCGTAGAGCGGCTTCCCGAGGAGGTCCGCCTCGCCGTAGGCGTCGAGGAGGTCGTCCCGCAGCTGGAACGCCACGCCGACGGCGCGGCCGTACTCCGCGAGCGCCTCCACGATGGGCGCCGGAGAGCCCGCGATGTCGCCCACGCAGGCGAGCGCGGCCGAGACGATCGTCGCGGTCTTCCGGTCGACGACCTGGAGGTACTGCTCCCGGCTCATCGTGAGGTCGAACCGGCACGACTCCTGCAGCAACTCGCCCTCGGCGAGCCGCGCGCACGCCTCGCCGCTCCGCAGGATGATCGACGGCGAGTACTCGGCGGCGAGCTCGAACGCCCGCACGTACAGGTAGTCGCCCGAGACGATCGCCGCCGGCAGCCCGAACGCCCGGAGCACCGAGGGCCGGCCGCGGCGGAGGTCCGCGTGGTCGATGACGTCGTCGTGGATCAGCGAGGCGGTGTGGATCAGCTGGAACGCGGCCGCGAGCGCGTGGACCGGCCGCGCCGAGCCGGCGCCCAGCGCCCGGTGGGCGGCCGCCATCAGGAGCGGCCGGAGCCGCTTCCCGCCCGCGGTGCAGGCGTACATCACCGCCTCGGTGAGGCCGGGGACATCCGACGGGAGGACCGCCTTGATCCGGTCCTCGATGCCCGCGAGGTCCTCCGCGAGCTCCGGGAGCAGCGCCCCGAGCTCGTCGAACGCCTCCGGTCCGAACGCCCGGCTGACGAGCGCCTCGAGCGTCGCCTCCGGCCCGCCCGCGACCGCGGGAGCGTTCATGCCCCGAGCCCCGGGGCCGCCGTCGGCCAGCGCATCCGCATCATCGCGTCGAGACCCGGCCCTCCGATATACCTCATTCCCGCCGCCAGCCAGAGGTCGTGTCCGAGGAGCGAGTCCGCGGCCCGCTTAATACGGTAGCCGCGGGCGAGCGGCGCGCGGAGGTGCGCCCGCCACAGCCGGTCGTAGTCGGTCAGCGGCGCGCCGTCTCGGACGTGGCGCGCGGCGGCGACGCCCGCGTCCCGCCCCGAGAGCACCGCCGTCGGGATCCCGCCGCCGTTCGTGGCCATCACGAGATTCGCGGCGTCTCCGACGAACAGCGCGCGCCCCGCGACGGCGCTCTCCGGCGGCGGGCCGATCGGCACCCACCACCGGGTCCGGTCGACGGCGGCGCCCCAGCCGCTGCTCCGCACGAACGCGTCGAGGAGCCGGTCGAGGGGCGCGCCCGCGGGGACCCGGGCGACCCCCAGGCCGACGTTGGAGTCGTGGGCGCGGGGAAACCGCCAGGCGTAGCCGCCGGGCGCGAGCCGCCCGAAGAACAGCTCGATCGAGCCGTCGGGGCCCCCGTCGACGGTGGCCGTGATCATGCGGTACATCTCGCGGGGGACCGAGAAACCGGTGCCGCGGGCGACGGTGGAGAGCGGCCCGTCGGCCCCGACGACGACGGCCGCCTCCGCCCGCCCGCCGTCCGCGAACTCCACCGTGCCGTCGCGGACGCGGACGACGCCCGCCGGATGGCGGAGCTCCGCCCCCTCCCCCTCGGCGGCGAGCGCGAGCCGCTTGTCGAACGCCCGCCGCGAGACGACGTAGCCGTGGAGGGGGAACCGGTAGCGGCGGCCGCGGGGGGAGACGCACTCCATGATGCGGGTCTCGGAGAGGACCGTCTCGGGGGGGACGGAGAACGCCTCGTCGATCGCCTCCCGGCAGGGGAACAGGTCGGCGAGCTCCTCCGGGGCGGGGACGAACTCCCCGCACTGGACCGGCTGCCCCAGCTCCGGGCGCCGATCGACGAGCAGCGTGCGCGCGCCGCCCCGGGCGGCGAACCGGGCGGCCGTCGCGCCGGCCGGGCCCGCCCCGACCACCACGACGTCGAACCGCTCCACGGCCGGCCAGCCCGCGGCGGTTAAAGAAGCTGGAGGAGGTGCGTCGCGGCGCTCTGGAGCGCCGCCAGGACCGGCTGCGGATAGACCCCGAACGCGAAGATCGCCGCGGTGGACAGGCCGATGGCGATGGAGCGGCCGATGCCGACGCCGCCGAACGGCAGCGCCGGCGGCGTCGAGCCGCCCAGCACCGCCCCCGCCGGGACCGCGACCGCCACCGGGGCCGGGCGCTCGAGGTACATCGTCTTCAGCACGCGGGCGTAGTAGAACACCGACAGCGCGCTGTTGAGGAGCCCCGCGACGGCGAGCCAGACGAACCAGCCGCGCGCCTCGACGGCCGCGGAGAACAGGACGAACTTCGAGACGAAGCCAACGGTGAGCGGGATCCCGGCGAGCGAGAGCAGCATCGCCGCGAACGCGACGCCGAGGAGCGGGAACCGGAGCCCGACCCCCTTCCAGTCGGCCACCTTGGGCCCGACGCCGAGCCCCGCGACGGCGGCGACCACGAGGAAGGCGCCGGTCTTCATGAAGACGTGCGCGAACACCTGGAGCTCGGCGCCCGCGATCGCCGGGGCGGTCGCGACGGAGAGGCCGATCAGCATGTAGCCCGCCTGCGAGATCGACGAGTACGCGAGGAGCCGCTTCATCTCGGTCTGCATCAGCGCGAGCACGTTCCCGACCGTCATCGTCACGACGGCGAGGACCGCGAACGCCACCTGGAGCGGCACGCGGAACGACGCGTCGATCGCCCAGCAGGTGGGGGCGACGCAGAGCGGCGTCGGCGGGTGCGCCACGAACTCGATCGGCACCAGGAAGATGAGGAAGTAGGCGAAGATCCCGACCTTCTTCGAGCCGCCGGAGAGGAACGCCGAGACGTCGGTCGGGGCGCCGTCGTAGACGTCGACGGCCCAGGCGTGGAACGGCACCGCGGTGACCTTGAACCCGACGCCGACGATCAGGAACGCGTAGCCGACGAGCGCGAGCGCGTCCGTCCCGAACAGCGGCGGCCGCACCGCGTACGTCGCGTAGGCGCCGAGCACCCCCAGGCTCGTCGTGCCGTAGGTGGCGTACAGCAGCCCCGCGCCGAAGAACGACAGCGCGGCCGAGAGCGCCCCGATGAGGTACATCTTCATCGCCGCCTCGAGCCCGAGCGGGTCGCGGCGCGTGTAGCCGACGAGAAGGTACGTCGAGATCCCGGTCACCTCGATCGCGAGCAGCAGGAACAGCAGGTCCGCCGCCAGCGCGGCGAGCGTCATCCCGAGCGTGGCGAGGAGCAGCAGGCCGAAGAACACCCCCGCACCGCGCTCGTGCGACGGGCGCGACGTGGAGGCGAGCGCGACGAGGAGCCCCGTCGTGAGGAAGATCGCCTGGAAGACGAACCCGAAGGTCGTGAGGTCGACGAGCGAGCCGCCGAGGAGCCCGAACGGCACGTTCACCGACGCGGCCGGCGCCGTCGAGAGCCCGGCGAGCGGGGCGAACCCCAGGTCGGCGAGCACCGACCCGAGCGCGAGGACCAGCCCGGCGACGGCGACCCCGCCCAGCAGCTCGAGGCGGCGGAGGCCGACGGAGTCGAGGAGGAAGACGAGGAGCGCGGCCCCGAGCAGGAGGAGCTCCGGGGTGAACGCGCTCCACGGGAGCGCCGTCACGGCGGCCCGCCCTCCCGCCTCACGGCAGCCCCACGACCGGCGACATCTGGATGAAGTGGACGAGCAGGTCCGGCAGGATCCCGTAGACGACGGCGAGCAGCGCCAGCGCGCCCATCGCGACCAGCTCCGGGACCGGGAGGTCGTGCGCTTCCGGCGGACCGCCCTTCGCGGGGCCGAACAGCATCCGCTGCATCATCCAGAGGTAGAACGCGGCGGTCACGACGAGCGTCCCTAACGGGATCAGCACCCAGAAGCCGATCTTGTCCCAGGTCGCGAGCAGCGCCGTGAACTCCGCCGGGAAGCTGATGAGCGCCGGCAGGCCCAGCGAGGCGAGCGAGCCGGTCATCGTCATCGTCGACAGGACCGGCGTCCGCGGGGTGATGCCGCCGAGCGACGAGATGTCGCGCGTGCCGTAGGTGTGGTGCACGCTCCCGGAGACCATGAACAGGAGCGCGCTCACGATGCCGTGGGCGAACATGAGCAGCACGGCCGCGAGCAGCCCCAGCGACGAGTACAGGGCGATCGCGAGCAGCACGATCCCCATGTGGTTGATCGACGAGTACGCGACGAGCCGCTTCAGGTCCCGCTGGCCCAGCGACACGACCGCGCCCCAGACGATCGAGACGAACGCGACGGCGTACAGCAGCGGCGCCGCCACGGCGAGCCCGCGCGGCAGGATCTCGAGCCCCCACCGGATGAGCCCGTAGCCGCCGAGCTTCAGGAGGAGCCCGGCGAGCAGCACCGAGCCGCCGGTCGGCGCCTCGACGTGCGCGTCGGGGAGCCAGGTGTGGAACGGGACGATGGGGAACTTCACGCCGAACCCGAACAGCAGCGCGACGAACAGCACCACCTGGGTCGTGACCGCGAGCCCCTGCGCCGCGGTGGCGACGGAGTCGAAGTTGAGGGAGGTCGCGCCGGAGTAGAACGCGGTGACCAGGAGGGCCACCAGCATCGTCACCGACGCGACGTGCGTGTACAGGAAGAACTTGAGCGCGGCGTAGCGGCGCCGCGGGCCGCCCCAGAAGCCGATGATGAAGAACATCGGCACGAGGACGACCTCCCAGAAGACGAAGAACAGCAGGATGTCGAGCGCGACGAAGACGCCGAAGCAGCCGAGGCAGGTCAGGAGCACGAGGCCGAACCACGCGCCGGGGCGGCGCGTCTCGTTCCACGAGTAGGCGACGGTCACCGCCTGCAGGATCCCGGTGAGCAGGACGAGGACGAGCGAGATCCCGTCGAGGCCGACGGCGTAGTCGACGTGGAGCCAGGAGACCGAGATCCACGGAACGGTCTGGCTCTCGACGAACGAGGTCGTGACGCCGAACGCCGGCGCGGAGAACCCGAGGAACATCGCCGCGATCTCGGCCAGGAACGCCGCGGAGACGGCGGCGGCGACGTACCGCGCGAACCGGCCCGCCGCGAAGGTGACGACGGTCCCGACGAGGAGCGTCGCGAGCGCGACGGAGAGGATCGGCCCCGTCATCCTAGCTCCCTCCGAGCGACGGCAGCGCCGGCGCGACCAGGAACAGGAAGATCAGGAACAGCGCGAGCCCGACGACGACGTACGCCGCGTAGTCGAGGACGACGCCGGATTGGACCCGGCGCAGCCGGAGCGACAGCTCGGCGAACAGCCGCTCGAACGCGTGGACCGTCCCGTCGATGACGTACGAGTCGACGAAGTCCGCCCCGCGCGCGGCGGTGTACACGACCCGGAGGCCGAACCCATCGACGGCGTCCTTCACGTAGTAGCGGCGGAGGAGGAGCCCGCGGACGCGCTGGAGCGCGGAGCGTTCATCGAGGACGAAGACGCGGCCGTTCCCCCAGAGCGCGTAGGCCGTCGCGATGCCCGCGACGGCGAGCCCCACGGAGAGGCCGGACAGCGCCACGGTCCGCAGCGAGTACGTCGGCGGGACGCCCGGCGTCGCGGCGAACGCGGCCCCCGCGTGGAAGAGGCCCCCGAACGCCGGCACGAAGGCGAGCAGCCCCGCGACGACGGCGAGCGCCGACAGCACGACGATCGGGACGGTCATCGTCCACGGCGCCTCGTGCGCCTCGGGCAGCGCGTGGTCGCGGGGCCGGTCGCCCGAGAACGCGAGGAACCAGACGCGGAAGATGTAGTAGCCGGTGAGGAACACCGTCGCGAGCGCGAGGCCGTAGAACGGCCAGTAGTCTGGATGCGTCTGCGCCGCGGCGAAGACGCTCGCGAGGACGTCGTCCTTGCTGAAGAAGCCGGCGAACGGCGGGATGCCGGAGAGCGAGAGGGCGCCCACGAGGAACCCGATCGACGTGATGCGGAGCTTCTTCCCGAGCCCGCCCATCCGGAACAGGTCCTGCGTCCCGACGGCGTGGATCACCGCGCCGGCGCACAG
>JASHRQ010000123.1 GCA_030037265.1 Thermoplasmata archaeon | reverse complement strand
GGCGCCGGCGCCGCGGACCGTCTTCGCGTCGGCGCCCCCTCCGGCCACCGCCGCACCGGCCGCCGCGCCCGCCTCGACCCCGACCGGGGCCGCGGGCGTGAAGAGCTGCCCCAACTGCGGGAAGCAGATCAACTCCGACTTCCTGGTCTGTCCGTTCTGCGGGTCGGTCACGGGCTGAGCGCGGGGCGGCGACGGGGGTCCGTCCGGGTCCCCCGGCCCCCCGCCGGTCGTCGCGGAGCCGCGAACCGCTTTAACCTCGGGCGGTCCATGGCGCGGCCGGTGGGCCGGTGCCGGGGAACCTCGAGCTCGGCCGCCAGAAGATCTCCTGGGTCCAGCGCCACATGCCGGTCCTCGCGGGGGTCGAGGCCCGGTTCGCGCGCTCCCGGCCGCTGAAGGGACGGCGGCTCTCCGGCGTCCTCCACGTGGAGGCGAAGACGGCGGCGCTCGCGCTGGCGCTCCGGGCCGGGGGGGCGGAGGTGGCGCTCGCGGCCGGGAACCCGCTCTCCACCGACGACGACGCCGTCGCGGCGCTCGTCGACGCGGGCATCCCCACCTGGGCGCGGAAGGGCGAGTCGGTCGACGACTACCGGGCCGGCCTCGCGGCGATGATCGACCACGACCCGGAGATCCTGATCGACGACGGGGCGGACCTCGTGGCGCTCCAGCACACCTCGCGCCCGGACCGCGGGCCGGTGCTCGGGTCCACCGAGGAGACGACGACCGGCGTCACGCGGCTGCGCGCGCTCGAGGCGAGCGGCGCGCTCCGGTTCCCGGCGATCGTCGTGAACGACGCCTCGATGAAGCACCTGTTCGACAACCGGTTCGGCTGCGGCCAGTCGTTCCTGGACGGGCTGTTCTCCGCGACGAACCTCCTGGTCGCCGGCCGGACCTGCGTGGTCGCTGGGTACGGCTGGGTCGGGCGGGGGATCGCCTCCCGGCTCCGCGGCGTCGGCGCCGAGGTGGTCGTGACCGAGGTCGACCCGGTCCGCGCGGTCGAGGCGCGGCTCGACGGCTTCCGCGTCCGGCCGATGGCCGAGGCCGCGCGGGAAGCGGACGTGATCGTGACGACCACGGGGACCCGCGGCGTCGTCCGCGAGGAGCACCTGCGCGTCGTGAAGGACGGCTGCCTGCTCGCGAACATGGGTCACTTCGACGTCGAGATCTCGAAGCCGGCGCTCGAGCGGCTCGCGACGCACCGCGCCGTCGTCCGGCCGAACGTCGAGGAGTACCGCTTCGCCGACGGGCGGCGCGTCTACCTGCTCGGCGACGGGCGGCTCATCAACCTCGCCGCCGGCCAGGGCCACCCGGCGGAGATCATGGACCTGAGCTTCTCGCTCCAGGCGCTCGCGGCGGAGTACCTCGCGCTCCACGGGCGGGAGCTCCCGCCGAAGGTGCTCCCGGTGCCGCCCGAACTCGACCGGGCCGTCGCGGAGGCGTCGCTGGCGTCCCTCGGCATCGGCCTCGACCGGGTGACGGAGGAGCAGGCCGCCTACGCCCGGAGCTGGCGGGAGGGCACGTGAGCGGCCCCGGGAAGGTCCCGGAGGAGCTCCGGTACCTCGCGACGCATGAATGGTTCCGCGTCGAGGGGGACGAGCTCGTCGTCGGCCTCACCGACCATGCCCAGTCCGAGCTCACCGACGTCGTGTTCGTCGACCTCCCCGCGCCGGGGAAGGCGGTGGCGCCGACCGCCGCGGCGCTCTCCGTCGAGTCGGTGAAGACCGTCTCCGACGTCTTCCCCCCGGTCGCCGGGACCGTGACGCAGGTGAACGCCGAGCTCCGGGCGCACCCGGAGTACGTGAACCAGGACCCGTACGGGAAGGGATGGGTGTTCCGGATGCGGCCCGCGGCGCCGGTGCCGAGCGGGGTCGGGCTCTCGGCCGCGGAGTACCGCCAGCGCGCCGCCTCGGCGTCGTCCGCGTAGGGCCGGACGGCTACTTCCCCTCGAACCTCGGCTTCCGCCGCTCGAGGAACGCCCGCATCCCCTCGTCGCGGTCGCGGGTCGCGAACGTGTGGCCGGCCGACTCCCCCTCGAGCCGCAGCGCGGTGTCGAGCGAGGCGTCCGCCCCGCGGTTGATGACGCTCTTGACCCACTGGACGCCGAGCGGCGCGCGCTCGGCGATCGTGCGGGCGATCTCCCGCGCCTCGTCCCGGGCGTCGGCCGCGGGCACGACGCGCGCCACGAGCCCGAGCGCGTACGCCTCCTCGGCGGACACCCCGCTCGAGCGGCCGGAGAAGACGAGGTACTTGGTCCGGGCCCGTCCGATGAGCCGCGTGAGACGGCTCGCGCCGCCGAACCCGGGATGGATCCCCACGGAGACCTCGGGGAGACCCAGCCGCGCCCCCGCGGCCGCAACGATGAAGTCGCAGGCGAGCGCGACCTCGAGCCCGCCGCCCAGGGCGTACCCCTCGACGAGCGCGATCACCGGCACGCGGAACTCCTCGATCCGCTTGCACACCGCCTGGCCGTAGAATCCGAACGCGCGTCCCTGGGCCACGTCCTTCGCCGCCATCTCCCCGATGTCGGCGCCGGCGGCGAAGACCGGCGAGCTGCCGGCGAGCACCACCGAGCGGAGCTCCGGGTCCCCTTCGAGACCGCGGAACGCCTCGTCGAGCTGGTGGAGCAGCTCCGAGTTGAGGGCGTTCAGCACCTCGGGGCGGTCGAGGAGGACCCAGGCGACCGGCCCGTCCCGCTCCACGCGGACGACCCGGAGCGGCCAGCGCGCCTCGCCCGCCCCCGCGCGGTGCTCGAGCTCGTGCGCGACGGGGAACCCGTCGCCCCACCGGGCCGAGTACGCGCGCACCTCGTGGAGCGCCTCGGGGAGGCCGACGGACGACATCGCGGCGAACGGACCGTTCGCCCACCGCAGGCCCACCACGGCGCCCCGGTCGGTCGCCTCCGGGGTCGCCACCCCCTCCTCGACCAGCCGGGCGGCGATGCCAAACACGAGGCCCCGGAGGCGGGCCGCGACGGCGGCGTGCTCCCCCGGCGTGTCGGCCGACGACTTCCAATCCCACAGCGCGCCGGATTCGAACTGGCGGCGGAGCAGGGGCGTGGGGGCGTAGGCGGCGCCGAACGCCGTCTCGAGGGAGCGCATCGAGTGGTAGGCGATCGGGATCCCGGTACGGTTCATGAGCTCGAACGGCCCGAGGGCGGTCCCGAACAGCGACCGGCCCTCCGCCTCGATGGTGGCGAGCGTCGCGGTGCCTTCCTCCGCCAGCCGGGTCGCCTCGTTGAGGTACGGCACGAAGTAGCGGTTGACCGCGAAGCCCGCCCGGTCGGCGACCCGGATCGGGATCTTCCGAAGCCGGTACGACACCGCCTCGAGCGCGTCGAGCACGCCGGGAGCGGTCCGCGGGCCGCCCACGACCTCGACCAGCCGGTTGATCGCCGCCGGGAAGAAGAAGTGGAGGCCGGCGAACCTCGTGGGGTCCGGGAACGCCTCCTGGAGCCGCCCGACCGAGAGGGACGAGGTGTTCGTCGCGACGATCGTGTCGGCGGCGACCAGGCCCGCCAGCCGGTCGAACAGCTCGCGCTTGACCTTCTCCTCCTCGAACACCGCCTCGACGACGAGGCGGGCCCCGCGCGCCGCCTCTCCGAGGTCCGTGCTGAAGCTCAGGCGTCCCAGGACCCGGTCCCGGTCGGCGGCGGAGAGCTTCTTCCGGTCGACGGCGCCCTGGAGGGTCGACTCGATCCGCTCCCGTCCCCGCGCGAGCAGCGGCTCCGCGACGTCGTGCACCCGCACCGGATGGCCGGCCTGGGCGAACGCCTGGGCGATCCCGCTGCCCATGGTGCCGGCGCCGATCACGGCGACGGCGGCGTCGGCGGAGATCCGTTCGACCATCGCGGAACCTCCTTCCCCGCCCCGGCGCGGCCCGGACGGCCGCGCGACGCGCGCGCGGCAGATAACGTTCGGCCCTCGCCGGGGAGAGCCGCTATCTCCCGGACCCGCGTGGGCGGTCGGCATGCCCTCGCGCAGCGCCCCGCCCGACCCGCTCGAGACCGCGCTCCGCGAGGAGCGCGAGCTCGTCCTGGCGCTCGGCGGCTTCGCGATGGAGCTGCCCGGCGGCGTGCTGGTCCTCGACGAGCGCGTCCCGGTCCCGCGGTTCAACTACGTCCAGTACGTCCGGCTCAACCCGAAGCGCCAGTCCGCCTTCTTCGAGCGCGCGCTCGACCAGTACTTCCAGCGCGCCCTGCGGCCGACCTTCCAGGTCGAGGTGCCGGTCCCCGGCTTCGTCGACCGGGGGCTGCGGAAGCTCGGCTTCGTACCCGGCCCGGCGGAGCGCGCGCTGCTCTACTGGGAGGCGTCGATGCCCGCCCGGGCCGCCCCGACGCCGTACGTCGTCCGGCCCGCCGGGTCGGAGGAGCTCGCGTGGGCGGCCGGCTTCTGGGCCGGGGAGGCGGAGAGCGCCGAGCTCGTCCGCGCACTCGCCGTGGCGTTCGACCATCCGAACCCCGAGGAGCGGCTGGTCGTCTACGTCGCGCGCCGCGGGGACCGGCCGGTCGCGGCGGCGCTCCTCCACCGGTACCGGACCGCCGTCGGGATCCACGGCGTCGCCACCCAGCCGTCGGAGCGGGGGCAGGGCGCGGCCACCGCGCTCGTCGAGGCGCTGCTCCGCACCGAAGGGATCGAGACCGCCGCGCCGGTGGTGATCTGGTCGGAGAGCCCCCGGCTGGAGCGGCACCTGACCGCGATGGGGTTCGTGCCGTCCACGCGGTTCGCGCTGTATCGGCTGCCCGGGGACGCCCAGCTGTCGCTCCCCCCCGTGGGCCCGCCGGCTCCGCCCCGGTGGCGGCCGCCCCGCCGCGCCTCCCCGACGGGCTAGCCCTTCCGGAGCCCGTCGAGCTTCATGCGCTGCTCGAGGGCGGCGATCGTGCGGGTCGTCGTGACGACGGTGTCGGCGTTGAGCGAGATCGAGTCGATCCCGGCGCGCACGAGGAACTCCGCGAACTCCGGGTAGACGCTCGGGCCCTGGCCGCAGATCCCGACGGTGCGTCCCTCGGCGTGCGCCCCCTCGATCAGGAGCTCGATCGCCCGCTCGACGGCCGGGTCGCGCTCGTCGAAGTAGCCCATCCGGCCGAGCGTCTCGGAGTCCCGGTCCGCGCCGAGCACGAGCTGCGTGAGATCGTTCGACCCGATCGAGAAGCCGTCGCAGTGCTTCGAGAAGTCGCGCGCGAGGAGCACCGTCGACGGGACCTCGGACATGAGGTACAGCTTGAAGTCGCGGGAGCGGCGGAGTCCCTTCTCCCGCAGCATCTCCTCGACCTGCTCGAGCTCCCAGGTGTTCCGGACGAACGGGAGCATGAGATGGGCGTTCCGGAGGCCCATCTCGGTCCGGACCTTCCGGATCGCGTCCAGCTCGAGCAGGAACGCGGGGCGGAACTCCGGCGAGATGTACCGGGAGCATCCCCGCCAGCCGATCATCGGGTTCTCCTCCGACGGCTCGACGCCGGCGCCGCCGGGCATCCCCGAATACTCGTTCGTCTTGAAGTCGGACGTCCGGACGATCACCGGCCGCGGGAAGAAGGCGCGGCACACCTGGCCGATCCCGTCGGCGAGCCGGTCGACGAGCTCGCCGCTCCGTCCCTGCCGGATGAGCGAGAGCGGATGCTCGCGGACGTGGGCGGTGAAGATGAACTCGATCCGGAGCAGCCCCACGCCCTGCACCGGCAGCTGGGCGTACTCGACCGCCTTCTCGGGCACGCTCACGTTGACGTAGATCTTCGTGGCGGTCACCGGCACGCCGAAATCCGCCGTCGCGCCACCGGTCGGCGCGGCCGCGGGGAGCCGCGCCCGCTCGGCCCGCGCGCGGCCGGCGTAGACGGTGCCCATCTTCCCGTCGACCGACACCTCCTGGCCGTCGGAGAGCACCCGCGTCGCGGTCCGGGTCCCGACGACGCACGGGATCCCGAGCTCGCGGGAGACGATCGCCGCGTGGCAGGTCATGCCGCCCTCGTCGGTGACGATCGCGGCGGCCCGGGACATCGCCGGCACCATGTCCGGGGTCGTCATCGGGCTCACGAGCACCTCGCCGGGCTGCAGCTGCGTCGTCTCCTCCACGCGGAGCAGGCGACGGACCCGGCCGGCGACGAGGCCGGGACTCGCGCCGAGTCCCTTCAGCAGCGGGGTCTCCTCGACGCCGGCCGGCGGCGACGCCGCCCCGGGCGTGGGGCCGGGGGCGGCGGCGCCGACGGCGGTGGGCGTTCCTTCACCCGACGGCCGGGCCGCCGGCCCGGTGAGCGGACGGGCCTGCACGATGTACGGGAGGGTCCCCTCGATGCACCACTCGACGTCCATCGGGCGTCGGTAGTGGGATTCGATGAGGCGGGCGAGCGACACGAGCCGCTGGATCGAGTCGTCGGACAGCTTCGGACGCGACCGGTCGGCGGCGGGGACGTCCTCGCGCACGCTCGCCCCCGCGGGGTCGCGGACGAGCCGGAACGTCTGCTCGGCGATCTGCTTGTGCACGATCTTCTGGCTCGCCCCGTCGACGACGTAGTGGTCTGGCGTGATCTCGCCGCCGACGATCGGGGCCCCGAGCCCCCAGCCGGCCTCGACGATGATCCGGTTCTCGCCGGTGTTCGGGTCGCGCGTGAACAGGACGCCGCTCGCGGTGGAGTTCACCATCTTCTGGACCAGCACCGCGAGCCGCAACCCGTCGTGCGCGATCCCCTGGCGCGCGCGGTAGACGAGCACCCGGGTGGTGAACAGCGACGCCCAGCAGCTCCGCACCCCGTGGAGCACGGCGTCGACGCCGGCGACGTTGAGGTACGTGTCCTGCAGCCCGGCGAACGACGCGTTCTCGAGGTCCTCCGCCGTCGCCGACGAGCGGACCGCGGAGAACGCGACGTGGTGGTCGGCGACGTACCGCTCGAACGCGGACGCGATCTCCTGGTGGAGCGCCGGCGGGAAGTCGGTCGCCTCGAACGCGGCCAGCAGCTCCCGCGACGCCGCCTCGAAGCTCTCGGGCTTCGACGGGTCGATCCGGCCGAGCACGGACGGGATGAGCTCCCGGAGCGCGGAGCTGTCGACGAACGCCTGGTACGCCTCCGTCGTCACGACGATCCCCGGGGGGACCGGGAGGCCCCGGCGGACGAGCTCCCCGAGCCCGCACGCCTTGCCGCCCGCGAGCGCCCGGTCCGCCTGGGAGACCTCCTCGAGGCCGACGACGTGCGGCACCGCTCACCCCCTCCGACGGAACGTGTAGGCGACCAGGTCCGCGGCGGGAGAGTACGGGTGCACGCGGTGCTGCTCCTCGAGCTCCCATTCCAGCGGGGGCGAGAGCGTACCCAGGATCCCGCTCCCCCGCATGGAAACTTCCGCGCGCGGAGTCACCTCGTAGTAGTGGAACCGGCCCCCCGGCGCGACGGCCGCGCTGACCGATGGTGCGTACTTAATCCCTTCGCGGGGAAGATTGAGTATCGCGCGTTCCGGCGCGGTTCCCGAGCGGACGAACCGCTCCACCGGCTCGCACCGGGCCTCGATCCGCCCCGAGAGGCCCAGGCGGTCCGCGTTCTCCCGAAGGAGCGCGACCGCCGCGGGATTGGAGTCGACGGCGACGATCCGGCGGGCCCGGCCGGCGTGCGCGATCGCGAGCGAGAACGGCCCGACGCCGCAGCAAAGGTCCCAGACGAGCTCCCCCGACCCGACCCGGCCCGCGACGTCGGCGTGCTCGCGCGCGAGACGGGGCGAGAAGTACGCCGTCTCCGGGTCCACGACGAGCGAGAGCCCGTTCTCGCGGTGGACGGTGCGCCACGGTCCGCTCCCGGCAATCTCCACGAGCTCCCGGAGCCGCGCCCCCCCATGCACCCCCCGGTCCCAGCCGACCTTCCGGGCTCCCGGAACGAACGCGAGGAGCGCCGCCCCCACGGCGGGCGCGTCGTCCGCCAGTTCGGCGGGCAGCCGTACCAGCACGACGTCGCCGACGACGTCGAAGGCGCGAGGGAGCCGGCGTTGCCGGTCCCGGGGAAGATGGAGGAGGTCCCGGTACGACCGCGGGGGTCGGGGGCCGGGCGCGTCCAGTTCCCGCTCCTCGAGAACGCCGCCGTCGGGCATCTCGGCCGGTGCGCGCTCGACGGCGAAACCGACCCGCTCCCCTTCGCGGAGCACGGGAACGCCCGCCCGGAGGACGCCGCTCGCCCGCAACGACCGCCGGACCGTCTCGGCGCTCCGCCGGGGGACGAACAGGACGACGCTCCTCATGGGAGCGGCGCCGACGGGTCGTCGGCGAACAGCCGGCGAAGCACGTCCCGGCCGACCACCATGCCCAGCCCGTCCGGCCCCGGCGGCGCCCCGAAGCCGGCGGCCCCGCCGTGCGGAGCCACCCCGGCACCGGCGATCACCAGCGGGACCGGGTCGTCGGAGTGCCGCTTCAGGATCGCCGGGGTGGAGTGGTCCGCGGTGACCGCGAAACGGGCCCGGCTCGTGTCCAGCCCATCGAGGAACGGGCCGAAGAACGAGCGGTCGATCGCCTCGATGACCTCCAGCTTCCGGACGGCGAGCCCGTCGTGCCCGGGCTCGTCCGGTCCCTTCAGGTGGACGTAGACGAACGGGTGACGGTCCATCGCCGTTCGCGCCACCCGGGCGCGCTCGCGCAGGGCCGAGTCCCGGTCGGGACCCATCGGGCCGACGAAGATGTCCTCGAGCCCGAGCAGGCGGGCGATCCCCCGCTCGACCGGCATCTCGGTCACGGCCGCTCCGGCGCGGCCGTAGCGGGACGCGAACGGCTGCGGGGGACGCTCCGGGAGCCGACCCGCATGCCGGACGAGGAGGGCGTTCGGGAGCTTGGCGCCGCGCAGCGCCCGTCGGGCCGTGACCCGATGGCCGGCGAGCACCGCCGGCACGCGCGCGAGGAAGTCGTTGAGCGCGCGCGCCGTGCGCGCCGCAGCCGCAGAACCGTCGAGCGGCTCGACCGTCCGCGGGTGCGTATCGGTCGGCGCGGCCGCGTGGCCCATGCCGCCGGTCCGCTCGTAGAACGGGTCGGAGTTCGACACGTTCGCGCTCAACGCCTCGCCGCGGGTCGGATGGAGCCAGAGCACGCCCCGGTGCCCCACCGTCGGCCGGACCTCGGCGTGGATCCCCTCGTCGGCGAGCAGGTCGGCCTGCGAGATCGTCCGGGCGAGGTCCGTCGCCTCCTCGGTGCTGAGCGTCCGCCCGACGCGCGAGTCGACCACCTCGCCGTCGCCGCCGGCGGTGGCGAAGTTCATCCGCAGCGCGACGTCGCCCGGCTCGAGCGGGATCCCCACCCCGATCGCCTCGAGCACGCCGCGTCCCGGCGAGTCGGTCGCCGGGTCGTAGCCGAGCAGCGCGAGCACGCCGGCGTCGGACTCAGGGGCGATGCCGGGCCCGATCAGGACGACCTGCCCTACGGCGCCACCCGCGGCGACCCGGTCCAGGTACGGGGTGCGGGCGGCGACGACGGGGGACCGGCCCCCGGTCTCGGGATGCGGGAGGTCGCCCAGCCCGTCCAGGACGACGAGCGCGAACCGATCCGCCGTCACCGCCGTGGGCTCTCGCTCCTCAGGGTTATATGGAGAGCTCGGGTTTCGGCCCTCCGTCTGTGCCGGCGAACCCGAAGGACTCGCTTAAGGCTTTAGTCGCGAAGCCGTGGGGCCGCGCCCTCCTCGTCGCGCTCGTCATCGTTCTCCTGTCGGTCTCGGTGATCTACCTCGGCTACCTGCTCGCCATCCCGATCTTCATCATCGTGGGCCTGGCGGTCCCGATCTACGCCGGCTGGAGCCGGCCTCGGACGCTGTTCCTGATCGGCCTCGTGGCCGTGCTGATCGCCGGACCGATCGTCTCCGCCGGCGAGGTGGCCATCCTGCAGCAGCCCGTGGGGCCCTCCTACTCGAGCTCCGTCGCGCCGTACAACGGCTCCGTGCTCGCCGACGCCGTCGTCCATCCCTACTACGCGGCGAACCCGCGGTCCTTCACGTTCTCCGTGAACGTCAACCCCGCGTCGCTGCCCGCGAGCAGCAGCGGGATCAGCACCGTCGACCTGTTCCTCAGCACCTGCCCGGGGGCCACGGGGCCCAACGACTCCTCGTGCGGGGGCGCCGGAGCGTACACGTTCTACCAGCTCAACATCTCGTACTTCAACGACTCGACGCCGCGCAGCCTCCTGTTCAACCAGACGATCAGCGGCACGAACGTCTACTGGTGGACGATCGGCGCCGAGTACTACAACCTCACGAACGCGAGCCACCCGGCGGTCTGGGTCTACCTGGACGTGTCGAACGGCTACGGGACCGTGGAGGGACCGGTCGTCGGGTCGTTCGCGGGACTCATCGGCCTCGTGCTCCCGTCGATCTACCTCACGCTGTTCCTCTACCCGGGCCTCGTCTTCTTCATCGCGCTGCTCATCTACATCTTCCTCAAGAGCCGCCGCCAGGTCCGCGCGGGACGGGCCCCCGGGGGACCCTCGGCGCCCGCCGCGGCCGGCCCGGGCGGTCCGGCATCCCCCGGAGCCGGCACGTCCGGGACGGTGCAAGCCCCCGCCGCGGATCGCCGGCCGGAATCCAAGTGTCCGCAGTGCGGCGCCGTGGTGTACGCGGGCGAGACCCGGTGCTGGAAGTGCGGGGCGTCGCTCACGGCGCCGCCACCGTCGGGTGGCGGTAGCCAACCGCTACCGTCTGGGAAAACCTGAGCGGCCGCTGCGCGGGCCCGGTGGGCTCGAGCGGCAGGCTCAGTCGGCGGGAAAACCGAGACCGCATTTGGCGTCCGCGACACCTTCGTTCGCTCGGGAGGCGGGCACGAGCAGAAGGGTTGGGCCAACTGTGCGCGTCAATCCTGTGTGGTGGCCGGACCGGGACTGCCCTAGCGTGCCGTCGGGGGCACGCCTGTGAGCGGCTCCGCGTGCGGGGTGCCCGGACCGCGGTACCCACTCCCCTCCGCGGGGTCCTACCGGGCTAGCAACTCACGTGACGTCAACCGTGTACGAGAGCTCGATGGTCGAGGACCCCGTAGAACTCGTTGCTCCCGAAGAGTAGGAGATGACGAAGCTGACGACCGCAGTCCCCGTGCAGGGATTGCGAGCGCTGCACCCGGTGAGCGTGGGGGAGGTCCACGTCGGCTTCAACTCCACGGTCGCTCCGTTCACGTACACCACCTCGTTGGAATACGACGACGGACTCGGGGTGTGCGAAGTGCCCGTACCCGCCGTGGCGGTGTAGGATGCGGAAAGGTTACCGCTGACGTAGATGTACGAGCAAGGGTTGCCCGATGGGGTCCCAGAGGGCAAAGCGCTGAGGTTTAGATACAGAGTGAACGGGGCCCCGCTCGCCGAAATCTTCGCGGGCGAAGACGCAAGGGTCGCGGTGTACGTCACGGAGCAGCTCGAGCTGCTGCTTCCGCCACCGCCACTGCTGCTCGACCCGCCGACCGTGATCGGGACATAGATGGCGTTCGAGAGCCCGTTCTTGTCCGTGGCGTTGATCGAGACGTAGTAAGTGCCGTTCTTGGACCCGGCCGTGCACGAGACCGTCCAGTAACCGCTCGTGGCGCTGTACGTCATGTAGGTCGCCCCGCACGAGGCGATGCCGCCGTTGGACGCCGCCACGCTGACGTTGACGTCCTTGCTCGTGTTGAGCAGGAACGGGTCGTAGATGTTGGCGTAGAGCGTGAAGGTGCTCGACTTGCTAGGGGTGGTGGGCGTCGTGCCGACCGACAGGAACGTGGGGGGGATCGTGGGGTTCGAACCGGGGAGGATCACCCGGTAGACGACGAGGTTGTCGGAGACGATCGTGATGGTGATGTTGTCCGGAGTGGACAGGTGGTCGTTGAGCAGGCTCACGTTCCATACCTGCCCGATCCCCCACGAGCTCACGGCGGCGTTCCCGAAGCCGTTCGAGATGTTGTAGATCGTCGTCGTGTTCTGCGGGTGGGCCTGCGAGGAGAGGTAGATCTGCGTGTTGAAGTTGTAGATGGACGGGCCGCCCAGGTGGGTGATCGACACGCCGCTGATGTTGGTGCACGCGTCGTTCTTCCCGCACGCGCCCTTCGCGACGGAGCTGGACACGTAGATGTAGGTGAGCTGGCCCGCGAACTGCGAGGACGGCTGCGCCGCCGGCTTGGGGAACGAGTCGACGAAAAAGAAGATGGACGAGAACAGCGCGACCGTCAGCGCGAGGATGAGGATCGTCCCGACGATGTCGGAGACGCCGCGCGACCGGCCCCGCGAGCCGGCGCGTCCCGTGTGCCACCGGCCGGACCGTGCCCGCCGGCCCCACGCAGTCCGTCGAACCATCGATGAATCGGCCTCGCCGCAGCCTCGGGGAATTGATGGCGGGCCCCCATATATAGAGGTTCGGAGGCCGGCCAGAATTCGGCGGGTTGGGGGCCCGTGGCGCGACGGCCGCATGCGCACGGATGCGCGCCGGTGGGCGGGTCCGAAATCGCCCGGATCCGGAGCGGTTATACGCCCGGTTTTCGCGACGAGCGGGGGTCCGGATCGGTTCCGATATTTGTTCGACACGTCAGAAAAACGTCGCGTTAGGGGGGTCCACGATTTCTCGCCGCGCAGATGGGAATGAGTTTAAGTATCGGCATTCCGCATAGCCGCGGTCGCCCGTGTTCGACAAGAACCCAGACACCGACGCCACCGTCCCGTCCCGGGACGGGCGGCGCCGACGGACCCCCGAAGACGAGCGGATCGCCCTACGGTGCAACCGCAGGGAGCTCCAGCTGCTGGACACGTTCGTCGTGAACGGCGAGTTCTCCAGCCGCTCGGAGCTCATGCGGGAGGCGCTCCGCGAGTTCCTTCGGGCGCGGACCGAGTCTGCGGTCGCGAACCCCCCGGCCCCCGGTGCGACCGGACCTCTCGAGGTACCGGTCCGTCTTCGTCCCGACGAAGCGGAGACCTTCCGGGCGTACGGCGAACACCTGGCCAACGGCCAGGCGCTGAGCGACGTCCTCGCCCAGCTCGTCCGCCGCGGCGCCCTGGAACTGAAGGTCGCCGAACTGGTGGCGGCGGCCCGGGCCTCCCTCCGCGAAGCCGCGGAGGAGCGGGCCCGGCTGCAGGCGCTCCAGACGAGCGGCCGGGACCTAGAACGGCAGGGGGTCGTCGGCCGGTAGGCGCGTCGAACGGGGGTGGGGAAGGGGTGGCGAGAGATGCCCGAGGCTGAACCGCACGCGAGACCGCGCGACCGACCGACGATCGGGGAGGACGAGTTCGACCCCGGATTCATGGAGTCGCTGAGGCTCGGACACGACGTCCGGTTCCTCCTCGTCACCGTCGGCGGCGGCGCGGCGCGGATCGGGCGGGAGGTCGCCCGGCGGCACCTCCGGTACGTCGAGACGGTCGCGATCAACTGCGACGCCCGGATCCAGGAGTTCGACGAGTTCGACCGGCGGATCTGCCTCACGACCGACGCCCCGAGCACCGAGGACACCGGCGGCTCGCCGGTGACGGGCGGCCACCTGGCGCGCTCCGCGCAGCCGGCGCTGGAGCGGGTGTTCGAGGGCGCAACGTTCGTGACCGTCGTGTCGACCCTGGGCGGCGGTGCCGGTACCGGCGCGCTCCCGTTCGTGCTCGAGGCCGCGGCCCGATCCTGCGAGGTCCTGTCCGTCTTCGTCGTGAAGCCGTTCAAGCTCGAGACCGAGCGGCGCGCGGTCGCGGACCGGGCGCTCGCCCGGCTCCACTTCGTGGACGCCTTCGTCGCGATGCAGCAGCAGGGGCTCGCTTCCCTCCAGGTGCTCGACAACGAGTCGCTCGTGGGCGAGGCCGACCGGATCCCGATCGCCCGGTTCAACGACTGCTGGGCCGAGTTCATCGCGAACCACATCGAGAAGTCGTTCGTCGCCCCGGCGGAGGCCGCGATGGAGGCCGGCCGGCTGGCGATGCTCGCCGACCCGAGCCACGCCGGCCGGAACCCGACGAACGTCGAGCTGTCCCCGCCGCCGGCGGTCGTCCCGCTGCCGGTCGGCCCGGGTCCCGCGGGACCGACGATGCCGGGTCCACTCCCGGCCGCCTCCGCGGACATCGAGGTGACGTTCGAGGTCGTCGGCGCGGTCCCCGGGGCCCAGGAGCTCCGATGACGGTCCACAAGTAGCCCGCCCGGACGCGACCGGCCCCGCGCGGAGGGACCGGCGGCCCCGCACCGTTAAGCGGGGTGCCGCGTAGGCCACGCCGTGGACGGCCGGGTCACCGTCGCCCTGCTCACGATCGTGGCGCCGCTCGTCCTCATGGGGGTCACGGTCTGGCTGTTCGCCACCAACCCCCTCACGATGCTGGTGCTGTTCTCCGTGATCCTGGTCGGATGCCTCTACCTGCTCTCCTACCGGACGACCTTCTCGGAGACCCCCACCTGAGTCCGGCGGCGCGGGCCGTGCCGGGCTTCGGGCTCACTGGTAGATGGTGGGCTCCGGCGCCCCGGGCGGGCTCTCGCTCGACGCCCGTTGCGCCTTCGTGGCGGCCCGAACCGCCCGCTCGATGAGCTCCGCCTGCGTGCGGAGCGGGCGGGTGTCGATCTTGAGGTGCGGCAGCGCCTGGTCGAGCACCTCGATCATCTTCGCGGCCGCCCGGTGGTCCGGGTAGCCCGCGTCCCGGGCGCTGACGAGCAGCGTCGCGACGGGGATCGGGCCCCCCAGGCTCTCGATGAGGAGCGACCCGGAGACGCCGGTGATCACGCCGTCGGCGAGCGAGCGGACGCCCGCCGCCTTGTACTCGGGGGGCAGCGACTCGCCGCCGCCGGACCCGGCGTACCAGACGTTCTCCTCCGCCGGCTCGGCCGACTCCTCCGCGTCGTCGTCGTCCCCGTCCGCGAGCGGATGGGGCATGACCCCCTCGAGCCCGACGATCATCCGTACCTGGAGCTTCGCCGCGGTGGCGAGGAGCGCCCGGGCCAGCTCCGGTATGAGTCCGATGGGCGGGGGGAACTCGGTGAGCACGACGGCGAGCTCGGCCCCTCCGTACGCGCGGATCGGCGGCTGGACCGAGCCGCCCTGGATGACGGCGACGGGCGGCAGGTCCGGGGAGGTGAGCGTGCCGATCCGCGGGAGGTGCAGCGACTGCACCACGTAGTGCCCCGCCACGGTGGCCGCCAGCCCGGCCCCCGGGAAGCAGCTCAGCAGGATCGCGCCGGGCGCGGGGGCCACGCTCTTCGGCTCGGTGCGCCACTCGACGGTCATCCCGCGTCGGGCCCCCGAGCGGGGTCAGCGCGGCGAGTACTATAGTCTTCAGGGGCACGGGCCCCGCCCCGCGGCCGGGTGTCAAAGGAAAAGTAGCCGGGGCCCGTGGACGGGCCCCGTGGGGCTTCCGCTACGGGACCTTACGCATCCGACGGAGCTGCCGTGGTCGGCGCTCCGGGGCCGGCTGCTGGCGGTCGACGGCAACAACATGCTGTACCAGTTCCTCGCGACGATCCGGCAGCGCGACGGGCAACCGTTCACGGACCGGGCGGGCCGGCCGACGAGCCACCTCATCGGTCTCCTGTACCGGACGACCTCCTGGCTCGAGGAGGGCATCCGGCCCGTCTGGGTGTTCGACGGCAAGCCGCCCGACCTGAAGGCCGGGACGCTCCGGACCCGGTTCGAGTCGAAGGAGCGGGCGCAGGCGGCGTGGCAGGAGGCGCTCGCCGCGGGGGACCTCGAGACCGCCCGGCGGAAGGCGGCGCAGACCTCCCGGCTCACGCGCGCGATGGTCGAGGAGGCGCAGCGCCTCCTGTCCGACCTGGGCCTGCCGAGCATCCAGGCCCCGTCCGAGGGCGAGGCCCAGGGGGCCCGGATGGCGGCCGAGGGGGTCGTCTGGGGGACCGCCTCCGAGGACTACGACTCGCTGCTGTTCGGCACGCCCCGGCTCGTCCGGGGGCTCGGCTCGCGGCAGCCGCACGACCAGGGCCGGGCCGCGCACCTCATCGAACGGGACGCGCTCCTTTCGGAGCTGGGGCTCTCCCAGGAGGAGCTGATCCTGGTGGGGCTGCTCATCGGCACCGACTTCAACGACGGCGCCGCGGGCTACGGCCCCAAGAAGGCGTTGAAGCTCGTCCAGCAGCACCGGGGCTGGGAGGCGACGTTGCGCACGGCCGGGCTCGACCCGGCCCAGCTCGAGCCGGTCGCCTCGATCTTCCGCTCCCCGGAGGTGGCCGTGGGTCCGCTGCCGCCGTTCGGCCCTCCCGACGAGGAGGCGCTCGCGCACCTGCTGGTGGAGGAGCACGACTTCTCCGAGGACCGGCTCCGGGCCGCCCTGGCGCGGCTCCACCGCCGCCCGGTGCCGGTCCCGTCGGCGCCCGCCGCCCCGGGCCACCAGACGGTCCTGGACGGCTTCGGTCCGGAGGGGGCGTGAAGCGATTCGAGGCCGTCCCGAACTTCTCCGAAGGGCGGGACGAGGCGAGGCTCGGCCAGATCGTCGACGCGGCCCGCGCGGTCGCGGGCGTCACGGTGCTCGACGTCGAGCGGAACGCCGACCACAACCGCGCGGTCGTGAGCCTGGTCGGGGAGGGGGCGCCGCTCTCCACCGCGCTCCTCGCGATGGTCCGGAAGGCGACCGAGCTCATCGACCTCACGCAGCACCGCGGCGAGCACCCCCGGATCGGCGCCACCGACGTCGTCCCGTTCATCCCCCTCGGGGACGCCACGATGGCCGAGGCCGTCGACCTCGCCGTGCGCCTCGGGGAGCGCATCTGGACCGAGGTCGGCGTACCGGTCTACCTGTACGCCGCGGCGGCGCGCCGACCCGAGCGCGCCGACCTCGCCGAGGTGCGGCGCGGCGGATTCGAGGGACTCCGGGAGACGGTGCGGACCGACCCGAGCCGCCGGCCGGACTTCGGGAACGCCGAGCTCCACCCCACCGCCGGCGCGGTCGTCGTCGGCGCCCGGCCCGTGCTGATCGCCTACAACGTCTACCTCACGACGCCGGACGTGGCCGTGGCGAAGAAGATCGCGAAGGCGGTGCGCGCCCGGGACGGCGGGCTGCCGGAGGTGAAGGCGCTCGGCTTCGACATCCGCGAGCGTCACCAGGCGCAGGTATCGATGAACCTCACCGACTACCGGACGACGCCGGTGCCCCGGGCGTTCTCGGCCGTGCGCGCCGAGGCGGAGAAGCTGGGGAGCTCCGTGGACGAGTCGGAGGTCGTGGGCCTCATCCCCGAGGACGCGCTGTTCGACGCCGCCGAGGCGTTCCTCCAGCTGCGCCACTTCGACCGGGCGCAGGTCCTCGAGCGGAAGCTCGCGGCGGCCGCCGCGGGGGCGCTCCGCCCGGCGGCCGCCGGCCCGCTCGCCGCGCTCCCGCTCCCCGAGTACGTCGACCGGCTCGCCGCGCGGACCCCCACGCCCGGGGGCGGAAGCGCGGCCGCTGCGGTCGCCGCGTACGGAGCCGCGCTCGGCGAGATGGTCGTCCGGTACGCCGCGCCGGCGACGGAGCCGCTCCCGGCGGACCTCGACACCGTGCGGGCCCAGCTCGAGACGGACCGACGGTGGTTCCTGGCCCAGGTCGACGCCGACGCCGAAGCCTACACGCGGGTCCTCTCGGCGCGGCGAGCGCTGCGGGCGGCGGGCCCGACCGACGCGGCGAGCGCCGGCACCTATGCGGCCGCGCTGCGCGGGGCCGCGGACGTACCGCTCGCCACCGCGCGGACCGCGAGGGCCGCCCGCGAGCGGCTCGCGGCGATCCGCGGCCGCATGAAGCCGGCGCTCGCGAGCGACCTCGACTCCGCGCTGCTGTTCCTGGACGCGGCGACGGTGGCGGCGGTGTCCAACGTGCGCGCGAACCTCGCGGACCTCCGCGCGGCCGGGCTCCCCGTCGCCGAGCTCGAGGGGGAGCTCGCGCGGCTCGGCGGAGCCGTCTGACGGAACGATGGGCGAGGGCGGCCGGCCGTTCGTGCATCTGAACTGCGCGATCTCGCTCGACGGCCGGCTCGCCTTCGCGGGGGGGAAGCCCGCGCAGCTGTCCGGCCCGGACGACCGGGCGCGCGTCCAGCGGCTCCGGGCCGGCTCGGACGGGATCGTCGTCGGAGTCGGGACCGTCCTCGCCGACGACCCGTCCCTCCGGGTGCACTGGGAGCTCCTCGACTCCCCCGCCGGCCGGAACCCGACGCGAATCTGCCTCGACGGGCGGGGCCGCCTGCCGGAGCGCGCCCGCGTTCTCGACGGCACCGCGCCGACGATCGTCGCGACGACGCGCGCCGCGACCCGCCGGTACCCCGCCGGGGTCGAGACGGTCGTCGCGGGACCCGGACCGGCGGTCGACCTCGGCGTCCTGCTCGCCGACCTGGACGGCCGCGGGTTCCGCCGGCTGCTGGTCGAGGGGGGCGCGTCGGTGATCTCGAGCTTCCTCCGCGCCGGGCTCGTCGACCTCGTGACCGTGTACGTCGCCCCCGTGCTGATCGGCGGCGCATCCGCGCCGTCGCTGATGGGGGGGCCCGAGAGCCACGGGCCGACCGACTGGGTCGAGCTCGCGCGCGAGGGCCTGGAGCCGCTCGACGAGGGGGTCCTCCTCACCCTCCGTCCGCGGCGGGTCCGCGGGCCTCCGTCGCGACAGGGCTTTTAGCCCCCCTCGGCTGGGCCGCGCCGCCGGGGCCGGCCCATGAAGCTCACCCACTTCGTCCTCGCCGACCAGTACCATTTCGGCATGATCACCGACGCGAACGACTACATCGACCTCGACACGGCGTGCCGCGACTACTTCGGGGTGAACCCCGTCAAGGGGGCGGACCCGAGCCGGTTCCGGGACATGCGCGCGTTCTTCTCCGGCGGCGCGGACTCCGTCGCGCTCACCCGGAAGATCCAGGAGTACATCGACCGCCGCCGCGGGATGGGATGGACGCCGCGGGCCGCCACGGGGGCGCGGTACCTGTTCAAGCCCGAGGAGGGCGTGAAGCTCATGGCGCCGGTCGCCGCCGGGGCGAAGATCTACCTCCTCGCCTCGAACTCGAAGAGCCACCTCGCCGAGCAGCAGCGGGAGCCGCCGAAGCGGCCGTACTTCTTCACGCGCTTCTTCAACAGCCTGGTCGGGCCGAGCGAGCCGCTCGTCCTGAGCCCGCACGGGCAGTTCCCGGACGTGGAGCTCGAGCTCGCGGTCATCATCGGCCAGCGGGGGAAGCACGTGCCGGCGGCGAAGGCGATGGAGTACGTCGCCGGCTACACGATCGCCCTCGACATGGGCTACCGGGACCTCCAGTACCCGGACGGCGGCGGGGCGCCGGACTGGGTGATGGGCAAGGGGTTCGACGCGACGATGGCCGTCGGTCCGTGGGTCGTCCCCCAGGAGGAGGTCGGCTCGCCGTATCCGCTCAAGATGGAGCTGCGGGTCAACGGCACCACGCGCCAGGCCGGCGACACGCACGACTACCTGTTCCAGATCCCGGCGGTGGTCGAGCACCTGACCCGGGGGGTGACGCTCGAGCCGGGGGACCTCATCTCGCTGGGGACGCTCGGCGGCGCCCCGGGCTTCGAGTTCGGCAACGAGAGCCGGAAGCTGAAGCCGGGCGACGTGATCGAGGGGATCATCGAGCGCGTCGGGGCGATCAAGATGGGCACGAAGCTCGAGGCGGTCCAGCCGCCCGCGCCGCCGCCGGCGGCCGCCGCGTAGCGGCGGGTCACGGAGCGGCGGCGGGCGGAGGGCCGGCATCGACCGGCCGGGCCTCGCCGCGCGTCGTGAGGAAGAGCGCCGCGGAGCGCGGCAGCTCGAGCGTCTCCCCTTCCCGGCCCCGCGCCGGGACGGGCTGCGTCGGGTAGTCGACCGTCGCGAGCAGGAGCACGCGCTCGACGGGCTCGCCGTCGGCGAACGGGCGGGCGTCCCGGAACGGGTCGAACCGGTCGAGCTCGTCCCGCGTGAGCGGCGCGACGCGGAACCCGGTGCCCCCGTGCAGCGACCCCGGCAGCCGGATGAGGCGGTGGATGTCGGTGGTCACCGGCGCGTCCGTCTCCCCCTGCACCTCGATCGTCGCCTCGCGCAGGATCGCCTCGACCAGCGTGGGGGGGAACTCCGCCGAGAACACCTCGAGGCTCAGCGTCTCCTGCACGCGCTGCGCTCCGCCGCGGGTCACGAGGCGGTCCGCCCATTCGTCGGCGACCGGGCCCGGGACCCCGAAGCCGCGCATCTCCTGCGCCGCGAGCGCCGGGCCCCCCGCCCTCCATCGCCCGAGCACCGACAGGAACGCCCGCGACGCCCGGCCCGGCCAGCCCGGTGTGTCCGGCGGGACGAGCCGGCGGAACGGACGCTGGCGACCGGGGGAGCTCCGTCCGCCGTCCCCGCCGCCCACCTCCGGCCCGCCGCCGAACGCGAGCGCGCCCCCGCGGTCCGTCTCCCGGACCCTGGCGAGCACCGCCTGGAGGTCGGGGTTGCCGCCGAGCACGTAGTCGACCAGCTCGCGCCGCTCGCTGCTCGAGAGCCCCAGGAAGCTCTCGGCGTGCACGTGCGCGTGATAGCCGCGGCCCCCGGAGAAGACGAGCGACACGTCCGTCGGGTCGAGGCCGAAGTCGCCGAACAGAAAGCCGTCGACCAGGTCGAGGAACCGCGACCGGGCCAGCGCGAGCTGTTCGGCGTAGCTCTTCCCGCCTGCCTGGCGCAGATGGTCCGCGTCCAGGTCGAAGATCACGTCGGCGCCGAGCCATCCCTTTGCGGCCATCGTCGCGTGGCTCGGCGCGCGGTAGTAGGCGGAGGAGTAGTAGACGTGCCGCGGGGTCTCTCGGGCGAGGAACTGCTCGAGCTCCTCCGCCGAGCGGAACGCGGCGTGCCGGCGCATGAGCGTCTGCGTGGTGAACGGGAAGGCGGCGAACTCGCGGCGGGTGAACCGGGGCGGCGGCTCGACGCGGTGGGTCCGGTAGTACTCGGCGAACCGCCGGCGGCACCAGTCGAGCGTGGGGGGGTCGAGCGTCGCGGTCCGTCCCATGGACGCTCACTCCTCCCCGGGCAGCTCGGTCGGCTCCAGCGCCTCGGCCCGGTTCGCCTCGGTCCGGAGCCGCGCGAGCAGGTGGAAGACCGTCGCGTGCTCGCTGCCGCGCAGGAGCAGTTCGACCGCCCGCGTTGCGCGGTCGAGCTCCTTCTCCTTGCCGATCAGCGCGACCGTCGTCCCGTAGACCGAGACGGCGCAGCCGGACAGCTCCTCGAGGCGGCTCCGCGCCCGCCCGGCGGTCCCGATGAGCCGCGACCGGAGCCGCCAGACCGCCGAGCGGGTGCTCTTCCCCGACACCCGCTTGATGTCGATGACGGCGAGGTAGGTTTCCTCCTGCAGGAGCCGCATCGCCCGCTGCGGGGAGAACCCGCGGCCGATCGCCTGGACGATGTCGCGCGCCTGGAGCGCCCCCCCGGGGTCGCCGTCGTCCCTCCCGACGATCTCCACCGACCCGTCGTCGGGGTCGATCGTGAGCTCCGCCCGGGTCTTCGCCTCGAGTTCGCGCTTCGTGGCGCCGCCGGGCCCGATCAGCGCGCCGATCCGGTCGTCCGGGATCCGGACGAACAGGCTCGTCATGCCGCCTCCTCCGGGGCCCAGTGGTCCCCGCCCGAGGCGGCGAAGAACGCCTCGGGCGACGTGTCGACGCCGAGCTTGCGGAAGTACCGTGCGAAGGTCGCCGCGTCCCGCTCGAGCAGCTCGCGCGCCTGCGGGTGGTCGACCGGGATCGCCTGGGCGACGTCGATGAGCACGGGGCTCCCGCGGAGGACCAGGACGTTGTACGGGGAGAGGTCGGCGTGCACGAGGCCGGCCGACGCCACCATGCGTCGGAGCTGCACCACGAGGTCGGCGTACAGCGCCTGCGGGTCCTCGACGACCGCCTCGACGAGCGGCGGGGCGGGAAGGCCGTCCTCGCCGATGAACTCCATCACGAGCACGTTCCGGAGGCACGCGGTCGGGCGGGGGACCCGCACGTCCGCGGCGACGAGCCGCGAGAGGATCGTGTGCTCCCGGCGGGTCCAGGCAAAGACCATCCGGGCGGCGTTCGCGGTCGCGCCCACCTCCTGGCGGACCCACTCGACGACGTAGGGGGGCAGGTGACGGAAGATGGCGTTGTGGATCCGATAGATCTTCACCGCCCGGTACCCGTCCGCGGCGGTCGCGCGGAACACCCCGCCCTCCTTGCCCGTCGAGATCGGGAAGTCGACCTCCCGGAACTCCCCCCGGTTCACGAGCTTGCCGATCGCGAGCAGCGTCGGGTGGTCGAAGAACTCGTCGACCACCTTCCGGTGCTGGCGCTCCTTGCGTCGGTCACCCACCCGCTCCTTCCGGGTGGGGAACAGTACCTCCTCGGGTCGGGGCATCGCCCGACGAGCCCGGCACGGGTCCAAAACGGTTCGCCCTTCGCCCCGCCGCCGGGGGAACCCGGCGGGGACCCACCCATACTGCTTATGCGGACTTCCCTCCTGCACCCCGCGGGACCCTGCCGTGGTCGACTTGGCCAACCTCGGTGTCAGCGTCGTCCTGATCGTCTTCGGGGTGATCCTGTTCGCCTTCGAGATCGCCCACCCGGGCGCGTGGCTCCTCATCCCGGCGTCGATCCTGATCGCCGCCGGGTTCCTCTACCTCGTGCTGCCGGGGCTGCTCCTCGCCAGCATCTTCGGACCGGTGATCGTCGTCGTCGTGGCGTTCCTGGCGGGGCTCGCCACGATCCCGTACTACCGCTGGGTCGCCCCGACCCATAAACCGCTTAGCACCACGGTGCAGTCGCTGACCGGGGAGACCGGTCTCGTGATCACCGCGGTCCAGCCCAACTCGCTGAGCGGGAAGGTGCGGATCGGCTCGGAGATCTGGTCCGCGCGGGGCGACCAGACGATCCCGGTCGGCACGCTCGTGCGGGTGGTCTCCGGGGAGGGGGTCAGCGTGTTCGTCCGCCCGACGGAATCCAAGTCCACGGTCAACTGAGGAGAACAAGAAACCATGTCGTCGGATCTAGCACTCGAGCTGGGCGTCCTCGCGGTCTTTCTCGTCGCGATCGCGCTCATCCTGCTCAATCGCGCGGTCTATTCGATCCAGCCGTACCAGAACGGGATCCAGACGCTGTTCGGGTCGTACAAGCGGATCCTGAACCCGGGACTGAACTTCGTGAGCCCGCTCTCGATGATCGTCAAGATCGACCTGCGGACGCAGGTGCTCGAGGTCCCCCGGCAAGAGGTGATCACGAAGGACAACTCGCCGACGAACGTCGACGCCATCATCTACATCAAGGTGGTCGACGCGCCGAAGGCGATCTTCCAGGTCCAGGACTACCACGTCGCGACGGTGGCGCTCGCTCAGACGACGCTCCGGTCGATCATCGGCGACATGGAGCTGGACGAGGTCCTGTACAACCGCGAGCGGATCAACACGCGGCTCCGCGACATCCTCGACCAGTCGACGGACAAGTGGGGGGTCCGGGTCGAGGCCGTCGAGATCAAGGAGGTCGACCCGGTCGGCCCCGTCAAGGCCGCGATGGAGGAGCAGACCTCCGCCGAGCGGCAGCGCCGCGCCGCGGTGCTCCGCGCCGACGGCGAGAAGCGCTCCGCGATCCTCGTCTCCGAGGGCCAGAAGCGTTCCCGCATCCTCCAGGCCGAGGGGGTCCGGCAGTCGAAGATCCTCGAGGCGGAGGGGACCCGGCTCGCGACGATCCTCGAGGCGCAGGGAGAGTCCCAGCGGCTCCGGGTGCTGGCGCTCGGGGCCGGGACGCTGGACGCGAAGGCGCTCACCGTCCTGTCGCTCGACACGCTGTCGAACGTCGGGAACGGCCAGTCGACGAAGATCCTGTTCCCGTTCGAGTTCTCCCGCCTCATGGAAGGCGCCTCGGAGTACCTCGGGACCTCGCGCACGGTGCCGGACCGGGTGCTGAGCACGATGGACGAGCTCGAGGCCCGGATCGGCAAGATGGACGACATCCTGGGACCGATCCCGAAGCAGGAGGAGCTCACGACCGAGATCCAGTCGATCGAGAACGAGATCAAGGCCGAATCGGACGAGTCGACGGCGATGGTGACGCAGGGCGGATCCGGGCGCACCGGCGGCATCGACCTCCCCGACCCGCTCGCGCCGGCGGTCCGCCGGACGAGCTCGCCGCCGCCGGCCTTCGGCGTCGCCCAGCACCACGGCGTGCCGCCCAACCCCGCGGCGGACCAGCCGCCGGACTGGAAGGGGACCGACTCGACGGCCCCGGCCCCCGCGACGCCCCCGAAGAAGCAACCCCCGCCGAGCGGCTCCACGTAGGGGGACCGGCCACCGGCCCGCGCGGGCCGAGCCGCTTTATCCCGCCCGCGGGTGGGCCCCCGCGGAGGCGACCCGATGGAGGGACCGGTCCGCAGGACGCGGAGCGACGCCGTCGCCGAGATACGGATCGTCCGGCCCGAACGGCTCAACGCGCTCGACCTCCCGTCGATGCAGGCGCTCCGCGCCGCGGTCCAGGACGCTGCCCGCGACCCGTCGGTGCGGGCGATCCTGCTGACCGGCGAGGGCCGCGCGTTCTGCGCCGGCGGCGACGTGGCGGCGATGGACGAGGGACGGCGGAAGGGGCTGCTCCCCGAGCTGTTCCGCGACCTCACGGGGGAGCAGGAGACGGTCGTCCGGACGATCCTCTCGACGCCGAAGCCGGTGGTGGCGGCGCTCCCGGGGGTCGCGGCCGGCGGCGGCCTCGCGCTCGCGCTCGCCTGCGACTGGCGGATCGCCGCCCCGACGGCGGTCCTCGTGCCGGCCTTCGGCTCGCTCGGTGCCGTCCCGGACGGCGGGCTCACGTACTTCCTCCCCCACTACCTCGGCCTCGGGCTCGCGCAGGAGCTCCTGTTCACCTCGAGCCGGATCCCGGCGGACCGGGCCCGGGAGCTCGGGCTCCTCCACGAGGTCGTCCCGGCCGAGGAGCTCGAGCGGCGCAGCGCGGAGCGGGCGAAGGAGCTCGCGGAGGGACCGACGCGGGCGTACGGCTGGGTGAAGCGCCTCCTCGTGTCGGCGTTCTCCTCGAGCGTCGAGCGCCAGCTGGCGCTGGAGCGCGAGTACGCCTTCGAAGCCGCCGCGGGCCCCGAGCTGCCGGAGGGGATCCTCGCGTTCCAGGAGAAGCGGAAGCCGGTGTTCCCTCCGCCGTGAGGGGCGCCGGTCGGTCCCGCCGACCGGGGGGTCCCGGCGGGCGGTCCGGCCCCCGACGACCCCCGTGCGAGCGGTTCGCATCTCGGAGACGCTAAATAAAACCCGCCGGTCGGAAGACCGAACGTCTAGGGCGAGCCGATCGGGGAGGGAAGATGGAGGCCGGAATCACGACGTTCCTGGTCTTCGGCCTCGTCGCCACCGCCTTCGGCGTCGGGTCGATCCTCGGGAACCGGGCGCTCGGCGCGAAGCGCCGGCGCGGCTACCTCCAGCCGATCACCTACGAGTCGGGCCAGGAGCCGGAGGGGGAGACCCAGATCGACTTCCCGACGCAGCACTACACCTTCGCGATCGTCTTCGTCGCCGTCGACGTCATCGGCTTCGTGCTGGCCCTGTGGGGCCTCTCGTACCGGACGATCAACGGCAGCTGGACGCCGGCGATCGTCGTCTTCGGGTTCACCGCCCTCGCGATTGTCGGGATCTACTACGCCCTCGTCGGCGAGCGGAGGCTCGTGATTTGAGCGCTCCCCCGCAGACCGTCCCCGCTCCGGCGCCCGCGGCCGCCCCGGCGGCCGCCGGGGGCGACGCGCCGCTGCCGGTCGTCGACCAGGCCGCGGTCCCGTTCTTCGAGATCGAGACCCTGCGGGCCCGGGAGTTCATCCCGGCGGCGAAGGAGGCGCTGACGTCCCTCCTCAAGGAGAAGGCGGAGGGGAACGTGATCCGGCCCGTGTTCAACTGGGCGGGCCGGAACTCGCTGTTCCCGCTCCACTGGGGGCTCGCCTGCTGCGCCATCGAGTTCGCGGCCGCCTTCGGCGCGCGGTGGGACGCGGAGCGGTTCGGCGTCGTCCCCCGGTCCTCCCCGCGGCAGTGCGACCTCCTGATCGTGAACGGCACCGTGACCTGGAAGGTGGCGCACAAGCTCATCACGCTGTACGAGCAGATGCCCGAGCCGAAGTGGGCGATCGCGATGGGGAACTGCGCGACCGGCGGCGGGCCGTTCCGGACGGCGTACTCGGTGGTGCCCGGCGTCGACAAGCTGATCCCGGTGGACGTCTACATCGCCGGCTGCCCGCCCCGGCCGGAGAACATGCTGGACGGCGTCCTCCGGCTGGAGCAGCTCATCAAGGAGCGGCGCGACTGAACGGGCGCGCCGGGGCCGCGTCGGGGGAGGGGGGAACGGTCGGTGCGCGGCGTGGAGCTCTCCGCGGCGCTCGCCGCCCGGTTCGGGGACAAGTTCCTCGGCCTGGACCCGTTCCCCGGCCTCGTCGGCCGGGTGCGGTTCGACCCGTCCGTCGCGCGCGCGCTGTTCGAGTACCTCCGCGACGAGCAGGGGTTCGTCCACCTGACGATGGTCGGCGGGATCGACTGGGTGGACCACCGCGAGGTGTTCTACACCCTCTGGTCGGACCGGGACCGGACGTACCTCCAGCTGTCGGCGGACCTCCCCGCCGACCACCCGACGATCGCGAGCGCCGTGCCGGTCTGGCCGGGCGCGAACGCGCACGAGCGGGAGGCGTGGGACCTGGTCGGCATCCGGTTCGAGGGGCACCCCGACCTCCGCCGGATCTTCATGCCCGAGGGGTACGAGTTCCACCCGCTATTGCGCTCGTTCCCGATCCACGAGCCGGAGGAGCTGGAGGTGAAGGCGCGCAGTGACTGAGATGTGGATCAACATGGGGCCGCAGCACCCCATGACGCACGGCCTCTGGAACCTCCGCGTGCGGGTCGAGGGGGAGGTGATCCGCGACGTCGAGCCCGAGATGGGGTTCCTCCACCGCGGGATCGAGAAGATCTCGGAGAACCGGCACTACAACGAGGTGATCACGCTGATGGACCGATGCTGCTACGTCGCCGGGATGTCCTGGGAGCAGCTGTTCATCCAGGCGTCGGAGCAGGCGCTGAAGGTCACCCCGCCGGCCCGGGCGGAGTACCTCCGCGTGCTGTCGGCGGAGCTCCAGCGGATCGCGAGCCACCTCATGTGGTACGCGGCGTTCGTGCAGGACCTGGGGCTCATGACCCCGTTCCTGTACGGGATGCGGGACCGGGACCTCGTCCTCGACCTGTTCCAGAGCTACACCGGCGCCCGGATGACGTACGAGTACATGCGCGTCGGCGGCGTGCGGAACGACGCCCCCCATGGCTTCACCGACCAGTGCCGGAAGGTGCTCGACTGGCTCCTGGCCCGCTTCGTCGAGTACGACCAGCTGTGCCTCGGGTCGACGATCTTCCGGAAGCGGTGCGACGACCTGGGCGTGCTCAAGGCGCCGGAGGCGGTCGCCTACGGCGTCACCGGGCCGATGCTCCGCTCCGCCGGGGTGCGCCGCGACCTCCGGAAGGACCGCCCTTACTCGGTCTACGACCAGGTCGAGTTCGACGTGCCCGTGACCGACACGGCGGACGTGACCGGGCGGTACCTGGTCCGGATGGAGGAGATGCGGCAGTCGGTCCGGATCTGCCGCCAGTGCCTCGACTGGCTCGACCGGAACCCGGGGCCGGTCCTCGCGGACCACCTCCCCCGCTGGCTCGGCGCGCCGTACGCCCCGGTCGGCCGCGAGGCGTACCTCCTGAAGCGCAACTACCCCACCGGCCTCGGCTTCTCGATGGTCGAGGAGCCCCACGGCGAGGCCGGCGCCTACGTCGTGAACGACGGCGGCGAGCACCCGTACCGGGTGAAGTTCCGGTCGCCGGTGCTGATCAACATCTGGGCGGCGAAGCGGTACCTGCCGGGCTACCGCATCGCCGACATCCCGCCGATCATGGGCAGCGTCGACGTCTGCGTCGGGGAGTGCGACCGGTAACCGACCATGGCCCCGATGACGCTCTTCTCCGTCGCCGACGCGATCGCGGCGGCGCTCCTCGGGCTCCTCGGCCGGCTCCTGCCGGCGGGCGCGGCGCACGCCGTCACCGCGCCGGACGTGGTCCTCGGGCTCGCGACCGTCGTCTTCGCCGCGATCCTGCTCGCCGCGAGCATGCTCAACACGATCCTCCTCATCTGGTACGAGCGGAAGCTGCTCGGCCGCTTCATGGACCGACGCGGCGCGATGCACGTCGGCTTCGCGGGGCTCCTCCAGAACTTCGCGGACGGGTTGAAACTGTTCCGCAAGGACACCGTCCGGCCGCGCGAAGCCGACTCCCTCGGCTTCTGGGCGTCGCCGACGGCGTACATGATCACCTCGCTGCTCATCTTCGGCGTCCTCCCGATCTCGACCGGCTGGAACGACGGCTCGCTCCCGCTCACGCTCCTCCTCGCGCTCGTGATCTTCTCGTTCGCCCCGCTGTTCATCTTCCTCGGCGCGTGGGCGAGCAACAACAAGTACTCGCTCATCGGCGGGATGCGCTCCGCCGCCCAGATGATCGCCTACGAGGTGCCGATCCTCCTCGCGGTCGTCGCGGTGGTCGTCCTGTCGGGGTCGTTCGACCTGACGACGATCGTCAACGAGCAGCGGAACTACTGGTTCTGGGCGCCGCTGTTCCTCGCGCTGATCGTGTTCGTCGCCGGGATGCTCGCCGAGATGGAGCGGATCCCGTTCGACCTCCCCGAGGCGGAGGCCGAGCTCGTCGAGGGGTGGAACACCGAGTACGGCGGCATGCTGTTCGCGTTCTTCATGCTCGCCGACTACCTGCGCGCGCTCGTGGGGAGCATCCTGGTCGTCCTCCTGTTCCTCGGCGGCTGGACGTGGCCGTCGTACGTCCCGTCGGCGCTCACGAGCTTCCCGCTCGCCGGGATCGTCTGGTTCATGGTGAAGACGTACCTCGTCTTCGGGCTGTTCGTCTGGGTCCGCGCCGCGCTCCCGCGCGTCCGGACCGACCAGCTGCTCCGGCTCGGCTGGATGCGGATGGTGCCGCTCGCGCTCCTGAGCATCGTGCTCGCCGCCGTCGTCGTCGCGGCGCGCTGCCTCCCCGTCCTGGGCTGCATCCCGTCGATCGGGGGCTGACGATGGCCGACTCCCCCGCGCGCACCGGCTCGCCCCCGCTCGAGACGACGGAGACCGAGCGCCCGTCGCTCTGGGTCGTCCGACCGCTCGCGACGGCCGCGAAGCAGTTCGCGAAGAGCCTCTGGCGGCCGTCGACGATCGTCTACCCGTTCGAGCGGCTCGAGGACCCGAAGTTCCGCTCCGCCGTCGGGGTCGAGTCCGGGCGCCCGATCGGCGTCGGGGAGATCTGGGACAACTACCGCGGGGTGCACGCGCTGAACATCCAGACGTGCATCTCGTGCAACCTCTGCGCGTTCAGCTGCCCGGACGTCTGCATCGAGATGGTGACGGTGCCGGGCGGGGACCCGAAGCACCCGAAGAAGTGCCCGGAGATCGACTACGGGAAGTGCTCGTTCTGCGGCTTCTGCTCGGACGCCTGCCCCGAGGGATGCCTCACGATGACGACGCGCTACGAGCTGTCGGTCCACAAGCGCGCCGACATGGTGTACTCGCCGCAGAAGATGTACGAGGTGTTCCAGTCGAAGCTCCCGATGAACCCGATCCGGGTCGCGCGGCCCGAGAACGAGGACGCGATCCGGCTCGACCCGCCGCTCTGCATCGGCTGCTTCGCCTGCTCGCGCGACTGCCCCACGAACTGCATCACGATGGTCGACATCCCGAAGGCCACGCCCAAGCCCGGCGAGAAGCCGGCGAAGCGGATCTGGAAGGAACCGGTGATCAACGACTCGGATTGCGTCCGGTGCGGCACCTGCATCAGCGTCTGCCCCAAGGACTGCCTCTTCTGGGGGAGTCGCGAGTGATCCTCGAGGCCCTAGCGTTCATCGTCCTGGGGGCCGTCGCCGTCTTCACCGCCCTCGCCTCGCTCCTCGTGCGCGAGCTCGTCCACACGATCCTGTGGGTCGCGACGTTCTTCGTCGCGCTCGCGGGGCTCTACTTCCTGCTCTCGGCGCCGTTCCTGGGCGTCCTCCAGCTGGGGGTGTACGCGGGGGCCGTCACGATCCTCCTGCTGTTCGGCGTGATGGTCACGCGGAAGCGGATCTTCGCGCGCGAGGCGGCGACGGGCATCGGGCCGGCGCCGCTCGCGCTCGCGCTCCTCGTCACCGTCGTGCTCGCGACGGCCGCCGCGGCCGTGCCGGCCGCGACGACCCAGGTCCACGGCTACGCGGTCGCCCTCCTGTCGGCGGCGCTGTTCAACGACTACGGCGCGTGGCTGCTGCTGCTGGGGCTCGTGATGCTGCCGGCGCTCGCCGGGGCGATCTACCTCGTGCGGGAGGGGCGCGATTGACCGCCTTCCCGCTCGCGGGGCTCGTCGGGCTCTCCGCGGTGCTGCTGGGCGTCGGGCTGTTCGGGATGCTGACGCGGCGGAACTTCATCCTGCTCCTGATCTCGATCGAGATCGCGATGAACGCCGCGATCCTCGACTTCGTCGTCTTCGCGGCGTACTGGGGTCCCGGCTACGGGCTCCGGGGCCAGTCGGCGGCCGTCGTGCTCGTGGGGCTCGCGGCGACGGAGGTCGCCGTCGGCCTCGCGATCGTGCTGGCCCTCAACCGGGCGCGGGGGTCGATCAACGTCACCGAGTCGGCGACGCTGAGGCTCTGACGGGGGGAGGACGACGGCCGGCGCGCTCTCCGCACTGTTCGGCTGGGCGTTCCTGGTCCCGCTCGTCCCCGCCGTCGCCTTCGTGATCGTCGGGCTGTTCGGCTCGCGCCTCCGGCGGCTCGAGTGGGGCGGCTGGGTCGCCGTCGGCGCCGCGGCGGTCTCGATGGTCCTGGGGGTGCTCATCGCCGTCGGCGAGATGCTGTCGCCCGGGACGTACACCGACCGCAGCTACCAGTGGTTCTTCGTCCCCGGGAACGGGACCGGCGCCTTCCCCCACGGGTTCGCGCTCGACATGGGGACGCTCGTCGACCCCCTGTCGGCGGTGATGCTGATCGTCGTCACCGTCGTCGGCTTCCTCGTGCTCCTGTACTCGATCGGCTACATGCACCGGGACGACGGGCTGCCCCGGTACTACGCCGAGATGTCGCTGTTCCTCACGGCGATGCTCGGCGTCGTGCTCGCGGACAACCTCCTCGAGTTCTTCCTGTTCTGGGAACTGGTCGGCGTCTGCTCCTACTTCCTCATCGGGTTCTACTACCGCCGCCCCGAGGCGTCCAGCGCGGCCAAGGAGGCGTTCCTCGTCACCCGCGTCGGCGACGTGATGTTCCTCCTCGGGATCTTCCTGTACTTCCACCTGTTCGCGACGTCGGGGCCCGGGCTCGGCTGGGCGGCGGCCGGGTTCAAGTTCACCCACGGGGACGCGCCGTTCCTCGCCGGCGTCCCCGCGAGCAACGCGGCGATCTACTCGCTCGCCGGGCTGATGATCCTCGGCGGGGCCGCGGGGAAGTCGGCGCAGTTCCCGCTCGACGTCTGGCTGCCCGACGCGATGGAGGGCCCGACGACGGTGAGCGCGCTCATCCACGCCGCGACGATGGTCGCCGCGGGGGTCTACCTCCTCGCGGTCACGTCGGTCTTCCTGGGCTTCACCGCCACCGACCAGTTCGCGATCGTCGCCGTCGGCGGCTTCACGACCTTCTGGGCGGCGTCGATGGCGGTCGTGAACCGCGACATCAAGCGCGTGATCGCGTACTCGACGGTCTCGCAGCTCGGCTACATGGTGCTCGCCGTCGGCGCGGGGTTCACGATGGTGGGGCTGTACCACCTGTTCACCCACGCGTTCTTCAAGGCGCTCCTGTTCCTGTGCGCCGGCGCGGTGATCCACGCCGTCGGGACGCAGGACCTGTTCCGGATGGGCGGGCTCGGGAAGAAGCTCCGCATCACGTCGATCGGGTTCCTCGTGGGCGCCCTCTCGCTCTCCGGCATCCCGCCGTTCGCCGGCTTCTTCAGCAAGGACGACGTCCTCGCGAGCGTCTTCGCCGCGGCGCAGACGCATCC
>JASHRQ010000122.1 GCA_030037265.1 Thermoplasmata archaeon | reverse complement strand
GGGAGCGGCCGACGACGACCACCCGGGCCCCCGCGAGGCGGGCGACCTGGACCGCGGCCGGCGCCACCGCACCGCCCGCCCCCACGATGGCGACCGTCTCGCCCGGCTGTACCGCGCCCACCGTCCGGAGCGCCCGCCAGGCGGTCTCGAACACGAGCGGCGCGGCCGCCGCCTCCGCCCAGGAGAGCCGGGGCGGCTTCGGGTGCACGTTCCGCCGGGGGACGACGACGAACTCGGCGGCCGACCCCTGGGTGTGCTCGCCCAGGATCTTGTAGTCGCGGCACGACGCCTCCTGCCCCGCGCGGCAGTACTCGCAGGTCCCGTCCGCGATGCCCGGGTCGAGGAGCACCTCGGTGCCCGCGGCGATGTCGGGGGCGTTCCGGTCCGCCGACTCGACGACCCCGGCCCCGTCCGAGCCGACCACGTGCGGCAGCGCCGCCGGGACCCCGGGGAGCCCCTCGAGCGTCCACCGGTCGACCCGGTTGAACGAGGCGGCCCGCACCCGGACCCTCACGTCCCCGTCGCCGAGGGGGGGCTCCGGCACGTCGACCCACCCGATGCGGTCGAGGCCGCCGTGCACGGCGAATCCGAGCCCCCTCACGGGTTCCCCTCCGCTCCCCGCCACCGCCAGCGGGTCGCGCCCGCGTCGTCCTCGAGCACGACGCCCGCGGCCGCAAGCGCGTCCCGGAGCCGGTCCGCCTCCGCGAAGTCGTTGCGGGCGCGGGCGCGCGCCCGCGCGTCCAGCGCCACGCGCACCAGCGACGACAGGTCCGCGGTGGGGCGGGGGAGGGAGCGCTCCGGGAACAGCCCCAGCACCTCGGCGGCCCACCGGTACGGGGCGCCGAGGGTCGCGAGCGCGGTCCCGGAGAGGGTGTCGAACTTCGCAGTCCACTCGCCGAGGGTGCGCGACCAGCCGAACAGCGCCGCGATCGCCTCGCGCGTCGCGAAGTCGTTCGCGAGGAGCCCGTCCAGCTGCTCGGGCATCGCCGTCGCCGCGCGCGCGAGGTCGGGCGGGAGCTCCCGGCCCGGTCGGGCGAGCCCGTCGCGTCCGAGCTCCTCGCGGAGCCGGAGGTACGGCGCGCCCAGGGTCGTGAGGCTCTGCCGGGCCTCCGCGAGGCTCCGGTCCGGGTCGAAGACGAGCGGGCTCCGGTAGTGGGCGTTCAGGTAGAAGAACCGGAGCGCCTCCGGCCCGGCGATGCGGATCGCCGCCTCGAGCGAGACGACGTTGCCGACGGACTTCGCCATCTTCTCGCCGCGCATCTCGAGCATCCCCAGGTGGAGCCAGTAGCCGACGAGCGGCGACCGCCCGGAGGCCCCCTCCCCCAGCGCGACCTCCGCCTCGTGGTGCGGGAACTTGAGGTCCGTCCCGCCGCCGTGGAGGTCGTACTGCGGCCCCAGGAGCCGGCCGGTGATCGCGGTGTCCTCGACGTGCCAGCCCGGGCGACCCGGTCCCCACGGGCTCGGCCAGGTCGGCTCCCCCGGCTTCGCGGACTTCCAGATCACGAAGTCCTCGGGGGCGCGCTTCTTGGGGTCGACCTGCACGCGCGCCCCGGGACGGAGCGCCTCCACGCGCTGCCCGGACAGCTCGCCGTACCGCGGGAACTTCGCGACCTCGTAGTACACGTCCCCGTCGGCGACGTAGGCGAGTCCCCGTCGGACGAGCTCCTCCACCTGCTCGACGATCTCCGGGACGTAGTCGGTCGCGAACGGGTACAGGTTCACGGAGCGGACCTCGAGCTGCTCGACCGCCGTGAGCCAGGCGCGGAAGTGGTGCTCGGACAGCTCGAGCGGGTCCCGGTTCAGCTCCCGCGCCCGGTCGATCACCTTGTCGTCCACGTTCGTCACGTTCTGGACGTAGAACAGCCGGTAGCCCCAGCGGCGGACCGCCCGCGCGACCGCGTCGTACACCACCGCCACCCGGCCGTGGCCGGCGTGCGCCTCGGCGTACGGCGTGAGGCCGCAGACGAACATCCCGACGCGCGGGGGGTTCCGCGGGACGAACGGCCGGACCGTCCCGGTCCGCGTGTCGTACACCTGGAACGGGCGCACCGCTCACACCGCCCGGAGCCCGCGCTCCACGTCGGCGACCAGGTCCCGCGCGTCCTCGATCCCGCACGACAGGCGCACGAGCCCGTCGCCGACGCCGCGCGCGGCGCGCTCGGCCGCCGGGACGCTGGCGTGGGTCATCGACGCCGGGTGCTCGGCGAGCGACTCGACCCCGCCGAGGCTCTCGGCGAGCGTGAACAGCCGGAGCGCCTTCAGGAAGCGGCGGGCGGCCCGCGCCCCGCCGGGGAGGTCGACGCTCACCATCCCGCCGAAGCCCGCCATCTGCCGCCGGGCGAGCGCGTGCTGGGGATGCGACGGGAGTCCCGGGTAGTACACGCGTCGCACGCGCCGGCTGCGGGCGAGCGCCGCGGCGACCGCCCGGCCGTTCCGGTCGTGGGCGCGCATCCGGACCCCGAGCGTGCGGACCCCGCGGAGCACGAGGAAGCAGTCGACCGGCCCGGGCACCGCCCCGACGGCGTTCTGGAGCCACGCGAGCCGGTCGCCCCAGCGCGCGTCGGCGACGACGAGCGCGCCCCCGATGAGGTCGGAGTGGCCGCCCAGGTACTTCGTCGTCGAGTGGAGCACCACGTCGGCGCCGAGCTCGAGCGGGCGCTGGAGGTACGGCGTCGCGAACGTGTTGTCGACGGCGACGCGCACCCGGCGGGCCTTCGCGAGCCGGATCACGGCCCGCAGGTCGATGAGCTTCAGCAGCGGGTTCGTCGGGGTCTCGAGGTAGACGAGCGTCGTCGGCCCCGCGTCGAGCGCCGCGGCGAACGCGGCGGGCGACGTGGGGTCGACGTACTCCACCCGGAGGCCGAACTGGCGGCGGTGGTGGTCGAACAGCCGCCAGGTGCCGCCGTACAGGTCGTCTCCGGCGACGATGCGGCTCCCGGACGGGAGGTCCTCGAGGAGCGTCGTGAGCGCGCCCAGCCCCGAGGCGAACGCGAGCCCGCGCCGGCCCCCCTCGAGCTCCGCCAGCGCGGACTCGAGCGCGGCGCGCGTCGGGTTCCCCGACCGGGAGTAGACGAACCCCCGGTTCTCGTTGGGCGCCTCCTGCTGGAAGGTGCTGGTGAGGTAGACCGGCGGGTTCACGGCGCCGGTGAGCCGGTCGGGCCCGCCGCCGGTGTGCACGAGCGTCGAGTCAAACCGCACGGTCGGTCCCCCGCTCGGACAGGTGCGCCAGGAGGTCGTGCCGGGTGAGGAGCCCCAGGATCGCGCCGTTCGCGCCGTCCCGCACGAGCAGCGCCCGGACCTCCTTGAGGCGGCGGAGGACGTCGGCGAGCGGCTCCTGCGCGGGCACCTCCGGGAACGGCGGGCCGAGCACGGCGCCGACGGTCCGCTCGAGGACCGTCGGGTCCCCGAGGACGGCGCGCAGCAGGTCCTCCTCGGCGACGCTGCCCACGTTCTCCTTCCCCGCGAGCACCGGCAGCTGGGAGACCGAGTGGCGCTCGAGGAGCGCGAGCGCGTCGCGGACGAGCGTCGTCGGGTCGACGGCGACGAGCGGCGGCGCGAGGTCCTTCCCCCGGACGAGGTCGCCCGCCGTCGCGCCCTCGTCCAGGAACCGGTTCTCCCGCATCCACTCGTCGGAGTAGAACTTCGACAGGTACCGGTCGCCGGAGTCGGGCAGCACCACGACGACGGTCGATCCCTCCGGGACCGGCCGGGCGGCGAGCCACCGGAGCGTCCCCGCGACGGCCGAGCCGGAGGAGCCGCCGACGAACAGCCCCTCTTCGCGGGCGAGCCGCCGGGCCATGAGGAACGACTCCCGGTCCTCGACCTCGACGAACGCGTCGATCTGACGGAAGTCGACGGTCTTCGGGATCAGGTCCTCCCCGATCCCCTCGACCTTGTACGGCACCGGCCGCGCGATCTCGTGCGTCGCGAAGTACGGCCCGAGGATCGACCCCTTGGGGTCGACGGCGACGACGCGGACCGAGGGACGGTGCTCCTTGAAGTACCGTCCGATCCCGCTCACGGTGCCTCCGGTGCCGATCGACGCGACGACCGCCGTGAGCTTCTCCCCGCCCTGCCGGTCGATCTCCGGGCCCGTCGTCCGGTAGTGCGCCTCCGGGTTCATCGGGTTCTCGTACTGGTTCGGGTAGACCGAGTTCGGGATCTCCTGGGCTAGGCGGCGCGCGACCGAGTAGTAGCTGCCCGGGTGGTCCGGCGGCAACTGCGCCGGCGTGATGATCACCCGCGCGCCGAACGCGCGCAGGAGCCGCACCTTCTCGGCGCTCATCTTGTCGCTCAGCACGAACACCGCGTGGTACCCCCGGACGGCGGCGACGAGCGCGAGGCCGACGCCGGTGTTGCCGCTCGTCGCCTCGATGATCGTGCCGCCCGGCTTCAACCGCCCCTCGGCCTCCGCGGCGTCGATCATCGCGGGGCCGATCCGGTCCTTGACCGACCCGCCGGGGTTCAGGTACTCGAGCTTCGCGAGCACCCGGTACGGGACCCCCCGCGCGACGCGCTGGAGGGGGACCACCGGAGTGTGGCCGATGACGTCGAGGATCGACCGAGGGGTCGGGTCGGCCGCATCGGGCACGACCGGGCGAGCGTTCCCGGGATTAAGCCTTGGGGGCGGGGCGGCCCCCGGGTGCGGCCGGCCCGGACGGGAACCGGCGAGTACGAGGCGAACGAACCTGCAATGGTTAAGTCGCTTCCCCGTCTCGATTCCGATGGAGTTCGTCGTGCTCGGCTCGCTCGAGACCGAGGTGCTCGCGTCGCTCCGCGAGCTCGAGGAGGCCCCCGCGGCCGAGGTACGGGCCCGGCTCTCGCGGCGCGGCGTCCGGGTCGCCTACACCACCGTCGCCACGGTCCTCGGCCGGCTCTGGTCCAAGGGGCTGGTCCGGCGCCGCCGGGAGACCTGCCGGGGCGGCGAGCGGTACGTCTACCGGTCCGCGCCGAACCTGGAGCACCGGTACGTGAGCAACCTCGTCCGCGGCGTCGCCCGGATGTTCGGGACGGCGGGAGTGGTCCACCTGAACGAGGAGCTCGAGAAGCTCCATCCGCTCGAGGAGCGGGAGCTGCGCCGCCGGCTGGGGCTCACCTGACGGGACATGAACGCGGTCGGGAGCCTCCTGTACGTCCCGCTGGTGATCTGGGTCGCCACCGGCGTCGGGCTGCTCGTCGCCTACCGCCGGTCGACGCCGACGGTCGTCCTCCGGCTCGCGGCCTCGTTCCTCGCGCTCTGGGCGGTCCTCGCGACGACCGTCCTCGTCTGGGTGCTCTACCACGGGGGCTGGCCGGCCGTCGTGGCGCTGCTCCACTCCCCGCTCCTCCTGTTCCAGTCCCGGTGGCTCGGGTTCTGGGCGGCGGGCGCCTTCGGCGCCCTCGCGCTCCTGTCGCTCGCGTTCGTGCTGAGCCAGGTGGCAGCTCGCGGGCTCCTCCAGATGCTCCACACCGCGCCGATCCCCGGCGCGACCCTCGCCACCCGAGGCCGAGGCGCGGCCACGACGGTGCTCGCGTTCGAGTCGGACCGTCCCGAGGCGTTCTCCTTCACGCTGCTCGAGCCCGGACTCCCCGAGGGCCGGGCGCCGTACCGCCACGACTTCATCCTCGTGTCGAGCGGCCTCCGGGAGCGCCTCCGACCGGAGGAGCTCGAGGCGGTGATCGCCCACGAGCTCGGCCATGTCCGGGGACTCGACTCCCGGTACCTCACGTTCCTCCGGACGTTCTCCCGGATGATGCGCTGGGACCCGCTGCTCGCCTACCTCGCGCAGAGCCTCACCCGGCGGGAGGAGTTCCGCGCGGACCTGGACGCCGTGCGCCTCACCCACCACCCCCGCGCGCTCGCCCGGGCGCTCTACAAGGCGATCGCCGCGGGGGGTTCGGCGAGCGGGGCCCCCGTCCCGTCGTTCCTGGGGCTCCCCGGGAAGCGGGGGAGCCGGGACGCGCTCGACCGGATCCGGCGGCTGGTGGCGCTCGCCGACTCCGGCGCGTTCGAGGGGGAACCGGTTGATTGACGGGCGGCCGCCGGCGCGGCCGGTGCGGCCGTGGGTCGTCCTGGCCGTGGTCGGCGCGGTCCTGCTCGCCGGCCTGGCGGCGCCCGCCCCGGCGGCCCGCGCGGCCGCCGGCTACCCGGTCCTCCCCGACGGCACGTGGGCCCGATTCGTCCCCGCGCTGACCGGTCCGACGCTCGACCCGGGCAGCTCGGGGCGCATCTCGGTGGAGGTCGCGGACCCGCTCGCGGCCGCGCTCGACGGGGTGACGCTCTCGCTCCAGGTGTACGCCTTCAACCCGACGACCGGCAACGCGAGCGAAGCGCCCCCGACGGGCGCGTCGCCGCTCCTCGCGAGCGGCGGGCTCGGGGTCAACGAGACGACGCCGTCGATCGGCGCCGGCGGGACGTGGAACCAGTCGGTCCCGGTGTCGGTGCCGAGCTCCGCCCCGTCGGGGGTGTTCGCGGTCCGGCTCTCGCTCGCGTTCGCCTCCGGCGGGACCGACTACCGGCTCGAGTCCCGCGGGTTCTTCTCGGCGGCGGCGTGGGCCGCCGCGACCGAGGGGCCGAACGGGACCCCGACGATCAACGCGTCGAAGCTCGGCGTCTCCGGGGTCGTTCCGGAGACCTCGGTCCTGGTCCGGAGCCCCGCGTCGATCGATTGGGTCCTGTACGGCCTCCTCGGCGCGAGCCTGGTGCTCGCCGGGGTCGGCGCCTACCTCTGGAGCCGGTCGGGTCCGGGCTCCAGGTCGGGCGCCCGGCGCGGCTCGCCGCCCCAGAGCGCCCCCAGGGCCTTGGGGAACAGCCGGACGAGGGACGGGGACTGACGGAGGAGCTTCCCGGCCACGTGCGTCGGGAAGTCGATGTCGCCGAACGCCACGATCGTCTCCGTCGTGCCGGCCTGCTGGAGCGCCGTCAGGACGGCCTCCAGCTCCTCGTCGGTGCACCGCAGGAACAGGCGCCGCAGGAACAGCGCGCGGTCGAACTCGGCGCCGAAGGCGTCCCGCCAGCGCGCGTCGTACTCCTGCAGGCGCGCGGCGGAGAGGTCGTCCGCCGCGAGCGCCGCGTGCGCCACCTCCGCCGCGAGCTCGGCGCCCCGCATCCCGGTGTAGATCCCGCCGCCGGAGAGCGGCTTCACCTGGCCCGCCGCATCGCCGACGAGCAGCACCCGGTCGCCGGAGAGGCGGGGGACCGTGCCGATCGGGATGCCCGACACGAGGTAGCCCGTCGGGTTGCGGAGCGGGGCGCCGTGCCGCTGCTCGAGCTGGCGCAGGAGTGCCTCGTAGTAGGCCCGGGCCGGCGTGCCGTCGGCGTGGGTCGCGACCCCGACGCGGGCGCCCCCGTGCCCGTCCGGTATCCACCAGCCGAACAGGCCGGGGGAGACCCGCAGGCCCAGGTACACCTCGACGAGGTCCGGGTCGCCCGGGGAGGACGGGAACTCCGCCTCGAAGGCGGGCAGGATCTCGACGGGGCGCCGCAGCCGGAAGGCGCGGGCGACGGCGCTCGACACGCCGTCGGCGCCGACCACGAGGCGCGCCGCGAGCTCGACCGGTTCGCCGTCGCGCCGGGTGAGCGCGACGCGGACACCGCCCTCGACCTCGCCCATCCGCCGGTCGAAGCGGAGCCCCGTCTCGTACCGGGCGCCCGACCGGGCCGCCCGGTCCGCGAGCGCGATGTCGAGCCCGGCCCGGTCGATCACGAAGGCTCTCGGCTCCGGCGCGCGGAACGAGATGGCGTTCAGGGAGGGGCTGAGCACGGTCGCGCCATGGACCGGCTGCCGGACCACGTCGGTCGTCCCGGCGAGCGCGAGCGCCCGCGCGGAGACGAGGCCGGCGCACTGCACGGGGTAGCCCACCTTCGCGTGCTCCTCGACGACCCGCACGTCGTGGCCCTGCGCCGCGAGCCGGGCGGCGAGCACCGACCCGGCGGGGCCGGCCCCGACGACGAGCACCTCGACCCGCTCCACGGTGGGCCCCCTACGCGTCGCGCCACGGGGTGGTCACGAGGTCGGTCCGCTGCCGCGGCTGGACCTGCGAGCGCTCGACCGGGATCGCGAGCCCGGAGCGGAAGGCGCGGAGTCCCGTCCACGCGATCATCGCGCCGTTGTCGACGCACAGCGACTTCGGGGGCGCGAACATCGTCGCCCCCCGGCCCTCCGCCATCTCGCGGACCATCCGGCGCAGCCGCTCGTTGCACGCCACGCCCCCGCCGAGCACGACCGACCCCTTCCGCCGGTGGGCGAGCGCCCGCTCGGTCACCTCGGTGAGCATCGAGTACGCCGTCGCCTCGACCGAGTAGGCCATGTCCGGGACGGACGCCCCGCGCTGGCGGTGGGCCAGGACGGAGGTGAGCATGCCGGAGAACGCGACGTCCATCCCGTGGACCGAGTACGGGAGCGGCAGCAGCTCGACGCCCTCGAGCGCCGCCCGCTCGAGGGCGGGTCCCCCGGGGAACGTCCCGCCCAGCGACAGCCACAGCTTGTCGAGGAAGTTCCCGATCCCCACGTCGATCGTCTCGCCGAGCACCCGGTACCGCCCGGACCCGTAGGCGATCACCTGGGTGTTGCCCCCGCTCGCGTACAGCAGCACCGGGTCGTCGAGCCCGCTCAGGACGCGCGCGATCTCGATGTGCGCCACGCAGTGGTTCACCGGCACGAGCGGCCGACGCCAGAGCAGCGAGAGCGTGCGGGCCACGGTGGCGCCGGTGCGCAGGCACGGGCCGAGGCCCGGCCCCTGCGCGAACGCGACGGCCTCGACCTCGCGGGGGGAGACCTTGGCGTCCGCGAGCGCCCGCTCGACGAGGCCCGGGAACCAGTCGACGTGGTGGTTCGCCGCCTCCCGCGGGTGGATCCCGCCCGCCGGCGGGCGGTACATGTCCCCCGCGAGCGCGAGGATGCGCGCGGCGTCGTCGACGATCCCGACGGAGGCGGTGTGGGCCGTCGACTCGATGCCGAGGACCACCATCGGCGGGTCCACGGGGCCGCGAGGATAAAGCGGGCCGGGCCCGGGGGGTCACTCCTCGACGGACTCGATGCGGAAGAAGACGCTCTTCCCGCGCAGCGCTTCCTGGATCTGGTCGGCGAAGCGGAGGGAGTCCTTCACCGTCGCGTCCCGGCCCCAGTCGTAGACGAAGTCGTAGCCGTTCCCCGGCTCGCGCCGGAACCCCATGTCCTCCAGCACCTCGGCGACGTCGGAGTACGGGGCGCCCTCGCTGTCGAACTGGAGCAGGAGGTACGTCTTCATTCGCGCTGGCTCGCGCCAGCCCGGCGCTCTATTTCATTCCGGCGCTGGCGCGGCGGACGCCCCGCGGCCCGGTGCCGCAGCCGGGCCGCCCCGGGCATGAGCCGTGACGGTCACCGCCGTCCCGCGGAGGAGCCGACCCATCTCGTGCGCCGAGAGCTCCGCGCGTCCGACCGCGAGGAGCCGGTCGTCCTCGTCGACCAGGAGCACGCTCTGGCCCGGCACGACGCCGGGGTCCGCCCCGCGGACGAACCGGGAGAAGAGGCTACGCCCCGCCTCGACGAACGGGACCGCGTCCGCCGACGCCGTCACCCGGTTCGCGGGCGGGGGCAGGGTCCCGTGCAGGAGCGTGGCGCCGAGCCAGGTCGGCCGCGGGACCCCGTCGTCGCCCAGGCGGAATGCCGGCCGGCCGTCCCACGCGACCTCGCGGAGCCGCCCGGTCCGACGGGAGCGGAGCCCCACGCATCGCGGGTCGTCGAGCGGGAGCGAGTGGCCGGGGTAGCTCCAGCCGAGCACGGCGGAGACGTGTCGGCGCGTCCATTCGGCCACGCGCCGCGCTCCTTCCGCGTCCGGGACGGGGTCGCCGGATCCCGCGGGGAGGCCGGCGGGCCCTCCCGCCGGGTCGGGCGGGGTCGGGTCGAACTCCTCCGGCCCGACCCAGCAGCCGACCGGGTACAGCTCCGTGAGCTCGAGCGGCACGGGACCCACCTCCGTCGGCACCTCCCATTGGATGGGCGCACCCGCCGCGTCGGTTGTCGGGACCTGACGCAGCGCGTCGGGGACGAGCGGGATTCGAGTTCCCGGAACGAACGGCCCCCGCCCCGTCCGCCACCGGACCAGCCGCTCGCGGAACCGCGCCACCGCCGGCCGCTCGCGGCTCAGCGCGGATACCTCGCGGAAGGAACCGCGGCTGTCCGGTTCGACCGGGAAGAAGATGGGGCCGCCCGCGGCGGCCGCCCGGAGGGCCGCGGTCATCGCCGGATGCGCCCCGGCCCGTCGCTCCGCGAGCTCCCAGAGCGAGCCCTCGTGGATGGCCTGGCGGACCCGGCGCACCTCCGCCGCCGACATGAGGAGGTTGTGGCGCGCGACCGCCCGCTCGCGCTCGGGGGGTGGGAGCGCCGCGAGCCGGTCCAGCGGGAGCTCGCCGCACAGCGCGCAGGAGCAGAACGGCTCCCGGACGCGCTCGAGCGGGATCGTGCCCTCCGGGAACAGGAGGTCGCCCCGCCGGGCGAACTTGTGGTACGCGGCCGAGTCGAACAGGTCGACTCCGAACAGCGCCGAGAAGGCGAAGGTGAGCGGGTGGCCGGTGCCGAACAGGTGGACCGCCTTCTCCGGCGCGAGCCCGGGCCGCGCGGCGAGGAGGACGCGCGCGACGTCGGCGAACCGGTACCGCTCGAGCAGCGGCACGACGCCGCCGACGGCGAGCACGTCGGCCAGACGGGACGCCTCCTCGGCGCTGCGGCGCCGGAGCTCCGCCGACAG
>JASHRQ010000121.1 GCA_030037265.1 Thermoplasmata archaeon | reverse complement strand
CGGCCGTGGAACGGGCAGTGCCGGTCGTCGCACCATTCCTTGGGGGTGCGCACGTCGAGGCCAATGTCGCGCGCGCGGCGCGCGCCGCGGGCGGCGGCCGGGCTCATCGGCCCCTCCGGCGGCCGCCGAGCGCGAGGAGCTTCGTGCGGTCCTCGGGACGGCCGCGGAGCGCGTCCCCGACGAGCGGGGTGTCGTCCCCGTCGACGACGATCGTCCCGGCGAGGCCGCGCTTCGCGACCCGGCGCGGGCGCGGGGCGCCCGGGCGCCGGACGAGCAGCGTGTGGAGGCTCTCGTCGACGATCGTCCCCTCGAACGGGAGCGGTCGGAGGCCCGGCGCCGACGCGATGCGGATGGGGCAGCCGATGATCTCCCCGAGGAGCGGGTGGCGACCCGCGGGAACCGGAGGCGTCGCGGGGGGGCCCGACATCGTGCTCGGATTCCCCCCGCTCACCGCGCGCGCGGTCCGGACGCCGCGCCGGTCCGGGCCGCGATCGCCCGCTCCGACAGGATGGTGAGCGCGCGCGCCACGTTCGTCCGGAGCGCGCGGAGGCGGCCGGGGCTGGGCGGCGCGCCGCCCATCGCCGCGGTGCCGCGCTCCCGCAGTAGGTCGTTCTCGAGGTCCGCGACCCGCTTCTGGAGGTCCTCGTCCGACAGCGCGCGGAGCTCGCGCATCCGGAGGAGCGTCACGAGGGCGGCGCCCCCCCGGCCGGGGCGTCCGGGACGGGCGCCGTCCCCTCCTCCGCGACCGGCCCTTCCTCGGGGGCGGCCTTCGGCCGCTCCGCGACGCCCTTCACGTGGACCTCGTCCGGCAGCTTCACCGTGGGGCGCATGATCCAGACGTTGACGCCGATGACGCCGGGCTTCAACCGCGCCTGGGAGAACCCCTTGTCGATCTGCAGGAGCGCCGCCTCGCCGCAGTACTTCACCGTGCCGGCCTTGAACCGCTCGGTCCGGTGCCGCTCGCCGGTGAGCTTCCCCGACAGGATCACCTGGCAGCCCCGCGCGTTCGCTTCCATGATGCGCCGGACGGTGGAGTGGCCGGCCCGGCGGAAGTGCCATCCGCGCTCGAGCGTGCCGGCGAGCTTCTCCGCCATCAGCTGGGCGTTGAGCGCCGGCTGGCGCTCCTCCATGACCTCGATCTGCGGGTTGTCGAGCTGGAACCGGCTCTGGATCTCCTGCGTCAGCTGCTTGATGAGCTCGCCGCGGCGGCCGATGATGATCCCGGGCCGCTCGCAGACCAGCGTGACGCGCGTGCCCATCGGGGTCCGCTGGATGTCGAGGCCCCCGAAGCCAGCGCGCGCGCTCTCCTGCACGAGGAAGTCCTTGAGCAGGACGCGCCGCATCGACTCCTGGATGACCTTCCGCTCGCTCGCCATCAGCCGCCCTCCTTCTCCTTCCGCTCCTCGAGCACGATCTCCACGTGCGTCGTCTGCTCGTTCCACGGCGTGGCGCGGCCGTGGGCCCGGGGCATCGACGCCTTGCGGATCGTCCCGCGGGAGGAGGCGGCGACCCGGACGAACAGCCGGTCCGTGTCGAGGCCGTCGAACTCCGCGTTCGCTTCCGCGTTCTTCAGCACCGCGAGCACCGCCTCGCACACCTTCTTCGGATACCGGCCGGGGCCGGTCCCGCGGTGGTGGGCGGTCTCCTGGTTGTACCGGCGGAACGGGATCGCGTGGCGGAGCGCCGCCGCGTCCTCGAGCACGGTCCGGGCCCGCTCGAGCGGGAGCCCCCGGATCGCGTTCAGCACCTCGTAGGTCTTCTTGGGCGAGATCGGGAGCTCGTCCCCCCGCGCCCGGGCGACCGACGCCTGGGCCGAGCGCGCGTAGGTGTAGCCCCGGTCCCCCATCGTCCCCCTCACTTCAACGGCATGAACTTGGACGAGCGGGTGGCGCCGACGCCCGGCCCGGAGTGCTTCTCGAACCGCCGGGTGAGCGCGAACTCCCCGTAGTAGTGGCCGATCATCTCCGGACGGACCTCGACCTCCTTGAACTCCTTCCCGGTGTGGACGGCGACGCGCCGGCCGACGTGCTGCGGGAGCACGAGCACGTCCCGGCAGTGCGTCCGGACCGGTCCGCCGTCGGGGGCCTCGGCCATCTTCTCCAGGAAGCGCCGCTGCTCCGCGTTGAACCCGCGCCGGAGCGTCCGGCGCTGCCGCGCCGGGAGGAGCTTCCCCAGCTCCTCGAGCGTCAGCCCCTGGAGCTCGGGGAGCGTCTTCCCGCGGAGGGTGAACTCCCGCTTCCGCCGGGTCTCGGTCTTCCGCGTCCGCTTCGCCTTCGGCATCAGTGGCCTCCCACCGACCGCTTCCGGCGACGCTTCGGCGAGAACCGGCCGACCTTCTGCCCGGGCCACGCGCCCGCCGACACCGTGCTCGGCCGCCCGACGTGCTGGTGCGCCCCGCCGCCGTGGGGGTGGTTCACCGGGTTCATCGCGACGCCCCGGACCTTGAACGGCGCCCGGGCGAGCGACTGGAACGCCACGACCTTCTTCCCCGCCTTCGTGAACGGCCGCTCGCCGCGGCCGCCGCCGGCGACGGCGCCGACCTGGGCGCGGCAGGTGGCGAGGAACTCCTTGAACGCGCCGGACGGGAGCTGGACCGTCACCTTCCGCGCCGAGTGGGCGACGACGAGCGCGCTCGTTCCCGCGGCGCGCACGAGCCGGCCGCCGTCGAACGGCTTCACCTCGAGGTTCGACACGAGGGTCCCGTCGGGGACGGACGCGAGCGGCAGGAGGCTCCCCCGGTCGACCGCCCCGGCGTTCAGCGCGACGCGGTCGCCGGTCGCGATCCCCGCCGCGGCGATCATCCGGAGGCGCTGTCCGTCCGGCCCCTCGACCTCGACGACGGGGGCGGACCGGCCCGGGCTGTGCTCGAGCGCGACCACGCGACCGGGGCCGACGAGCGTCGCGGGCGGGTGGTAGACCGGTCCGTGGTGCCGGTGGCTCGGCGAGCGGTACGGCCCGGTGCCGGCGCCCCGCCGGCGCGAGATGATGCGCTTTCCCATCAGAACACCCCCGCCCGGGTGCCGATGTCCTCCGCGGAGTAGTCGGCGGTGAACCGGACCGTGGCGATCTTGCCGGTCCGGACGATCTTCACGTTCACCTTCGCGACCTTGCACTGGTACAGGTCCTCGATCGCCGCCTTGACCTCCGCGCGCGTCGCGCGCTGGTCGACGGCGAACTCGAGCTTGTTCATCCGCTCCATCTCGTCCATCGACTTCTCGGTGACGTACGGGTGGAGGATCACCCGGTGCCGGATCGCGGTCATGCGTCGGCGTCTCCCAGCCGCGCCGCGAGCCCTCGGAGCGCGCCCACGGAGTAGACCGTGAGCCGGCCCGGCGCTCCGCCCGGCGCCAGGTCCTCGGTGCCGAGCGACCCGACCGCGACCACGTCGACCCCGGAGAGGTTGCGGAATCCGATCGCGCGGCCCCGCTGGGCGGTGACGACCAGGAGGCTCACCGGTTCCCGGCGGTACCGCCCCCGGCGCTTCCCCCGGCCCGCGCGGACGTGCACCCCGTCGTGCGCGCGCCGGACGTCGGCGAGGAGCCCCGCGCGGTCGAGGAAGTGGCTCGCCTCGGCCGACGACGCGACTCCCTCGAGCGCGTCGTCGACGACGACGGGAAGGCGGGTCGACTCCTCGAACCGGTGGCCGCGCGCGCGGACGACCGCGGGGTCGCGCGTGGCGGCGACCGCGGCGCGGAAGGCGAGCCGCCGCTCCTTCGCGTTGATCTTCTTCGTCCAGATCCGCTCCACCCGCGGGGGATGGGCGGGTCGGCCGCCGACGGTGTTCGGCGCCTGGGCCCCCCGCATCGAGTCCATGAGGCGCGGGGTCCGGGCGACGCCGCGCCCCTTCCCGGACCACTCGACGGAGTGGCGCAGGCCCGCGGTCGGCGTCGTGCCGTGGGGCTGGACCCGGTGGGACTGGGCGGCGACGACCGCCCGGTGGATGAGGTCGGCGCGGACCGGCGTGGAGAAGACGTCGGGCAGCTCGACCGGGGCGCCGGGCTTGCCGCCGAGCGACAGGACCGGGACGCGGGCGGGCCCCGACGCGTCTCCGTCGTGGCCCGGAAGGGCGCCGGCGGCGGAGCGGGATGCGCTCATGCCGCCTGCTTCGACGCGGTGCTGATGAAGCGGATCTCGACGCGCTCGACCGGCGCGACGCGGGCCCGGATCGGGAGCCGGAACCGGAGGAGGCGCTTCGCCGGGCCGGGGATCGAGCCGTGGACGAGGACGCAGCTCGACCGGAGCGCGCCGTAGTGGAGGAACCCGCCGGCCGGGGCGACCGGCTCGGTCTTCGGGTCGCGGACGATCTTGAGCACCCGGAGGTTGACCGCCGTCCGCCGGTGGTAGCCCATCTGGCCGGCCTGGGGGATCCGGTACGTCACGAAGCTCGGGTTGTGCGGGCCGAGCGTCCCGATCATCCGCCGGTGCTTCGAGTTCTTGTGGGGCTGCAGGTGCACCCCCCACCGCTGGATGTGGCCCTGGAACCCCTTCCCCTTCGTGACGCCGATGACATCCCAGAACTCGCCCTCCTTGGCCACCTGGTCGACGCTCACTTCCTTGCCGAGCTGGTCGAGGGCGAACTTGCGCCGGTCCTCGAACGCGTCGCCCGAGACCCGGAGCTCGAACAGGTCCGGGGCCTTCGTCGACACGCCGGTGACGAGCCACGGCTCGGTGTGGGCGATGAGGCGCACCTCGTCGGCCGGCGTCGAGCGGAACTTCGCGAGCCCCTCGCTCGAGGTGGCCGGGTGCCGGGGGATCCTCCGGTCGACCTCGTCGTGCCCCTCCTCCGCCCACGCCTCGCCGACGGCGCGAGCCCCGTACGGCTCGGTGCGGTACAACCGGGCGCCGACGACGTGGAGCGGAGGGGTCTCGATGATCGTCACCGGCACCGCGACCTCCTGCCCGGCGGTCGTCGACCGCTTCCGGTAGTCGACGATGAACGCGTGCGTCATGCCGGCCTTGTAGCCGGCGAATCCCTCCAGCGCCGGACTCTTCGGTCCGGCAGGCCAGCGATGGATCCTCGGTACACTACGGGCAGCGCGAGAACGAGGGGAAAAGCCGAGCGATCCTCGGCGAGGTCGGTGTCGGCGGGCCATCTATCGGTAGCGTCGTTCGCCTCCCGTGAGGCGGCGGGAGAAAGGTGCGGTATTTAAGCGCTCGTTAGCGCGCGAGCGCGCCCGAGCGCCGCCGACCGGAGCGGCGATCCCGACGGGCGAAATCCGGCCGCCGCCGCGCGGGGTCCCGGCCGATGCTCGACCGGTCGGAGCGGGCCGGGCGAGCGTCCGGCTCGGGGAGCGGGCCGCGCCGAGCGACGCGTTCGGACAGGCTCTTATAGAGTGGGGCCCATCGAAGCGACGATGGCGGAGGACCACGACGGGTCGGAGCGCCGCGTCGGGCCGCCGCCGAAGCTCTGGACGGTCGACGAGGCGAACGCGAGGCTGGGCGAGCTCCGCCAGCTGTTCCCGCAGCTCCGCGCCTGGGCGACGCGTCTCGGCGTGGTGCACGAGGAGCTCCAGCGTCTCGCGGGCTTCTGGGGGAGCGAGCTGGGCTCGTCCGACAACCCGGACTTCGCGCTCAAGCACCGCCTCGACGAGGAGTGGCAGAGCCTGAGCCGGCGGCTGGAACAGGAGGTGCTTCGGCTGCGCGAGGACGGGATCGAGGTGAAGGACCTCGAGACGGGGCTCGCCGACTTCTACAGCGAGGTCGACGGCGAGGTCGCGTTCCTCTGCTGGCGCCGGGGCGAGGACGAGGTCGCGTTCTGGCACCCCATCGACGGGGGGTTCCGGAACCGGCGGCCGCTACCGGCCGGCCGCAAGGCGGCGGCCCGCCCGCGGAGCAGCAGCGCGTAAGGACGCCCGTCCGGGCTACAGCGGCTCCACCGGGCCGGACTCGCGCGCCAGCTCCGGCACCGTGAGGGTGAGGGCCAGCACCCCGATCGGCAGGGCCGCGAGCGAGATCGCGAAGACGGTCGAGTCGACCAGGTAGAGGCCGAGGATCGGCGAGATCGCGGGGCTCAGGAGCACGGCCGAGCCGGCCGCGACCGCGGGGGCGAGCCGGCCCCGGCGCGCGGCCACGGTGCCGAGGCCGGCGACGACCGCGGTGACCGCGAGGAGGCCGGTCCCCGACCAGAGCGTCGCGACGAACGCCTCGAGGTTGGGGAACGTGGCCGGCACGGCGGCGGCCTGCGCGGGCGCGCTGTCCGAGGCCAGCGCGATCGTGAGCCGGCTCAGATTCCCGGTCTCGGTCGAGTAGACGACCGAAACGAACCAGTCGAAGGTCACCGTCTGGAACCCCGGCGCGCCGGCGGAGAGCGTGATGCCGCCGTACGGCACGCCCGGCACCGAGAACGAGCCGGCGGGCACCGACACGTTCTCGTGGAAGCCGTTCTCGCCGGTGACGTTGACCCAGGCGCCGACGATCGGCGCGGGGGTCAGCGTGCCGCCGAGGGTGACCGTCCCGGGCGAGAGCGCGACGGCGCCCTCCACCGCGAACCATCCGCCCACGCCGACGATCAGCAGCGTTCCCACGAGCAGCAACGCGAACACGACCGCCCGCTGCTGCCGGAACGGAGCCCTCGGCGCCGGGACCGCCGGATACAGGCCGGGGTGAACCTCCCAACTGAAGAGCGGCGCCGGAGTACGGGGGACGACGAACGGCAGGGTGGCGAGGCAGTGGGGGCAGCGCGTGTAGGCCGTCCGCTGCGGGTACGCCGAGTACGCGCGCAGCCAGGCACCGCAGTGGGGACACCGAAGGTCGACCGGCGTCGCCATCCCTCGATCCCACGCCGGCCCCAGGCTAAAGGGTTGACCCGGCAGCTCGCGAAGCCGCACCTCCGGGTCGTCGGGATCGACGACGGTCCGTTCTCGCGCCGGGGCCGGAGCGCCCCGGTCGTCGGAGTCGTCTATTCCGTTCCGGGGTACGTGGAGGGGCTTCTCCGTACGACAGTCCGCGTCGACGGCGCGGACGCGGGAGAGCGGATCGCCACGATGCTGCTCCGGTCCCCGTTCCTCGACGGCATTCGGGTCGTCCTCGTGGACGGAATCGCCGTCGGGGGCTTCAACCTCATCGACCTGGACGCGCTCGCCGCCGCCGTCGGCCGTCCGGTCGTCTCCGTGACTCGGCGGCCCCCAGATTTCGCCGCGATGCGACGGGCGCTCCGGACCTACTTCCCCCGGGACCTCGCGCGGCGTTGGGCGATCGTCCGGGCGCACCGGCTGTTCCGCGTGCCGACGGCCGACGGGGCGCGGGTCCTCGCAAGCGCCGTCGGGCTCAACCGGGCCCAGGCGGCCTCGGTGGTCCGCCGGACGACGGTCCGCGGGGCGTTCCCGGAACCGATCCGGCTCGCGCACCTCGTCGCGCGGGTACTCGCAACGCGCTCGTCCCGGTCCGGGACCGTCCGAAGCTCCGGCGGCAAGGCGCGTCGACCGACCCCGACCCGTCGGGCAAGGACGTGATCGGTCCGCGCTCCGGGACACCGCCCCGCGGCGTCGGCGGAGCGCCCACCGGAGAAGACGAAGCGGTGTCTCGATGCCTTCCGGCGATGGTTGGCGGGGGCTTGGCCCGTGCCTCCGGAGCCCCGCGCTGAGTTCGGCCCGCCCCACGGGGCTCGGCCGCGACGCGGCGGTGCCAGGAGTCCGTAGGGCGCTTCCTCGACGGGCGCGGCCTCCCGGGGGACCGGCTCCCGACGGCCCTCGACAGGGCCGATGGGCCGATTCTGGCCGCGATAGGAACGCGGGAGGTCGAGCCGGCACGGTCCCGTGTCCAAATTAAATCCGTTGGGGGGTTGGGCACTCCATGCAGGTGGCCGGCGTCGTTTTCGCGAGAGTCGGGGGGCGGATCGGATTCGGAGCGGTCGGAGCCGTGGTCCTCTCTCTCCTCCTCGTGACGAGCGTGCTGGGAGCATTCGCGGCGACCGTCGGGTCGACCGGGACCCCGACGTTCGGTCCGGACAGCTTGGGTCCGAGCGCCGGCGCCAGCCACCGCCTCAGTGTTGCGGTCGACGGGGGAGCGCACGCCGACGCCGCCGCCGCGAGTACGGCGAGCCCGCCGGCGTACGGCGTGGGCTCGATCACGGCCACTCTGGGCGTAGGGCTCTACCCGTTCGGCGACGCCTACGATGCCGAGAACGGGGAGATCTACGTGGCGAACAGCGCCTCGGGCACCGTGAGCGTGCTGAGCGGGTCCAACAACACCCTGGTGCAAACGGTCACGGTCGGGGCGTTCCCGTTTGGACTCGCGTACGACAGCGAGACCGGGGACGTGTACGTAACGAATGCGTACTCGGGGACGCTGAGCGTGATCAGCGGGTCGAACGACACGGTGGTCCAAACGATCCCGGTCGGGGGGTTCCCATACGGAGTCGCGTACGACACCGGGAACGGCGACCTCTACGTGGCCGTGGCCGGCGCCTTCGAGGGCACCGTGACGGTGATCAGTGGTGCGACGAATTCGGTGCTGGCGACGATCGCCGTCGCGGGCGACCCCTTTGGCGTCGCGTACGATGGCGGGAGCGGCGAGGTGTATGTGGCGAACGGTGCCCAGTCCTTCATCACCGGGGCCGATACCCTCAGCACCGTGAGCGTGATCAGCGGCACGACGAACGCGGTGGTGGCGACGGTCCCGGTCGGCGCGGCGCCGCTCGGCGTGGCGTACGACAGCGGGACTGGGGACGTCTACGTAACGAACGAGGGCTCGAACAACGTGAGCGTGATCGATGGCACCACGAGCACGCCGGTCGCGACGGTGCCGATCGCGTACGAACCGTTTGGCGCCGTGTACGACAGCGCGAACGGCGACGTGTACGTGACGACGGACTACTCGGATGCCGTGGACGCTATCAGCGGAACGACCAACGCGGTGGTGGCGGCGGTCCCGGCCGGAGCGCTCCCCGCCGGAGCGGCCTACGACAGCGCCAACGGGGCGCTGTATGTGGCCGACTCCGGCGCGAGCACCGTCAGCGTGATCTCCACGATGCTCGCGGTGGGAACGCTGGCGCCGTACCTCCGGGGAACCTCCCAAGCCGGGTCCGTGGTCGGTACGGTCCCGGTCGGATCGGGACCTACCGGCACGGCCTACGACCCGGACAGCGGCGACGTGGACGTGGCGAACTCGGTCTCGGGTACCGTGAGCGTCATCCACGGGGAGACCGTGACCGCGAACGTACCGGTCGGAGTGGTGCCCGAAGGGGTCGCCTACGACAGTGGGAACGGGGAGGTGTACGTCGCGGACAACGAGTCGGACGCCGTGAGCGTGCTCAGCGGGACGACGAACGCGACGCTGACGTCCGTCTCCCTTCCGACCGGGAGCGACCCCATCGGCGTAACCTACGACAGTGGGAACGGAGAGGTGTACGTCGCCGATGATGGCCTGGGGCTGGTGAGCGTGATCGACGGAGCGACCAACACGGTCGTCGCGGAGGTCCCGGTCGGAGCGGACCCCTACGGCCTGGCCTACGACGCGGGGACCGGCGAGGTCTACGTGTCGAACTCGGGCGGAGACACCGTGAGTCTGATCGACGGCCTGTCGAACACGGTCACCGCGACGGTCCCCGTCGGGACGTTGCCCGCCGGCCTGGTGTACGACGGCGGGAACGGCGAGATCTACGTGGCCAACCGGGGGACGAACAACCTGAGTGTGCTCAGCGGCGAGACGGTGCTGGCCAGCATTCCGGTGGGAGGGAATCCCACCGGCGTCGCGTACGACAGTGCGAACGGTGGGATCTACGTCGCCAACGAGGGAACGTCCAACGTGAGCGTCGTCAATGGCACCGGCAACACGGTGGTCGCGAACCTCGCGGTCGGCGGCATTCCCTCCGGCGTGGCGTACGACAGCGGGACCGGGGACGTCTACGCGGCGAACGACGGGTCGAACAGCGTGAGCGTGATCTCCACGCTGACCTCCCTCTCGTACGGGAACGGGCCCGGCGGCGACCCGGGCCAGGAAATTCTGCTCTCGGCGCCTCTGCTCGGTGGAGGGGCCGGAGGGGACAGCGTGGCCGTTCGGGTCTCCCCCGCATCGGGCCTGACGTGCGTGACCGACCCGCCCGGCTACGGGGAGGTGTCGGGGGCGTGCGCTGCGACCGCGGCCGGGAACTTTACGGTGACCTTCACGGTGCAGGACGCGGTCGGCGACGTCGTCTGGACGTCGGTACCGGTCCTGGTTTCGTCCGATCCCACGGTGGAGAGCCTGACCGCTGCTCCGACGTCCGTCGACCTGGGGCAGTCGACCGTCCTCACCGCGGCAGTCTCCGGCGGCAGCGGCGGGTACGTGTACGGTTGGAGCGGCCTCCCTCCGGGGTGCACCGGCGCGGACGTCCCGGTGCTCGACTGCCAGCCGAACGCGTCGAGCGAGCCTCCCGTCACGATGACGGTGACCGTGTCGGTCACGGACTCGAACGGCTACCCCGTCACGGCTTCGACCCACCTCTCGATCGAGGGCGTCCCCGCGCTCTCCCAGCCCACGGTGACCGTCAACGGCACCGCGTCGAGCCGGGCGGACGAGGGTCAGGCGTTGGTCTTCGCGACCACGCAGACGACGCGGGGCACCGGGCTCGTGAGCTTGGCCTGGGTCGGCCTGCCGCCGGGGTGCGGCGGGACGACGGAGACGGTGAGCTGCTCGGCGACGGTCCCGGGGACCTATCTGGTGTCGGCATGGGGGGTCGATGCGAACGGAGTGGAGGCGAGCTCTTCCCCGACGATCCTCGAGGTGACCCCGGACCCGGCGGTCGGCTCGCCGGTGGCAACTCCCGGGGCGCTCCCGCTCGGGGACCCGATCACGCTCGTCACGACGGCGAGCGGTGGCGCGGCGCCGTACACGTACGCGTGGACCGGCCTTCCGGCGGGGTGCGTCTCGGCGAACGCTTCCGAGATGGCGTGCACCCCGACCGCCGCGGGAACGTACGCGGTACGGGTCTCCGTGACGGACGCGCTGGGGACCCACGCCACCTCATCCGCCGTCGCGGTGACGGTCACGGCTCCCGCGTCGCACGGCTCCTCGGGGGGGACGAACGACCTCGAGTGGACGACGCTGGGACTCGCGGCCGTGGCGGTCGCGCTCGGGGTGGCGGCTCTCGCCGTGCTGGGGTGGAGGCGGAAGGGAAGGGGCGGGACGAACGGCCCGACCCCCCGATCGTCGTCCTCCGCGGAACCGGGCTCCGGTGCGCCGAAGGAGCCGGGGGCTCCCTCGCCCTGAATCCCGCCCCCCGGGGGCGGACCCGCTCGTCGGGGGGCCCGGCGCGGACCACGGGACCGCACCCTCTCCCGGCTCGGCGGGCGGCCGGACCTGCCGAGCCCCGGGCCCGGACTTCCCCGAGGGACGTCCTCTCCGCTCCGACCGGCGACGCGCGGTCTCGCCGACCGAAGGATTAAGCGCGCCGTGCGGCATGCCTCGGCCGGGCCTGTAGCTTAGCTGGGACAAAGCACTGGCCTTCTAAGCCAGCGAACTCGGGTTCAAAGGCCCCGGGGGAACGCCCCCCGGAGCGGAGAGTCCCGACAGGCCCGCCCCGCTACGCGCCGTCGCCGCGGCTCACGAGGTCGGTGCACTTGGGGCACAGGAGGCCCCGCGGCCCGGGCGGCAGCGGGTCGCCGCACAGCGGGCAGGTCGCGCGCGCCTCGGCCGCGGCGAGGAGCTCGGCGACGCTCGTGCGGAGCATCGGGT
>JASHRQ010000120.1 GCA_030037265.1 Thermoplasmata archaeon | reverse complement strand
CGTTACGAGTCCGGCGTCAGGTTTAACAACCCGGAACCGGCCGTTCCTAACCCGGCGCGGTCGCGCGGGCCCCCATGGCGATCACCACCGTCGGCATCTACGACTTCCGCCCCGAGGCGGAGGGGGAGGGGCAGCGGCTCCTCGACGAGTACGTCCGGTTCGTCCGCGACCGCTCGCATCCGAAGTCCGTCTTCGTGGGGGCCGCGCTCGACACGCCCCATCGGTTCGTCGTCGTCGCGACCTACGCGGACGCCCGGGAGGCCCGCTCCACCGAGGAGGCGTTCCACCGCCAGGCCGGTGCCGGCGGGGTGCTCGGGCGGCTCGGTCGGCTGGTCTCGGCCCCGGTCGTCACGAACCGGGTGCTGCACGACTGATCGCCGGAATCCCGTCCGCAGGACCTCTCCCTGCTCCCCGACGTGCGCTCGGGCGCTGGGGGCCGCCCCGGAACCGGGGGGTCCGACAGGGTCCGAGCGCCGGACGAGCCTCTCAAGTACGCCGGTGGCCATCGAGCGTCGTGGTGGCCCAAGGCGGGTCCGTATCGCCGGCCGGTCGGCGGTTCGCGTGCGCGTGTTGCACCTGCCCCGACGGGTGCTGCCGGTGCTGTGCCTGTTGCTCGGCCGGAGTCGCGTGCTGCGCGTCGTGCCCCACGCCCGGATAGGCGGTGCCGCGCGCACCGAGGGACGGGCCGGACGCGATCGTCGGGCTCTCGCCCGGGGCCACGCCGCACGTCCTTCGTACCCCCGGAGGGGACCGCTTCGTCTGTTGCGGCGTCGACCTGCTCCTCAACCAAGGGCGCGGCATCCCCGAGGGACGGACGCGATGCCCGTCCTGTGGGGGGGAGATCGTCGTGGAGTTCGCGTCGGGCGAGTTCGCCCGGGTGACGCCGCCCGGGGCGATCGTCTTCGCCGTGGAGACCCCCCGGTCGGACGGGTCCGTCGAGGTCTGTTGTTCCGACTCGGCCGTGTTCGACTCGGAACGGTGTCTCCGGGAATGGGTCGAGGCGCGCCGCGGCATCACGGGAACCACCCTCCGTGTGCCGGCGTACGCGGTCCGTGCCGAGCGGATCCTCGCGCGTCGGGAGGCCGGTCGGGCCCGGGCCCTCTGAGATCCGCGCCCCCGACGCCCCCACGGGATGAAACGGGACGCCCGCGGCCCGGAGGGACGCGGCGCACGAGTCGACGACCCGACCTCGCATAGTCGGATATTATATAGAAGACTTGGCTTGCCCCGCTTGGTGAGACAGTGCTGCAGGGCACGCCGATTCTCGTACTGAAGGAAGGCACCGAGCGCGACCAGGGACGCGGGGCGTCCGCCAACAACATCCAGGCGGCGCGCGCGATCGCCGACGCGGTCCGCTCGACCCTCGGCCCCCGGGGAATGGACAAGATGCTCGTCGACTCGATGGGGGACGTCACGATCACCAACGACGGCGTCACGATCCTCAAGGAGATCGACGTCGAGCACCCGGCCGCGAAGATGCTGGTCGAGGTCGCGAAGACGCAGGACCAGCAGTGCGGCGACGGGACGACCACCGCGGTCGTCCTCGCCGGTGACCTCCTGAAGCGCGCCGAGACGCTGCTCGAGCAGGACGTGCACCCGACGGTCGTCGCCCGCGGCTTCCACCTCGCGCTCGCGGAGGGGACCCGGCTCCTCGAGAAGGAGATCGGGATCCCGGTGAAGAGCGACGACGCGAAGGCGCTGCTCGACGTGGCGCTCACCGCGATCGGCTCGAAGGGGTCGTTCGGCGCCCGGCAGAAGCTGGGCTCGATCGCCGTCGAGGCGGTCCAGCGGATCGTGGAGCGGCGCGGCGACCGGATCGTCGCCGACGTCGACCTCATCAAGCTCGAGAAGCGCCACGGCGGCACGATCGACGACTCCGAGCTCATCTCGGGGATCGTGCTCGACAAGGAGCGCGGCCACCCGCGGATGCCGCTGGCGGTCCACGGGGCGAAGATCGCCCTCCTCAACTCCGCCCTCGAGATCAAGAAGACCGAGATCGAGGGGAAGATCAACATCAAGTCGCCCCAGCAGATGCAGAGCTTCCTCGACCAGGAGGACACCTCGTTCCGCCAGATGGTGGCGGCGGTGAAGGCGGCGGGGGCGAACGTCGTCGTCGGCCAGAAGGGGATCGACGACGTCGTGCTCCACTACCTCGCGAAGGAGGGCATCTACGCGGTGAAGCAGGTCAAGGAGTCCGACCTGCAGAAGCTCGCGCGGGCGACCGGCGGGAAGATCGTCACCGGCATCCGCGAGCTCACCGCCTCGGACCTCGGCACGGCCGCCGAGGTCGAGCAGCGGAAGATCGGCGACGACCACATGACCTACATCACCGGCTGCCAGAACCCGCGCTCGGTCACGGTCCTCGTGCGCGGCGGCACCGAGCACGTGGTGCAGGAGGTCGAGCGCGCGCTCCAGGACGCGCTCAAGGTCGTCTCGAGCACGCTCGAGGACGGGGTCGTCTGCCCCGGCGGGGGCGCGACCGAGATCGACCTCGCGGTCCGGCTCCGGAAGTTCGCCCCGACGGTCGGCGGGCGCGAGCAGCTCGCGGTGGAGGAGTTCGCGCAGGCGCTCGAGGTGATCCCGTGGGCGCTCGCCGAGAACGGCGGCTACGACGCGATCAACGTGCTCATCGAGCTCCGCCACGCCCACGAGGGCGCGTCGGCGAACCGGAACGTCGGGATCAACCTCAACGACGGGAAGGCGACCGACATGGTCCAGCTCAAGGTCGTGGAGCCGCTCCGCGTGAAGCGCCAGGCGCTCTCGTCGGCGGTCGAGGTCGCGACGATGATCCTGCGGATCGACGACGTGATCGCGTCCAAGAAGTCGTCCCCGCCGCCGCCCGGCGGACCGGGCGGCCACTCGCACTGAGCCGCCGGGAGTCCCCGGGGGCCCGGACCGCCGGGCCCCGCGCCCGCCGGGCGCGCGGCGCCGCCGGTTCCGAAGAGCTCATAATCGGCACCGGGTCTGGCCGCGGACCATGCGCACCCGGCAGGTCGAGGGCGTGCTCCGCGCCGGCATCGTCACGCTCGACCCCCGGCCCGCGGTGTACGTGGCGTACGACGGGCTGGGCGGCCTCGCCCAGCGTCCGATCCTCCGCGACCTCATCGAGGAGCTCGCGCGCAAGGGCCCCGAGACGTTCCAGCCGTTCCTCCGGGCGCTCCGCGACCACAAGTCCGGCCACGTCCACGTCTACTTTTCCGACTACGTGAGCTACGGGATTGGGGGCGGGGACGCGACGGCGGAGTTCTTCTTCGGCACGTTCCTCCTCCTGCACGACCCGGCGAAGCCGGCGGCCACCGGCGCGACGCCCGCGCCGGAGCAGCTCGTCCTCGTCCGGCCGTCGGGCAACGAGTTCCTGCCGCTCGAGGCCGGCGCGGCGTAGGGCCCGGCCCCCCGCCGGCGCCCGACGGGGCGAAGATATTTCCTCACCGGCGCCCCGTGGGCCGCCGGGACGGAGGCGAGGTGGAGGGCGCGGAGGAGTCCCCGCTCGAGCGCGAGCGGCGGCTCAAGGTGGAGCGGCTCCGCGCCCGCGGGGTCGAGCCGTACCCGTGGGAGTTCCCGGACCGGGTCCCGGTCTCCGACGTGCTCGGCCGGTGCGCCGCGCTGACGCCCGGCGCCGTCGCCACCAACGGGCCCGCGCGCGTCGCCGGCCGGCTCCGCGGGATCCGGCAGGTCGGGAAGACCGCGTTCGCCGACCTGGAGGACCTGTCGGGGTCGCTCCAGCTGTTCCTCCGGCCGGACGAGCTCGGCGAGCCCGCCTACTCCCAGTGGCTCGGCGACCTGGACCCGGGCGACCTCGTCGGGGCGGACGGCCGTCCGATGGTAACCCGGCGCGGCGAGCCGTCGCTCCGGGTCGAGCGGCTCACGCTCCTCGCGAAGGCGATCGCGCCGCCGCCGGAGAAGTTCCACGGGCTCAAGGACCCGGAGGCCCGGCTCCGCCGGCGGTACGTCGACCTGCTCTCCTCCGCGGAGACCCGCGCCCGGTTCCGGGCCCGGTCGCTCGTCGTCCGGGAGGTCCGCCGGTTCTTCGACGCGCACGACTTCCTCGAGGTCGAGACGCCGATCCTGGTGCCGGTCGCGAGCGGCGCGGCGGCCGAGCCGTTCGTCACCCGGTCCGGCTACCTCGACGAGGGGCTCCAGCTCCGCATCGCGCTCGAGTTGCCGCTGAAGCGCCTGCTGGTCGGCGGGTTCGAGCGCGTGTACGAACTCGGCCGCTCGTTCCGGAACGAGGACATGGACGCGACCCACTCGCCCGAGTTCACGATGCTCGAGGCGTACTGGGCGTACAGCGACTACACCGACATGCGCCGGCTCATGGAGGCGATGTACGTCCGGCTCGCCGCGCGCGTCGCCGAGCTCCTCCCGGACCTCCCCGCGGCGCGCGAGGCGGTGGAGCTGTTCCGGCCCCCGTTCGAGGTCGTCGACTTCGTCGAGGCGCTCGAGGGGGCGAGCGGGATCGCCGGCATCGACACCCGGAGCCGGGAGGAGCTGAGGGGCCTCGCCCGGGCCGTCGGCGCGACCGTCCCGGACCGGTCGCCGGCCGGGAAGTTCCTCGACAAGCTGTTCGAGCACTACGTGGAGCCCACGCTCCTCCGGCCGACGTTCGTCGTCGACCACCCGCTCTCGACCTCCCCGCTCGCGAAGCGCCACCGCTCGAAGCCCGGCCGGATCGAGCGGTTCGAGCTGTACTGCCGCGGCTACGAGCTCGCGAACGCCTACACCGAGTTGAACGACCCGGACGACCAGGTCCGGCGGTTCGCGGAGCAGCTCGCGGAGCGGGGCGTGGAGCACTACGCGCTCGACCGGGACTTCGTGGAGGCGCTCCGGTACGGCATGCCGCCCGCCTCCGGCGTGGGGTTCGGCGTGGAGCGCGCGTTCATGGCGCTCACCGGGACGCCGTCCATCAAGGAGGTCATCCTGTTCCCGCTGACGCGCTCCGCCGGGAGCGCGGGACCGCGCCCCGAGCCCTAGAGGGCGTCGCGGACCGCCCGGTCGTGCCGGCGGTAGAGCGCGACCGCCGCGACGGACGCGACGGCGAACCCGGCGATCGCGCCGCCGTACACCGCCGGGTCGGCGACGACCGGCCCGAGGATCGCGGCGCCGGGCGGGAGCGACACGAGGAACAGCGCCGAGCCGGCGAACGTGGACGCCCCGGGGGTCGGGTCGACGAGCGCCAGGCTGACGTAGCCGGCCGACTGGAGGTCGGCTCCGGCCCCCATCGACGCCCCGGCGGCGGCCGCCGACGGGCTCCAGCTGACCCACGCCGCGGAACCGTTCGGGCCCGCGACCTCGAGGCCGGACAGGTCCGACGGCCACACCGCGGAGCCGTTCGCGAGCGTCGCCGCGGACGGGCAGTGGGCGCTCGGGTCGTCCGCGGAGGGCGTCCCCAGGCAGGCGGAGAACCCGGTGGCCCCGGGGACGGCGATGTCGAACTCGAGCGCGAGCTGGTCCACCGCCGGCGCGACCCACGGCCAGCCGGTGACGGACCAGGCGAGGAGCACCCCCTCGCTCCCGTCCGCGCCGGTGTACAGCGAGTAGTTGAGCGAGAGCGTCGCGGTGCTCACGGCCGGCCCGATCGTGTCGAGCGCCCCGCCGGGCGCCCAGAGCGTGGAGAGGGTGGGGGCCACCGGGAGGGCCGCGGACAGCTGGACGTACCCCGGATGCGCCTGGGTCCGCACCGTCGTGTTGAACGTGTGGACCGTCTGCGGAGCCGCCTCCGCGACGACCAGCGGGTGGTCCGGTGCGAGCGAGTCGTTCGGGTGGATCTCGAGCAGGTGGTCGACCTCGAAGACCGCCCCCGGGCTCGCGTTGCTCCGCGGCAGGAGGGCGACCGCCGGCAGCGGCGAGCCGAAGACGACCTGGAGCTGCGAGGCGTTGAGCTCGGCGTACGACGCCGGCGTGTCGGCCGGGACGACCAGCGGGCGGTCGGTGGGTCCCGCGGAGGCGCCGGCGGCGGCGGCCGACGCGAGGAACAGCGCGGTGGCCGCCACGGCGAGCAGGGCGCCCGGCCTCCGACGGTGCATGAACGAAGCGGTCGCCCGACGGGCAGCCCGTCGGCGACTCCCCCGAACCGTCCCCACGCGGGGACGCCGCGAATAAGCGTTTCCGAACAACCGTTGAACGTCGCTCACGGGTGGAGCTCCGACCAGAAGCGGAGGAACCGGTCGACGGGGGTCTCGGGGAGCGGGGGATACTGGAGGAGGATCGCGTGCACGCGCTTCGGGTCGACGAGGCGTACCTGGCGCTGCCCCGGGGCGCCCTCCCGGACGACCACCCCGGCCCCCTCGAGCCGCTTCAGGAAGTACGACAGGTTCGGCGCCGAGGTGCTGACCGCCTCCCCGAGCGACTGCGGCGAGGTGGTCCCGTCCAGGTACAGCTGGAGGAGGATCGACCGGGGGACCGGCTGCCGCAGGAGCGCCAGCAGCACCTTGTCCGGCTCGGGGATCGGGGGCCCCTCCCCGATCGCGGTCTCGGGAAAGCAGACCTTGTAGCCGCCCTGCATCCGGACCGCGATGAGCCCCTGCCGGCCGAGCCGGTACATGTGGTAGTCGAGCGTCCCGATCGGGATCCCGAGCCGACGGCGGATCTCCCGCAGGTGCACGCCCGGGTACCGCTGGACGAACGTGAGGAGCGTCTCGGCCCACGTGCCGCTCCGCTCCGGGGACTCCCCCATCGCGGTCCCTCAGCGCACGAGCGTCGCCAGGAAGAGGACGAGGAGGAGCGCCGCCTCGAAGACGGCGGAGACGAACAGGAGCACGTCGGCCGACGCCGACCCGTCGAACAGCAGCGAGCCGATCACCACCCCCTGGAGGGTGATCACGAGGAAGCCCGCCGTGACGAGCCCCATCCGCGGCGACGGGGCGCGCCGGAGCGCGAGCGCGGAGAGGGCGAACAGGACCGCCCCGAACACCGCCACGCCGGCGAACGCGACGTTCGTCCACGCGCCCAGGTCCATCGCTCGGCCGGATGAGCCGATGGGGCCTTAAGCGGGTCGGCCCCCTAGTACGCGAGGGAGCGGGTCCGGTGGCCGACGCGATGTCCCTCGGCGGGCCGCCGCTCCAGGTGGACGGCCTCACGGTGCGCTACGGGACGATCACCGCCGTCGACCGGCTGAGCCTCACGGTGGGCCCCCACGAGATCTACGGGCTCCTGGGGTCGAACGGCGCCGGGAAGTCGAGCACGCTGAAGAGCGTCGTCGGCCTCGTGGCGCCGGCGCGCGGGTCGATCCGGATCCTCGGCCACGACCCGTCGCTCGAGCCGGTCGTCGCGAAGCAGCTCGTGGGATACGTCCCCGAGTCGGCGCTCCTGTACGACGCCCTCACCCCGCGGGAGTTCCTCGAGTTCGTGGCGAGCGTCCGGGGGCTCGACCGGGCGGACGCTTCCCAGCGCGCCGACAACTACGTCCGCGCCTTCCAGATCGAGGAGCAGTTCGACCGGCCGCTCGCAACGCTCTCGAACGGCACCCGGCAGAAGATCCTGATCCTCGGCGCCTTCCTGCACCAGCCGTCGCTGCTCGTGCTCGACGAGCCGCTCAACAGCCTCGACCCGCGCTCGGTCCGGCTGATGAAGGAGCTGCTCACCCAGTACGTCGCGCAAGCCCCGCGCGGCGTGCTGTTCTCGACGCACACCATGGAGGTCGCGGAGCGGCTCTGCCACCGCGTGGGGATCCTCGACCACGGCGCGCTGGTCGGCGAGGGGACGATGGACGCCCTCCGGGACCAGACCGCCCAGGGGAACGCCACGCTCGAGGAGATCTTCCTCCGCCTGACGCGGGAGGAGGAGGGCGTGCAGGCCGCCGTCCGCGCGCTGGGCGGACGGTAGGCCGATGGCGTCCCCCACCACGCGTCAGCTCGCCGACGCCGCGTACCTGGAGCTGAGCTTCCAGGCGGTCTACGCGATGCGCCAGGGGAACGTCCTCACGGCACGCCCGGGCGCCCCGTCCGACGAGCTCGCGGTCAACGCCCGGCGGCTCGTCGCGCAGAGCAAGTTCCTCGTGAGCTTCCTCATCGTGCTGCTCGTGCTCGGCTCGATGCTCACCCTGACGCACGTCGTCGAGCGGTTCTTCCTCGCGGGGCCGACGATCGTCCCGCTCCCGCTCTACATCGCGACGGTGATCGCGGGGCTGCTCCTCCTCGAGATGTCGTTCCTCTGGATGGTCGGGCTCCAGAGCCTCCCCACCTACCTGAGCTCGCAGATCCTCCCGATGCTGGAGTCGCTGCCGATCCCGGAGAAGCAGCTCGACCGGGTCGCCCTGCTGGTCGTGCTCCGGCTGTTCGACGCCCCGGCGCTCACCGCGCTCGTCCTCACGCCGCTCGCGCTCGGGATCATCCTCCACTCCGTGGTGCTGGGCCTCCTCATCGTGCCCGGCGTCGTCTGCGTCGTGCTGTTCTCGATCGCGCTGTCGCTCCGCACCGGCCGGTTCTTCGTCCAGCGGGTGCAGGGGTCGCGCGGCGGCTTCCGCTCGACGGTGTTCCGGTGGGCGTACCTCCTCCTCTGGGCGATCCCGGCCTTCGGGATCTACGGCTTCGTGGCGTTCTCGTTCCAGATCCTGTACGGCCTCACGGCGCTCGCCCACACGGCGCCCGGCTCGCTGGGGGCGCTGCTCCTCGCCTTCCCGTTCCCGTTCGGCGTGCTCCCGGTGCTGGGGCTCTCCGGCCCGGCCTCGCTCGCGCACCTCCCCGGGCTGAACCTCCCCGCCGTCCTGGCCGTGGCCGCGGCGTACGTCCTCGTCGCCGCGGCGGTCGTCCGGTGGCTGCGCACCGCCCCCCGCGAGCTGACCCGGATCTCCCCCGAGGTGGACGCCTACCGCCAGCGCGTCGGGGCGGGCCTGCGGCCCGTCCCGCCGCCCGCGGCGGTGCTCATCAAGGACGTGCGCACCGCGTCGCGCACCCCGGGCTACGCGTTCCTGATCCTGCTCCCGCTCATCGACGCCGTCGTGATCGGCTTCTCCTCGTACTTCGGCACCCCGGGCCCGGACAGCGTCTTCGACCTCGGCGCAGCGGCGGTCTCGACGACCGCGCTGCTCGCAACCTTCTTTGGACCCGCCTTCTTCGCCACGGAGGTCATGGGATTCTCGTACACGCGGACGCTCCCGCTCTCCCACCGGTCGCTGCTCGTCGGGAAGGCCTCGCTCATCGTCGTCGTGTACCTCCTCGCCTCCGCCGTCGTCGTCGGCCTCACCGTCCTCCGGATCCTCACGCCGCTCCTGTTCCTCGCGTTCATCGTCGCGGAGCTCCCCGGCCTCGTCGCGGCGGCGTTCCTCGAGATCGGGCTCCTGCTCCGGAAGGCGGAGCGGACCGGCGTGCCGATCTCGATGCTCTCCTCCGGGGCGTGGTGGACGACGACCGTCGCGCTCCCGGGGATCGTCATCGCGGGGCTGCCGATCATCCTGTTCCTCGCGCTCCGGTCCACCGGCGTCGCGTCGGCGCTCGCGTTCGTCGCGATGGGGGCGTTCGCGCTCGTCGAGCTCGCGCTGTTCTCGCTGCTCGCGCTGGTCCTCCCGGGGAGGGGTCGGGGCTGACGCCCGCCGACCTCCCGCCCCGGTTCGAGCCCGGGGCGATCGAGCGCCGGTGGCAGGCGGCCTGGGAGGCGGCCGGCGTCGCCCGGGCGCCGGAGACGCCGCGCGCGGCGCCGTTCACGGTCGTCCTGCCGCCGCCGAACGTCACGGGGGACCTGACGCTCGGGCACCTGCTCGGCAACACGGTCATGGACCTCCTCGTGCGGGTGCACCGCATGCGCGGCGAGCCGACGCTCTGGCTCCCGGGGATCGACCACGCCGGCCTCGCGACGCAGGCCCGGGTGCGGAGCTTCCTCGAGGCCCAGGGGGTCCGGCTCGACGGGCTCCCGCGGGAGGAGATCCTCACCCGCGTGGAGCGCTGGAAGCGCGAGCACGAGCGGCGCATCGCGGAGGCGTGGGCGGCGGCCGGGCTGTCGCTCGACCGGACGCGGTACCGCTACACGATGGACCCGGAGTACGGCCGCGCGACGCGCCGGGCGTTCGTCGCGCTGTACCGCGCCGGCCTCGTCTACCGCGGGGAGCGGTTCGTGAACTGGGACCCGCAGCTCCGGACCGCGCTGTCCGACCTCGAGGTGGAGCATGCGGAGGAGCCGGGGCGCCTCCTGTACCTGCGCTACCCGTGGGCCGACGGGAGCCCCGGGGGGGTGCTGGTCGCGACGGTGCGCCCCGAGACGATCTTCGGCGACGTGGCCGTCGCGGTGCACCCGGACGACGAGCGCCACCGCGCCGCCGTCGGCCGCCGGGTGCGCGTGCCGCTCGTCGGCCGCGAGGTGCCGGTGATCGCCGACGCCGCGATCGACCGCGAGTTCGGGGCCGGCTCCCTCAAGATCACCCCGCGGCACGACCTCCTCGACTACGAGGTGTTCCGGCGGAACCCCGGGCTCCCGATGCCGCCGGACGTGATCGACGCCGACGGGCGGCTCGCCTCCGACTGGGTGCCCGAGGCGTTCCGCGGCCTCGACCGGAACGACGCCCGGGAGCGGGTCGCCGACGCGCTGCGCGCGCAGGGGTTCGTCGAGCGGGAGGAGCCGTTCGTCCACTCCGTGGCCCGCTCCGAGCGGTCGGACGCGGTGATCGAGCCGCGGCTCTCGACGCAGTGGTTCGTCCGGATGGGTCCGCTCGCCCCGGCGGCGGTGGAGGCGGTCCGCTCGGGCGCGATCCGGCTCTACCCGCCGCGCTGGGAGCTCACCTTCTACCGGTGGATGGAGGCGCTCGAGGACTGGTGCATCTCGCGGCAGATCGTCTGGGGGCACCCGATCCCGGTCTACTACTGCGGCCGGTGCGGCGCGGAGACGGCCGCCGAGGAGCCGCCCCCGCGCTGCCCCGCGTGCGGGCACGACCGGCTCGCGGCGGACCCGGACGTGCTGGACACCTGGTTCTCCTCCTGGCTGTGGCCGTTCGCGAGCCTGGGCTGGCCGGAGGAGAGCCCGGACCTCGCGCACTACTACCCCACGACGGTGCTCGTCACCGGCCGCGACATCATGTTCTTCTGGGTCGCGCGGATGATGATGGCCGGGTTCTACTTCACCGGCCGGCCGCCGTTCGCCGCGGTCCAGTTCACCGGGCTCCTCCGGGACGAGCGGGGGCGGAAGCTGTCGAAGCACCTCGGGAACTCCCCGGACCCGGTGCAGCTCATCGCCGAGCGCGGCGCCGACGCCGCGCGGTTCGCGCTGCTGTTCCCCGGCCCGGTCGAGCAGGACAGCGTCTTCGCCGATGCGACCGTCGAGAACGCGCGCCACTTCCTCACGAAGGTGTGGAACCTCGTCCGGTTCGCGGCCTCGCACCTGCCGGAGGGGACCGAGCCCCCGGACCGCCCGCCGGCGCTCTCGCCGTCCTCCCCGCTGGAGAACCGGTGGGTGCTCGCCCGGTGGCGCCGGACGCTCGAGGAGGTCGACGCGGCGCTCGCGGCGTACGAGGTCACGCGCGCCGCGACGGCGCTCCACGGCTTCCTGTGGCACGACCTCGCCGACCGGTACGTGGAGGTGAGCAAGGACGCCCTCAAGGGGGAGCGGGGGGAGCCCGTCCGCCGGGAGAGCCGCGCGGTGCTCCTGTTCGTCCTCGAGCGGTCGCTCCGCCTCCTCCACCCGGCCGTCCCGCACGTGACCGAGGAGCTGTGGCACGCGCTGCCGCACCGGGGGGACCTGCTCGCGCTCGCCGCCTGGCCGACGGCGGACGGGGTGCGCGACGACCCGGAGGCGGTGGAGGCGATGGAGACGGTGTACGACGCCGTGCGGACGCTGCGGAACCTCCGTGCGGGCGTCGGCGCCTCCGCCGACCCCTCGCCGCCGGCCTGGGTCCGGCCCGCGGGGGCGGCCGCCGCGCGGACGCTCGAGGCGGAGCGGGAGACGATGCTCCGGCAGAGCCGCGTGGGGTCGCTCCGGTTCCTCGCGCCGGACGCGCCGCCGCCCGCGGACGCCGCGCCCGCGGTCACGCCCGCCGGGGAGTTCTTCGTCGCCCGCCCGCCCGGCGGCGCGGCCGCCTCGGACGCGTCGCTCCGGCGGGAGCGGGAGAAGCTCGCGGGGCTCCTCCGGAAGACCGAGGAGCGGCTCCGGGACCCCGGGTTCCGCTCGCGGGCGCCACCCGAAGTCCTCAAAGAGGCCGAGGAGAAGGCGCGGGAGCTGGGGGAGCGTCTACGGCGGATCGACGACCATCTCGCGCCCGGAGCCGACCGACCGACCGCGTGAAGCCGCGCCGGAAGCGCGCGGGCTCCGACGCCCCGCCGGCGGCGCCGACGCCGCCCGCCGCCCCGGCGCCGGACGGGATCCCGCTGGGCCGCACCGGGCTCCTCCATCCGCGGATCGGGCTCGGCCTCTGGGCGATGGGCCGGTGGCGCCCGGAGGACGAGGCGCGCACCCGGGCCGCGCTCGGCCGCGCGATGGAGGCGGGGGTGGAGTGGTTCGACACCGCCGAGGTGTACGGAGCGGGCCGGTCGGAGCGCCTGTTGGGGGACGTCCTGTACCGCGCGGGACCGAACGGTCCCCGGAAGTTCCTCGCGACGAAGCTCTCGCGGGAGCATCTCCGGGCGGCGCAGGTGCGGCCGGCGATCCTGGGGAGCCTCCAGCGCCTCGGCCGCCCGAGCGTCGACCTGTACCTCGTCCACGGGCCGGACCCGCACGTGCCGATCGGCGAGACGATGGCCGCCCTCGAGACGGAGTGGCGGGAGGGCCGGACCCGGGCGATCGGGGTGAGCAACTTCACGACGGACGAGGTCGTCGCCGCCCGGATCGCGCTCAAGGAGACCGACGTCGTCGTCGACCAGGTGATGTACAACCTCCTCGACCGGGAGGAGGGGGACGAGGTGCTCGAATACTGCCGGCACGAGGGGATCGTCCTCGAGGCGTACAGCCCGCTCGCCCGGGGGTTGCTCGCGGGCCGGTACCTCAAGGGCGGCGCGCCGGCGGGCCGGCACGGCC
>JASHRQ010000119.1 GCA_030037265.1 Thermoplasmata archaeon | reverse complement strand
TGTCGGAGGGGGGATTTGAACCCCCGACCCCAGGATCTCTCCAGCGGACCGGGACCGCCCGGACCGCTCTATGAGTCCCGTGCTCTACCGGGCTGAGCCACTCCGACGGGTATCTCCGAGCCGGGAGGGTCGCCGTGTCCCTCGAGGCAGGTCACGTGGTCGAAACCTCGCCCTCGGGGGCGGCCGGTGCTTCCGGGGCGGTGGGTCCCGACGGGCCGGCGTCGGCCGGGGCCTCCGCGGGCGGGGCCGGGACCGCTTCGTCGGCGATCGCGCCCAGCACCTCGGACCGGCGGATCTCGATCTTCTTGAGCGGGTAGAGCGTCCGGAGCCCCTGCGACAGCACCTTCCCGAGCTCGCCCTGGAGCATCTCGCGCACGAACTCCGGGGCCGTCCGCTTCGCGGCCTCGTCGACGAGCAGCTGCCGGAGCGTGTTCCGGAGCTCGGTCCGGAGCCGGGTCTGCAGCCGGTGCTCGCCGACGGCGACCGGTTTGAGCCGGATCTGGACGCCGTCCTTCGTGCGCACGACGAGCGAGGCGTCGATCTTCGAGCGCTTGCGTCGCGCGAGCCGCCGCACGTAGTCGGAGGTGAGGTCGTGGCCGATGAACCGGGTCTCCGCGACGTTCTCCCCGACGACCCGCTCGATCTGGAAGCGGAGCTTGATGTGGGCCTTGGAGGGGTCGACGCCGCCGGACAGGTCGCTCATCGTCACCTCGACGGTCCGGCCCGCGAGCAGCTCGGGCTCCGTCGCCACCGTCTCCCCGAGGTCGACGTGCTGGAACAGGCCGGGCGACCGAAGCTTGTACCAGCGCTTCGACCGCCACTTGTCCTTGACGGTGCGCGCGAGCGCCGGCTTCTTGGCCCCGCCCTCTTTCTCGGCCATGGAACGCGGCCGCGTCCACCCGGGCCCGTTACTTAAAATTGGTGGCCGGCGCCCTCGGGGAGCGCCGCCGGCGCGGCGGCGCGGAGCGCGCCGGTGCAAACCTATTAGGCCCCGTCCCGCTCGCCGCGCGCGTGAGCGCGGCCGCGAGCGGTACCGCCCGCGCCGGACCCGCGCCCGGGGCCCGGTCGACGGCGGCCCAGGTCCAGTCCGACACGCCGCGGATCGAGGGACCGTCCGACCGGTTCCGCGCCGAGATCCTCCGTCAGCTGGAGCTGCTCCGGTCGAAGGGATTCTCCCGCAACGAGGCGATCGCGGCGCTCTTCCAGCACACCGTGCTCCCGTACGAGACGTACGAGGACCTGGTGGCGGCGCTCGTCTCGGGCGCGCACCTGCTGTTCTTCGGCCCGTCCGGCGCCGGCAAGACGTCGCTCGCGAAGGAGCTCTGGGAGCTGTTCCCGAAGGACGTCTGGGTGGTCGACGGCTGCCCGGTGCTCGACCATCCCCTGAGCCTCGTGAGCGCCGAGGCCGCGCGGCAGTTCCCGCCCTGCCCGATCTGCCGCCGCCGGTTCTCCCCGTCCGGGGAGATCGCGGCGTTCGACCCGGCCCGCGTCGACGCGGCCAAGGTGCCCGCCGTCCGCGTCCGGATGCGCGAGGGGTTCGGCTTCGCGCGGATCCAGGGGTCGAGCGAGGTGTTCCCGGACCACCTGACCGGGAACGTGAACCTCCGGAAGCTCGAGGAGATCGGCGACCCGATGAGCCCGCTCGTGCTCGAGCCGGGGAAGCTCCTCCAGGCGAACCGGGGGCTGCTCCTGGTCGACGAGATCGGGAAGCTGCCGCTCGGCACGCAGAACGTGCTCCTCCAGGCGCTCCAGGAGGGGACCGTGACGCCGTCCAAGTCGCGGGAGAGCTTCCCGGCGATGTTCGTCGCCGTCTGCACCTCCAACCTGTCCGACCTCGACAACATCAACGACCCGCTCTCCGACCGGCTCACGAGCCTCCACGTGGGGTTCAACGCGCGGCACGCCGCGAACCGGCTCATCGTCGACCGGGCCCGGAACGGGAGCCGGACCGTCGGCTACGTCCCGGAGATCCTGCTCGACGCCGGCGTCCGCGTCATCGAGGCGTGGCGCCTGCGGACGACCGAGGAGGACCCGGACATGGGCGAGGTGGGCTCCAACCGGACCCTGCTCGACGTGGTCGCCCGCACCGAGGCGTTCGGCACGCTCGGGAGCCGGGCGTCCCCCGCGGTGGACGACCTCCGCGCCGGGCTCCTCCACTCGATGCGCGGCCGCATCCGGGCGCGGAGCGGCGACTCGTTCCAGCAGAACGCGAAGCGCGTCCAGGAGTTCCTGGGGGAGCACCTCGAGCCCGCGCTCCAGCAGAGCGCGAAGGTGTACTGGTGCCGGTACTTCCGGGACGTCCTCCGCGAGAAGGCCGACGAGGCCCAGGGGCTCGTCGGCGAGGGCCGCCGGCTCGCGCCGGACGCCGCCCTCCAGGCGCAGGCGGCGACGCAGCCCGACCTGTTCCCCCGGTTCCGCGCGTTCGCCGCCTTCGTCGCGGAGCGCGAGCACCCGCCAGGCTCGCTCCCGGGGCTGACCGCGGCGGTCGCGTCGTTCCAGCTGCTCGAGAAGTACTCGCTGTTCACCTGCGCGGACGCGCCGGCCGACGACGGTGCCGCCGGCTGACGGGGAGCTCGCGCTCCCGGACTGCTCGGCGGTCGTCGAGGACGTCGAGAGCGACGACCTCCTCACGACGCTCGACACCGCGGAGGTCGTCCGGGCGCTCGCCGAGGAGGGGGTCGGCGGGCTCCGGTCGCTCCTGAACCGGAGCGCCGAGGGCGACCCCGAGCTCGCCCGGCGGATCGCGCGGCTCCGCGAGCGCCTCAGACACCAGGCGTCCGCCCGGGTGAGCCGGGTGCTGGAGGCGTACGACGCGCGCACCCAGGCGCTCGAGGCGGAGCGGACCGCGCGCGAGGACGACCTGGACCGGGAGATGGCGGCGCTCGAGGCGCGGCTCGCCGAGGCCCGGCGGCTCGGGTCGGGCCTCGGGATCGACCCCGACCTCGTGGACGAGGTGCAGCACGCCCTCCTGCTCCCCACCGCCTCCTGGATGCAGCCGCCGCCCCCGCCCTCCCTGTGGGAGCGGATCCGCGCGTTCTTCGCCCGGATCGCGGCCGCGATCCGGCGGCTGTTCCGACGCGACCGGGCGCCGCCGCCCGAGGAACGGGAGGAGCGCACCGTGCCGCTCGCCGTCGCGCTCTCCTCGGGCCGGGCGCTCGCGCCGTCGGAGCTCGCGGAGACGCTCGCCCGGCTCACGCCCACCCAGCACCAGGAGCTCGAGACGAGCGTCACCCGCTCGCTGAGCGCGCGGGAGCGGGAGCTCCAGCGCGCCGCCGAGGAGAAGCGGCGGGAGGCGGAGGCCCAGCGCCGCCGGCTCGAGGAGGAGCGCGAGGCGGCCCGGCGGCGCGCCGAGCGGGAGTCCGAACAGTGGGCCCGGCAGGCCGAGGAGCGGCGGGTCACGCGGGAGCTGTCCGAGCGCGGGCTGGTCGCGGAGAAGGAGGGGAAGCTCGCCGTCACCTACGCCCTCGTGGAGCGGTTCGCCCGGCTCGTCCTCCAGGAGGAGAGCCGGGCGCTCCCCGGCGACGTCCGGATGGGGCTCAAGGGCGGCGCCTCGACGGGGGTCTACGAGAAGGCCCGGCTGAGGATCCCGGACGAGGTCGCGCACCTCGACATCCCGTCGTCGCTCCTCGCGGCGCGCCAGGCGGGCTCGCGGCACATCGACGAGTCGACGAGCTACGTCTTCCGCGAGATCCTCGCCGAGCGCGTCCACGTGGTGATCGCGCTCGACAAGTCCGGCAGCATGGGGGAGGGAGAGAAGCTCCCGGCGGCGAAGAAGGCGCTGCTGGCGCTGTACGTGGCGGTCCGGCAGCGGTACCCGGACGCCACCGTCGACGTCCTCGCGTTCGACAACGAGGTGCGGCTCCTCGACCTGCTCGAGCTGTGGGAGACCCCACCGGGGTCGTTCACGAACACCGGGGAGGCGCTCCGGACGGCCTACCTGCTCCTCCGCTCCTCCCGGGCGACCCGGAAGGAGCTGTTCCTCGTGACCGACGGGCTCCCGGAGTCGTTCACCGAGCCCGACGGCCGGGTCGTGAGCGGGAACCCCGACAAGGCGATGGAGTACGCCCTCGCGCGGGCCGCCGAGCTCACGTCGATCGGCCCCGTGGCGTCCACGATGGTGCTCATCAAGTCGGAGCACCCCGAGTACGAGCGGGCGGCCCGCCTCCTCACCCGGGAGCTCGGCGGGGAGCTCGCGGTGACCGAGCCGCGGCGGCTCGGCTTCGAGCTGCTG
>JASHRQ010000118.1 GCA_030037265.1 Thermoplasmata archaeon | reverse complement strand
CCACGGTCAGGACCGCCACGACGATCCACTCGAGCGTCCGCGGTGCGACGCGGGCCCCCAGGCGCGAGCCGAGCGTCGCGGAGAACGCCGAGACGCACGCGAGCGCCAGCGCCGCGCCGACGAACACCGCGAGGAGCTGGCCGAACTCGACGACGAACAGGATCGTGAACACCATCGTGGTGTCGCCGAGCTCGAGGAGGAAGATCAGGAGGAACGCGCCCATCCACGCGGACCGGCCGGTCGGCGGCTGCCGGTCCGCCTCCGGGACCAGCGCGAGGTACGCGGCGTACCCGAGCAGCACGACCCCCCCGCCGACGCGCACCCAGACGAGCTCGGTCCGGAAGGCCGCCTCGAGCGACGCCCCGACGACGACCGCGATCGTCGTGGTGCCGAGGAACGCCGTCGCGGCCCCGGCCCAGGACGGGAGCGCGGGGTGCTTCGACGAGTACGCCACCAACGCGAAGCTCGTCCGGTCGAGCAGCTCGAGCCCGCCGATGAACAGGAACACGAAGGCGAACGCGTACAGGGGGTCGGCCGGCACGCGACTCGGCCCCTCCGCGGGCTCAGAGCAGGTGGGAGAGGAACTCGTCGACCTGGCGCTCGCAGTAGACGCAGCGCAGGACGACCGGGCGACGGCGGGCGACCTCGAGCTCGCTCTCGACCGGCTCGCCCCGGTTCGTGATGCAGTTCGGGTTGGGGCACCGCACGACGCCGACGATCCGGTCGGGGAGGTCGACGGAGCGCTTCTCCCGGACCTTGAAGTCGCGGATGATCGAGATCGAGGCGGTGGGCGCGATCAGCGCGATCGCGTTCACCTTCCGCGGGGAGAGCTCCATGTTCTCCACCTTCACGATGTCCTTCCAGCCCATCTTCTGGCTCCGGACGTGGAGCGCGACCGAGACCGTCGAGTCCTTGTCGAGCTCGCGCACGCCGATGATCCGGAGCACCTCGAGCGCGAGGCCGTTGCCGATGTGGTCGATCACCGTGCCGTTCCGGATCGGCGTGATCTTGAGCTCGCGCGGGGCGGCCGTCGGTTCATCCCCCCTTCGGGCCGAGCGTCAGCGAGAGGAGCGCCATCCGCACGGGAACGCCGAGGAATGCCTGCCGGAAGTACGCCGCGTGGGGGCTCGCGTCGACCTCGGGCGCGATCTCGCCGGTGCGGGGGAGCGGATGCATCACGATGAGCCGCGGCTTGGCGCCCGCGAGCACCGTGTTGTCGATCCGGTAGGAGCCCGCCACCTTGTCGTACTCGGCCTCGTCCCCGAACCGCTCGCGCTGGATTCGCGTGACGTACAGCACGTCCGCCTCGCGCACCGCGCGGTGGAGCTGCGCCTCGGTCTGGACCCGGGCGCCCATCCGGTCCAGGTGCTCCGCCACCTCCTCCGGCAGGCCGAGCGTCGGCGGGGAGATGAGGACGATCTCGGCGCCGAAGAGCGCGAGCGCGTGCGCGAGCGAGTGGACCGTCCGGCCGTACTTGAGGTCGCCGAGCAGCACCACCCGCAGTCCGGAGAGCGTCCCCTGCGCCTCGGCGATCGTCGCGAGGTCGAGCAGCGTCTGGGTCGGATGCTGCCCTGCGCCGTCGCCGGCGTTGATGACCGGCTTGTCCGACACCTGCGCGGCGAGCCGCGCCGCGCCCTCGTTGGGGTGCCGGATCACGATCGCGTCGGAGTAGCCGCTCAGCATCCGGATCGTGTCGTGGAGCGTCTCCCCCTTGCGCATCGACGTCGCCGACGCGTCCGCGATCGTGATGCACCCGCCCCCCAGCCGGAGGACCGCGGACTCGAACGACAGGCGCGTCCGCGTCGACGGCTCGAAGAAGCCCATCGCGACGATCTGGTCCTCGAGGGGGTGGGTGACCTTCGTCCCCTCCGCGTAGGGGATCATCTTCTTCGCGGTGGAGAGGACGCGCTCGATCTCCTCCCTCGACAGGTCCCGGATCGAGATGAGGTCCCGGCCGTGCAACGACATCCGGGGACGTCCGAAGGGCCCCTGGTTTATGCGCTTATCTCCGCCGAGTCCGGGGAGGACGCGCGGCGGCCCGTGAGGAGGGCCCGAACGTGCGCAACCCCTAAGCGGTCGGCCCGGTCGGTCTCGCCGTGGCGGCGCCCGCGTGGCCGTGGACGACCCGGCTGCTGTTCCTGTTCCTGTGCGTCGCGTGGGGGTTCAACTTCCTGTTCATCCGCGTGGGACTCTCGGACGCGAGCCCGCTCTGGCTCTCGCTCCTCCGGGGGGTCATCGGGACCGCGGCGACCGTCTTCATCGTCACCCCTCTCAAGGCGTGGGGGAAGCTCGATGCGCGCGGGCGGCGGGACGCGCTCCTCCTGGGGATCCCCACGACCACGGCGTTCTACGCCCTCCTCATCGTGGGGATCGAGACCGTGCTGCCCGGCGTCGCCTCGGTCGTGACGTACACGTTCCCGCTCTGGGTCGCCCTGCTGTCGCCGTCCGTGCTGGGGCACCGCCTCGCGCGGTCGCACTGGCTCTCGGTCGTGGCCGGCTTCGCCGGGGTGGCGCTCATCGCCCAGTTCTGGGCCGCGGCCTCCGGCCGGGAGTCGGCCGTGGGCGTCCTCGAGCTCCTGGGCGGCGCGCTCGCGTGGGCCCTGGGCACCGTGCTGTTCCAGCGGAGGTTCTCACGGGCCCAGATGCTCGAAGCGAACGCGTACCAGCTGCTCGGCGGTACCGCCGGCCTCGCGGTGGCCGTCCTCGTGGTCGCCCCGACGCCGCTTCCGACGGTCGGCCTCGACCTCTGGGTCAGCCTGGTCTGGCTCGGGATCGTGGGCACGGCGATCGCCTGGTCGATCTGGTTCGACCTGCTCGGGCGGACCCGGGCGGCCGCCCTGTCGGCGTACGTCTTCCTCGTACCGGTCGTCGCGTTGATCGGCTCGGCGGTCTTCTTCGGCGAGCGCCTCTCGGCCGTCCAGCTGGCGGGCGTCGGGCTCGTGCTCCTGAGCGTGTACGGGATCGGCCGCGCGGAGGCCCGGGCCGTGGGGCCGGACCGACCGGACCCGACGCCGTCCCCCGGGACGCCGCCGGCCGACCCCTCGGCTTAGGCGGGAGGGTCGGCGGACCCGCCCCGGCCGTTCGGAGCGGCATCGACTTGGCGCGGAATAGGCTCGGCTGGGGCCGGGGAAAGGGTTGGGTCGGTCGCTGGAGGAGCGGCCGACCCGGGTTCTATGACGGTGGAAGGAACGGGTCGGGTCCGGTTGGTCTCGCGGAGGGCGAGCTCGCGGAAGTTTTCAACCACCGGTGCCGTTCGGAGGGCGTTTGAACGGCATACACCCCGGCGATTTCTCGCCGGGGCGGCCAGGTCGCAGGAGTAAGCCCCTTTCTGTTCGTGGCAGCATTCGACTGCGCGCTCTCCTCGACGGTCGGGACGCCGTCCTCATCCCGTCTCCTAGGGCTTGCTTCCGGGGAGTCGGCCGTTTCACCATTTCCCGGAGGAACCTCCGGCGCGCCGCCTTCACCGTACCTCCGGGCTGTGTCGTTTCTGCTCCGTGGCTCGCGCTCTCACCCGATGGGCTCCCACCCATCCCCGTGGCGTCGGAAGAGGGGACTTTCCTCAGCGGCCGATCGTTGCCGATGCGGTCCACCGTCAGCTGCCCTCTGCCTCCTGGCGCCGGACCCTACGTCCCGGGACGGCTAAAGTTGTCGTATTAGCTCGCGTTTCAGGCACCACCCGGGGGTACGGTGTTCATCCGTCCGCCCGTCCCCCGGTCCCTCGCCGACCGATGTTCCTCTCGTACCAGTATCGTCTCTACCCCTTCCCCGCCCAGGAGTCCGAGCTCCATCGGTGGCTCTCCGAGCTCACCTTCCTGTGGAATTACTCCGTAGAGGAGCACGCCGGGGGGTGGCGCCTCCGTCACGAGCGACGGACCTACTTGGACCAGCAAGCCCGACTCAAGGCGTGGCGCGCCTACGACCGCG
>JASHRQ010000019.1 GCA_030037265.1 Thermoplasmata archaeon | reverse complement strand
CCGGCCGCCCCCTCGGCCGGCCCGGCGGCGCCCCCGGCGGCCCCCGCGGGGCCGACCGGCTCCGACCCGGACGGCGCTCGGGCGAACCAAGATTAGGGAGCGCGTCCTGCCGCCCGTCGTGGCGGGGAACGGCGCGCGCGTGGCCCACGTCCCGACCCCGGTGGGGACGTTCACCGTCGTGTACCAGGACCGGACCGTCCAGGTGATCGACCTCGCTGAGCCGGGGATCCCGCAGAGCGGGGTGCCGATCGGGGCCCACCTCGTGAAGGCACCGTATCCCCCCGACTCTCCGCCGCGGCAGCTCCACGAGTACTTCCAGGGGAAGCGGACCGCCTTCGACCTCGAGGTCGACCCGGCGCCGGGCTCCGAGTTCGACCGGACCGTCTGGGCCGCGCTCCGGAAGGTCCCGGCGGGGCAGACCGTCACCTACGGCGAGCTCGCCCGCCGCGCCGGCTTCCCGGGGGCGGCGCGCGCCGTCGGCGGCGCGATGGCCCGCAACCCGATCCCGATCGTGATCCCGTGCCACCGGGTCGTGGGCCAGGACCGGTCGCTCACCGGCTTCGGGCTCGGGCTGTGGCGGAAGCGCTGGCTGCTCTCCCACGAAGGAGCGTGGCCGCTCAAGTCCCGCAGCTTCGAGGGGCCCCGCCCGCGGGGCCAGCGGACGCTCGACCGGGTCGAGGCGTCCCCCGACCTTGCCGGCCCGCTCCCCGGCCCCTGACGGGCCCGGCACCCCCCCCCGTCCCCCCCGCTCCCGCCGCTCCCCGACGCAGCCACAACCTACTACAGTACTCGTAGGAATGGCGGTCCTAAGCTACTATTCCCGTAATAGCTTCAGGGCGGCCCGGGCGGCTCCCCCGGCGGTGGGGCCGCAGAAGCTACTACCGGCTGCGTAGGAGCCCGGTCGCCGCGGCGAGCCGAAGCTACTACCCGGAGTAGTAGGCCGCGTCGTACGGCTCGGGCTTGAGGCCCCGGCGCTGGCGGACCGCGTGCACGACCTCGGTCTGGAGGTCGGCGGGGATCCGCTCGAACCCCATCGACTCCGTCGCCCAGAGCACCTTGCCCGCCGTCGCGCTCCGGATGTCCGAGGCGAACCCGAACAGCTCCGCGACCGGGACCTTCGCCACGACGGTCTGGAGGTCGCCGACGCTCGTCATGTCGAGGATCTCCCCGCGGCGCCGCTGGAGCTCGCGCGTCGCGTTGGCGAGCACCTCCTGCGGGACGTTCACCGTCACCTTCTGGAGCGGCTCCAGGAGCGTCCGGCCGGCGAGCACCATCGCCCCGTACATCCCCGACCGGGCCGCCGGGATCGTCTGCGCGGGGCCGCGGTGGATCGAGTCCTCGTGGAGCTTCGCGTCGACGAGCCGCACCTTCAGGCCGTGGACCTTCTCGTTGGCGAGCGGGCCGCGGTTCATCGCCTCCTTGAAGGCGTCGACGATGAGGTCCATCGTCTCGTTGAGGTACTGGATCCCCTTCGTCACGTCGAGCAGCAGGTTCGTTCCCTCGACGGCGACGAGCCCGCGCCCCTCCTCGCGCGGGAGGCCGAGCCCGTCCATCTTCGTGACGAGCGTCTTCAGGTCCTTGAACGACTTCCCCTGGGGGATCTCCCCCTCCTGGACGGCGCGGACGACCGCCTCGGGCAGCGGCTCGACCTCGAAGTAGAACCGGTTGTGCTTGTTCGGCGACTTCCCCTCGAACGGGCCGCCGGGCCCCTCCACCGTCTCGCGGTAGACGACGATCGGCTTCGACTGCTCGATCTCGACCTTGTGGTCGTTGACGATCCGGTAGGTGGTGATCTCGAGGTGGAGCTCGCCCATCCCGGACAGGAGGTGCTCCCCCGTCTCCTGGTTGATCTCGACCCGGAGGCTCGGGTCCTCCTTCGCGATCTTCCGCATCACGTCGATGAGCTTCGGGAGGTCGCTCATGTGCTTCGGCTCGATCGCGATCGTGACGACCGGCTCGGAGACGTGGCGGATCTCCTCGAACGGTATCATCTCCGCCGCGTCCGACACCGTCGTCCCGGCGAACGCGTCGGTGAGGCCGACGACGGCGGCGATGTTGCCGGCGGTCACCTCCTCGACGAGGAGCCGCTCCGGGCCCATGAACAGGGAGACGTTCTGGACCCGGTTCTTGAGCTTCGTGCCGACGATCGCGAGCTCCATCCCCTTCTTGAGCCGCCCGGAGAAGACGCGCCCCGTCGCGATCTCGCCGGCGTTCGGGTCGAGCGTGATGTCGGTGACCATGAACGCCGTCGGCCCGTCGGACGCCGTCGCGAGCATCGACTGCCCGACGGGGGAGGCGATCTCGCCCTTCCAGATGTTCGGGATGCGGTACCGCTGGGCGACGGCGGGGCTCGGGAGGTGCTTCACGACCATGTCGAACACGACGTCGTTGATCTTCGCCCGCTTCGCGATCTCCTTCGACCGGTCCGTCGAGACGAAGTCGATGATGTCCTTGAACGACACCTTCGTCCGCTGCATGTACGGCACGCTGATCGCCCAGTTCTCGTAGCCGGAACCGAACGCGACGGAGCCGTCGCGCGGGTCGACCGACCAGGCGTCCACGAACTCGTCCGGCGCCATGCGCCGGATCAGCTCGTTCACCTCGGAGATGATCGTCAGGAACCGCTTCTGGAGCTGGTCCGGCCCGAGCTTCAGCTCCTTGATCGCCCGGTCGACCTTGTTGATGAAGAGGGTCGGCTTCACCTTCTCGCGGAGCGCCTGCCGGAGCACCGTCTCGGTCTGCGCCATCACCCCCTCGACGGCGCAGACGACGACGATCGCGCCGTCGACGGCGCGCATCGCGCGCGTGACGTCCCCGCCGAAGTCGACGTGCCCGGGGGTGTCGATGAGGTTGATGAGGTGCTGCTGCCCCTCGAACTCGTGGACGATCGTCACGTCCGCGTTGTTGATCGTGAGGAGCCGCTCCTGCTCCTGCTCGTCGAAGTTGAGGTACAGCTGCTTCCCCGCGAGCTCCGTCGAGATCATCCCCGCCGCCGCGAGCAGGTTGTCGGAGAGCGTCGTCTTCCCGTGGTGGATGTGGGCGACGATCCCGATGTTCCGGATGCGGTCGACCTGGCGCATCATGTCGGGGATGGCCTCCGCCAGCTCGGCCCGGATGTGTGCCACGACTCCCTCCCCGGCCTCAGCGGGCCGACTGCGCGACGCGCTCGACCTCTTCCTTCCGGCCCACGGCGAAGCTCGTGAGGTCCCCCTTCGCGGCGAGGGCGATCTCGTTGGCGAGGCATTCGGCGATCGACCGGGTCGACTTGTGGGAGGCGTTGATCGCGCCCTGGGCCAGGTTGCGGATCGCGACGTGGGCGCGGCGCGCCGGCGCCGAGTCGACGGCGCGCGGCACCGAGATGCCGCCGAACTGGAGGCGCGTGACCTCCTCCCGGGGGGCCGCGTTCTCGATCGCCCGGACGAGCAGCTGGATCGGGTTCTCGTGCTCCTTCTTCGCGAGCGCGTCGAACGCCTCGCGGACGACGCGGAGCGCCTTCGACTTCTTCCCGGTGAACTTGCCGCCCTTCATGAGGTGGTTCGCGAGCCGCTCGACCACGTGCATGTGGGTCTTCATGAACGGGCGGCCCGAGAACCGGCCCTCGGTGTGCGGGACGTAGACCGGGTGGAGGTACAGGTACGGCGCGAGCCCGGGGTCGCTCACGACCACCCCCTCGAACGGGTACTTCCCGAACAG
>JASHRQ010000117.1 GCA_030037265.1 Thermoplasmata archaeon | reverse complement strand
CCCGCCGGGCGCGGCGGGCCGCGGTCCCGGTCGTGAGCGCCTCGGCCTCGGTCGGCCCGGCGTCCGGTCCATCCGCGCCGTCGGGGCGCCGCCCGGCGAGCCGGGACGTCGCGGTGGCGGTCGCCGTCGCCGTGGTCGCCGTGGTGGGCGAGCAGGCGTTCCTGCTGCTCGGCCGGAACCTGCCGCTCGACCTGTCGTACGCCGGCACCCTGGCCGTCGCCGCCGGCACCTTCGGCCTCGTCCCGCTGGTCCTGGCGTGGGAGCGCCGCCCGTGGCGCGAGTACGGGCTGGTCGTGCGGGGCGGGGTCGGACTGACCCTCGTCTACGCTACGGTGTTCGCTCTCCTGTACCTCATCGTCCGGACCGAGCCCGGTTTCGTGTTCGGGTTCGGCCGGGTGCCGGCCCCGGACCCGTTCTCCTTCGGATTCACGCTCGCCTACTCCCCCGTCCTCGCGCTGGGTCAGGTGGCGGTGTTCGGGGGGCTCCTGTTCCGCCGGCTCGCCCGGCGCATCCCGTTCGTCGCGGCCCTGGCGATCGCCGGCGTCTTCTTCGCGCTCGACAACACGAACATCGCGGCGCTGCTGCAGGTCGCGCCGAAGACCGCGATCCAGACGCTGTTCGAGACCACGCTGACGAGCTTCGTCCTGGGGATCGTCGTCGGGATGTACTTCTACAAGGCCCGCTGGAGCCTCCTCGGGCCGTTCGCGTTCTACACGGGGACGCTCTGGATCGGGTCGTTGCTGCCGCTCGTCGCCCGGTTCCCGAGCTGGCAGGATAGCTTCGTCACGACGCTCATCGCCTACGCGCTCGTGCTGCTGACCGTCACGGTGCTCCTCCAGGAGACCCGCCTCCAGGCCCAGAAGTACCTCGGGCGGCGTCCGGGACCCGTCCGGAACCGGTTCCGGGACCGCGCGGAGGCGCACGCGGCCGCGCGGGACGCCGCGATCACGATCGCCGTGGTGGCGGTCTCGGTCGTCGTGGCGGAGGTCGGCCTGCCCGCGATCGCGGGGACCTCCTCCACGCCGATCCTCGCGATCCCGACGACCAGCATGGTGCCGACGTTCGAGCCCGGGACGCTCGTGGTGCTCGAGAAGGCGACGCCGGCGGACATCCATGTGGGGACGATCATCGCGTTCCACGTGAGCTGCTTACCGGACCCGACCGTGCATCGGGTGTACAAGATCCTCGTCGGGGGCTCCTCCCCCGTCTACGAGACCAAGGGGGACCACAACCCGTCGCCGGACCCGTGCCACGTGCCGTACTCGGACGTGATCGGCCGCGCGGTCGTCTGGGTCCCGTACGTGGGGTACCTCATCCTGGACCCGCTGTTCGCCGCCGCGCTTATTGCCCTCGTGGTCGTCGCGGCGGCCCTCCTCCGGGAGCCGGACCGATGACGTCGCGCACGACGCTCCGCACCCTCGGCGCGCTGCTCGTCGTCGCCTTCATGCTGCTCACGATCTGGTCGCTGTACAGCTTCTACTCCGACACGCGGGCGGCCGGGACGACGACGACGCACACCGTCGCCTCGTACGAGAGCGTGGGGAACGGGACGTTCGTCGCGGCGCTCGTGCCGAACGACCTGTGCAACTGCACCCAGGTCACCGGGGGGAACACGACGCTGTTCGCGTCGATCACCCGGACCGTGAACGTCACGATGGCGAGCACCGTCGGGATGACCGCCCCCGGGACGATCCAGTGGCTCGACGAGTTCTCGGTCGTCCTGTCGACGCCGGCCTGGGCGAAGCCGGTGTACGTGAGCCAGAACATCTCGTCGGCGATCCCCGGTGCCGAAACGACGGTGGCCGAAGAGTACACGATCAACGTGTCGTACGTCGAGAACCTCACGAACACCATCGACGACCAGCTCAACTACACGGCCCCGTACGCGACGCTCGAGCTGACGAGCCTCGTCGTCGCGACCGTCGCTGTCGGCGGGTCGTCGAGCCAGACGCTGGTCGTGTCGCCGTCCGCCAACTTCACCTTCGAGTCGTCGACGATCTCGACCGGATTCCTCCCGTCGACCGCGCGGGGGAACCTCACGAGCCTCCCGGCGGCCGACGGACCGGTCCCGGTCTCCGCCTACCTCACCGTCGCCGTCGCGGCGACGCTGCTCGCGGTCTCCACGATCTGGTTCGCCTCCGTCAACTCCCGGCCCGGCGAGTACGACCTCGAGCCGGTACCGGACCTCGACGAGATGATCGCTCCGTACGAGGAGGCGATCGCCGAGACCGCCACGGTGCCGGACCCGGCGGCGACGATCCCGATCGACCGGTGGGAGGACCTCGTCAAGGTGTCGGACACGCTGGGGAAGCCGATCCTGCGGCCGCTCGTCGGTCCGGCGCCGGGCCCGCGGAACGCGTTCTACGTCCTGGACGGGGACGTGGGGTACCTGTTCCGGTACGAGCCCGGAGTGGCCGTGCCGGCGCCGCGTCCGCCGGAGCCGCCGCTGTCGGAGTTGCCGGGCGGCGGGGCCCAGCTCCTGGAGCGCGTGCGGCTGGTCGCCGCGCGCGTCGAAGCGCTTCCACCGGGCGACCCCCGGCTCGCGAAGGCGCTCGCCCGGTTCCGCCGGGTGCGCGCTCTCCTCGGCGCCCGCCGGTGGGTGGAGGCGGAGCGGACGCTCGCCGATCTCGAGCGGCTCGTCCCCGCCGTATAACCGATGGAGCCGACCGGACCGCCCGGTACGCCGTCGCCCCGTGACCCGGGCCCCCGGTGCGGGTCGGCCGGAATCGTACGGACGATTCGCGAGTATCGTACCTACAAGCCGGGGCGGAAGATTCTGGCTGAGGTATAACCCGACAGCCACATCTCTCCTCGGGCCGAAAGGCCCGAGGAAGCAGACATGAGAAGCAGGGGACTGATGACCATAGCGGCGATCGTGACCATCGTTGCGGTCGGCGGGATCGGTTTCGCGGCGTTCACCGCGACGGTGAACGTCAACGGAACGGCCTCGACCGGTACGGCGTCCCTGGCGTGGGACAGCAGCTGCGCAGGGTGCACCTTCAACGAGTACGCCCACGGCCCGGATTGGAACCTCATCGACTGCGGCGCCCCCGCGTACACCGGCTCGAGCTTCACCGGCCTCGCGACGACGATGACGGTCGACCCGTCCAACTTCGTGCCGGGCGACTCCTGCACGTACACCCAGTCGGTCTACAACGACGGCACGGTGAACGTCCACCTCGGCTGGACGAACCCGTCCATCACGGACTCGATTGCGGGCTGCCCGACCTCCTACTGGTTCATCCACTCGGGCGTCACGGCCCACGACCTCGCGCCGGGCGACAGCGCCACCTACGGCGTGATCATCGGCCTGGCCTGGAACGCCCCGGGCGCCTGCATGGGCCAGCAAGTCTCGTTCTCGGACTCGCTGTCGGGATGGGCGATCTAGGGCCTCGGTAGGCCGAACGAACCGACGAACCGACGGCCCGGAGTCGCGGGACGCTTCGTGACGCGGCGTCCGGGCCGGAACCCAACCCCTTCCTTCCCTCCTCCCGCCGGGCGGAACGCCTCGGCTCGGGAAGGGGACGCGGTCCCGGTCCGATCGTCGGGCATCGGCACGTCGCCTCGATAAGCCCCGGCGGGGGGGTACGACGTTCGCTTCCGCCCCCCGACTGCGGACGTTCGGAGGGATTCGTCTCTCCCGCCCATCGTCCGAACGCGCCCGTTCGCCGGAGGGGGCCCCGTGAAGTCCCGGGGCGCGACCGCCACCTTCGCCATCGTCCTGGTCGCGGTGCTAGTGGGGGTGGGAGGCACGGGGTACGCCTGGAGCTCCGGCGAGAGCGGGCACGGGAGCAGCTCCTCCGGCACCGTCGGGATCGAGTGGGTCGGCGCGACGAAGCCGGTCGCGTCGGTGGGGGTGGCCTGCACCGTCCAGCTCACGACGACGGAGCTCACCGTGACGGTCTCGGGCCTCGTTCCCGGCGGCTCCTGCCTGTTCACCGGCACCCTCGAGAACGTCGGCTCTTCCCCGGCGAAGATTTCCAACGATGCCTCGATCTCCGAGCCCGGCGGCTGCGCCCTGTTCTCCTACTCGGACAATTTCCCGACGGACGGTCCGCTCGACCTGGCGGCGAGCCACACGTTCGTCTACTCCGGGACGGTCACGCTCTCGCCGAGCGCCGGGAACGCCTGCGAGCGGGTCACCACCACCTTCTCCGACACGCTCTCCGCCCAGGCCCAGTCGACCTCGCCGCCGCCCCCTCCGCCTCCGCCGCCTCCTCCGCCCCCGCCGCCCTGCCGGCAGTCGCCGCCCCCTCCGCCGCCGAAGTGCGGCCGCTGACGCGGGCCGGACCGGCGCCAAATACCCCCGACGCTCGCACCGGGCGCGGCGCTTCGCCGCGGGAGGGACCGATGAACGTCGCCGAGCTCACCGTCCGGTGCCTCGAGAACGAGGGGGTGCGCGTCGTCTTCGGCCT
>JASHRQ010000116.1 GCA_030037265.1 Thermoplasmata archaeon | reverse complement strand
GCGGCGGGGGCGGCGCCCGCGGGCGGCGCCTTCGCGCGGAGCCCGTTGCGCACGAGGATGTGCTCGCGGACCGTCACGTCGACCGCCTCCTTCGTCGCGTACGCCATCGCCTCGCCGCGCGTCCGGGCGGTCCCGAACCGCGCGTTCATCCGCTCGATCACGAGCCGCTCGACCGGCACCTTGACGAGCTGCGCCAGCTGCCGGCGCACCTCGGCGCGGGCCGGCGTCGCGGCCCCCGCGTGGTCGACCTCGAAGGTGTACTCGGTCCGCTTGAGGAGCGGATTCGCCCGCTCGTCGAGGACCTTAATCTCCAAGGGTCACCTTCCGGTACTCCATCTGGGCGATGAGGGCTCGCGCGTGGTCCTTCGTTCGGGCGTTGACCGGCACGAAAGAGGCCCCCGCACCTGGGATACCGTATATAACGGTCGCTCCCGCGGGAAGCGCCTCGACGAGCGCGAGCGCCCCCAGGTCCTCCTCGCCGTCCACGACGACGAGCCCGCCGCCCTCGAACACGAGGTCGTGGACGGCCGTGCGGAGCGCCTCGGTGAGCATCCCCGGCGGGTTGTGCACCTTCCGGACCGCCCGCTTCGCGAGCTCGTTGAACGTCGTGGGGTCGACCGGCTCGTTCCGCTTCGTCTTGTAGTCGACGAGCGCGACGAGCGGGGTCTTCCCCAGCCGGACCGCCTGGGCGGTCACCATGTCGCCGCAGGTGCCGAACACCTTGAGCGTCCGGATCCGGCGGTCCGCCTCCGCGCCGGCGAGCACCGGGCCGTACCGCTCGGCGAGGCGGGGACGCAGCGCCGGCGGGACGACCCACGCGCCGACTTCACCGGACACGGAGCGCGTACCGGCCGCTGGCGTGGATGCCCATCTTGAGGGCGATCTCGGACTTCTCGGGGTCGACGACCAGGAGATAGCCCTGCCACTCGCGGCTCGTTTCGCCGCCGCACCGCGGGCACTTCGTGCCCTCGGAGATGAACATGCAGTTGCGGCACGCCTTGAGCTGGATCATCGGCTCACGCCTTCGCGGCCGCGGGCGGGCTCGCGGCGGCCGCCTCCTTCCTTGGCGCGGCGGTCGCCTCCTTCTTCGGCGCGGCGGCCTCCTTCTTGCCGCCCTTCTTCGTCCCCTTCTCCTCGACCTTCTTGTGGGCGTCCTCGATCCACTCGAGCCGGCCCAGGCCGGGCTGGCGCATCGTGAGCCCGATCCGGCTGTCGCGCGGGGAGATCTCGGAGAGCGACAGCGAGACGATCCGGGAGCGGGTGCGGTAGCCGACCCGCAGGTCCTTCTTCGTCTCGACGCCGACCAGCCGCTGGTTGTGCTCGTCGACGTTCACCCGGTCGTCCATGATCTGCGAGACGTGGAGGAGACCGTCCAGCGGACCGAACCGGAGGAACGCCCCGAACTTGCGGATCTCGACGACGACCCCCTCGACGACCTCCTGGAGCTCCGGCTTGAACAGGAGCGCCTGGTACTCGACCTCCTGGTAGACGCCGCCGTCGCCGTGGATGATGTGCCCCTCGCCCACCGGCTTCACGTCCTTCACGATCACCGCGAGGCTCTGGCCGTCGACGAGCTTCCCCTCGAACTGCTGCTGGGCGAGCTCGGTGAGCACGGTCTCGAGCTTGGGGCCGAGCCGGTTGGGCGGGATCCGGACGACGGCGCGCCGGTAATCCAAATAGTACATGGGCCCGCTCGCGAGCGGGGATACGTATTTGGGTCTTTCTGCCGGCGAACGCGTCCGGCGGCGGCTACCGCGTCAGTCCGAGGGCGCGGTCGGTCCGCGCGATCGACGTCGCGGCGTCGGGCGCGAGGTCGAACATCGCCCGGATCGCGTCGATGCTCTCCGGGACGACGATCGACTCCTGGTGGATCGCCTGGAAGAAGTGGAGGTCCGACCCGTCCAGCCGGATCCCCGTCTCCCAGAGCACGTTCTCCATCATGTCCGAGCGGCCGTGCCCCCGGTCGCGCGCGTACTCCATCACCTGGGGCGTGCCGTCGACGTGCTCCCAGCTTCGGAACAGGTGGAACCGGGGCGTCGAGCGGAACGCCTCGACGACCTCGGCGCCGCTCGCCGGGGGCCGGGCGAGGCGCACGTGGTTCACGTGCACGTGCATGAGCGTCGTCGGCACGACGAGCGCGACCGTCGCGATCGGCAGGTCCGGGAAGATCGTCCGGGCGTCCGGGCCGTGGTGGGACGGGAACTGGAACGTCGGCACGATCCCGTTCATGAGCCCCTTCTTCGACTCCGCCGGGTCCGCCGCGCGCCGCACCAGGGTCGCCTCCCAGCCGGTCACGCCGTACCGCTCGCGGAGCACGGCCGCGGCCCGCACGATCCCGGTGGTGTTGCACGACACGACGCGCAGGCGGCGCTTCCCGCGACCGACGGCGTAGTTCGCGAGGGCGTTGAACGACGCCTCGGCCACGTCGGCCGGCTCGCCGCCCTGGAACACCGCGGCGACCTTCGCGGCCGCGTACTGCGCCCGGTGCTGCTCGCCGACGTGGTCGGGCGTGGCGTCCACCACGACGTCGGACTCCGCGAGGAGCTCGTCGAGCGTGCCCGCGACCGGGAGCCCCGCCGCCCGGAACTCGTCGACCGAGCCCCCGCCCGCGACGAACAGGCGGTACCCCCGCTCGACCGCGCTGCGCGCCTCGAAGCTGGGCCGGGTCTTCGTGACGCCGACGAGCGTCATGTCGGGCTGCTTCGCGACCGCGTCCGCGACGCGCTTCCCGATCGTGCCGTACCCGTTGACGGCGACGCGCACCGGCATCGGACCCTCGACGGCGCCGATTCGGGCGGCGGATAAAGAGTTGCGGGCGCCGGCGGGGCCGCGGCTCCGCCGGCGCGCCCGGAGAGACTAAAGGGCCCGCCGGTGTGGCGGGCCGACGCGCATGGAGTTCGCACTCAGCGACGAGGAGCAGGCGTTCCAGGAGACGGTCCGGAAGTTCGGCGACAAGACGCTCCGGCCGAACGAGCGGCGGATCGACTCCGAGGGGCGGATCCCCGACGAGGTGCTCCAGGAGATGGCCCGCCTGGGGCTCCTGTCGCCGCTCGTCCCCGCCGAGTACGGCGGGCTCGGCGCCTCGGCGGTGCTGACCGAGCTCGCGGCCGAGGAGATCGGGCGCGGTGACTTCTCGATGGCCACGGCGGTCTTCTACCTGCTCGAGGCCGGCTGGGGGTGGGTGCTCAGCCGGCACGGGACGGAGGAGACGAGGCGGGCGGTCCTGCCGCCGGTGACCGCGGGCAAGGCGTTCCTCGGCATCGCGACCACCGAGCCGGGCGGCGGGAGCGACCTCGCGAACATGAAGACCGAGTCGCGGCGGGACGGGGACCACTACGTGCTCCGCGGCGAGAAGGCGTTCGTCTCGGGCGTCGAGGAGGCGAAGCGCCTCGGCGGGGGCCACCTGACGCTCAGCAAGAACGCCTCCGGGAGCGGTTTCAACTTCCTGTACGTCCCGACGAACACCCCCGGCCTCACGACGCAGAAGTTCGAGAACATGGGCCGGATGGGGATCTCGACCGGCGGGCTCGCGTACGACGGGGCGTCCGTCCCGAGCGCGTACCGGCTGGGATACGAGGGGAAGGGGTTCGAGTACGCGATGGAGGGGTTCCAGGTCGCGCGGACGTTCGTCTCCGCGGCGTGCGTCGGCGCGGCCGAGCGCGCGCTCGAGGTCGGCACGGCGTGGATCAAGGAGCGGAAGGCGTTCGGCCAGCCGCTCGGGAAGTTCGAGGGGATCCAGTTCGAGCTCGCGGACCTGTTCGCCCAGGTCGAGGCGGTGAAGTGGCAGTGCCGCCGCGCCGCCTGGATGGTCGACACCTACACGTTCCGCGGGGACACCCAGCACCGCTCCGAGGTCGACAAGGCCGTGGCCGCCGTGAAGCTCACCGCGCCGCCGCTCGCGTTCGACGCGGTCCGGCGCGTGATGATGTGGTTCGGCGCCGCGGGCTACACGAAGGACGTCGGGCTCGAGCTGGGGTTCCGCGGTGTCATGTCGTACCTCGTCGGTGCCGAGGGGGGCCTCAACATCATGCGGATCATCCTCGGACGCGAGCTCCTCGGCAAGGAGTTCGTCCCGTACAAGTGACGCGCGCCGGTCCCGCGCCGGCGGGTCCCCTGCGCGAGCGCGCGTTCCACCGGTGGCTCGCGCGCCGGCTGCCGGCGGTCGGCCCGCTCCCGGTCGGGGACGACGCGGCCGCCGTGACGGCCCGGCACCGGACCCTGCTGCTCTCCTCCGACGTGCTCGTCGAGGGGAGCCATTTTCTCCCGTCGACCGCTCCGCGGCGCGTCGGCGCGGCGGCCGTCGCGGTCAACCTGAGCGACCTCGCGGCGAAGGGCGGCCGTCCGCTCGCGGTCCTCCTCGACCTAGTGGTACCGCGGCGGAGCTCGACCGCGTGGGCGGGGGCCGTCGTGGACGGGGCGGAGCGGATGGCGGCCCGGTTCGGCTGCCACGTCGTGGGCGGCGACACGAAGCCGGGCCGCGTGCGGACGGTCGTCGGCTGCGTGCTCGGCGAGTCGTCCCGCCCCGACCCGCCGCCGCGGAGCGGGGCCCGGCCCGGCGACCTGCTCCTGACGACCGGCTGGGTGGGGCACGGGGGAGCCAGCCGCGCCGACCTGGACGCCGCGCTCGACGTGACCCCCCGCGTGCGCGAGGGCGAACGGCTCGCGCGGTTCGCCCACGCGCTCATCGACACGTCGGACGGGATCGCGGAGTCGACCCACCTCCTCGCCGGGGCGAGCCGGTGCCGCCTCGTGCTGGAGGCCGAGCGGGTGCCACTCGTCCCGTCGCTCGCGCGGCCGGGCCTCTCCGAACGGGCGCGCTGGTCGGCCGCGTTCTACGGCGGGGACTACGAGCTGCTCGCCGCCGTGCCCGCCCGGTGGGCGGGGGCGGCCCTCCGCGCCGCTCCCGGGGGCGTCCCGGTCACCCGCGTCGGCCGCGTGGAGGCGGGGCGCGGCGCCTGGCTCGAGTGGCGCAGCCGGACGGTCCCGCTCCCCCGGGCCGGTTGGCAGCCGTTCGGCGACGAGCGCCGGCGTTCCTAGAGGTTATCGCGGGGGAGTCCTCGCGGCGCCCGTGGAGGCCCTCGTCGCCGCCGACCTGTCGAAGACGTACTCCGGCGCGCGCGGCCGGGTCGAGGCGCTCGACCGGGTGAGCCTCTCGATCGCGCCGGGGCAGCTGTTCGCGTTCCTGGGCCGGAACGGGGCGGGCAAGACGACCTTCATCAAGATCTGCTCGACGCTCCTGATCCCCACCTCGGGCCACGCGGAGCTGTTCGGCCTGGACGTCGTCGAGCGGGCGCGCGAGGTCCGCGAGCGGATCGCCATCGTGCCGCAGGAGGGCCGGCCGTTCTTCCACCTGACGCCGCGGGAGCACGTCGAGGAGTACCTCCGGGTGCGCGGGGCGTCCGGGGAGAGCGCGCGGAGCCGCGCCGACGAGGTGCTCGCCGCGATGGGCCTCCGCGGCTTCGCCAACGAGCCGGCGTACCGCCTCTCCGGCGGGCTCCAGCAGCGCACGCTCGTCGCGATGATCCTCGCCACCGAGGCGCCGTTCCTGTTCCTGGACGAGCCGACGCTCGGGATGGACCCGTTCGCCCGCCGGCAGGTCTGGCAGGTGATCCGGCACGCGACCCAGCGCGGGTCGACGGTGCTCCTCACGACGCACTACCTCGACGAGGCGGAGCAGCTCGCCCAGGAGCTCGCCGTCATCGAGGGGGGCCACATCCTGTACCGCGGGACGCCCGAGGCGCTCAAGTCCCGCGTCCACCGCGAGGTCCGGCTGCAGTTCGACTCCGGCTTCACGGTCCCGGAGCTGCGGCCGTACGGCGAGGTGTTCGAGGAGCGGGGGCGGCTCACGCTGCTCACGACGCGCTCGGTCGTGCCCGAGCTCACGCGACGGGCGCTCGAGCGGGAGCGCCCAATCCACGTGGGGCCGGTCACACTCGAGGAGGCGTTCCTGGCGCTCGTCGGGCGCGGGATCGAGGACGAGGTGGACCCGGAGGGCGGACCGTGAGCGTGCGGACGCAGGCGAACGCGGTCCTCCGGCTCTGCTACTTCAACGGCCTCACGCCGCTCTGGCGGACGCCGGTGCTGATCGTGGCGGTCTTCCTGACGCCGTTCTGCTTCCTGTTCTTCCTGTACGTCGTCGCCCCGCACCCGCTCCTCCCGTTCGGCATCGTCGGGGGCGTGATGTTCACCACCCTGTTCACCGGGAACGGGATGCTCAACGACTGCGGCTACCTCCGGCTCGAGCGGCAGCTCCAGCAGGTGTTCGTCGCGAGCCCCATGCGGCCGCTGTCGTACGTCCTCGGGATGGCGCTCTCGGAGCTCGCGTTCGCGCTCCCGTCGATGGCGCTGTTCTTCGCCGTGCTCGAGGTCGTCACCGGGTTCGGCGCCGTCGCGTTCGCGGCACTGCTCGGCGTGGTCGCGCTGACGTGGCTCATGGCGACCTCGCTCGGCTTCATGATCTCCACGTTCTTCCGGCAGCTCCGCGAGATCTGGCCGATCGGCACCGTCGTCTTCTCCGTGCTGTCGGTGCTCCCGCCGCTGTTCTACCCGATCGCGTCGATCCCCGCCCCGTGGCGGTGGGTCGCGTTCTTCTCGCCGTCGACGTACGCGGGGCAGCTCGCCGACCGCGCCGTCGGGCTCCCGCTCCCGCCGATCCCGACGGTCCCGGCGCTCGGCTCCCCGTGGGTCCAGTTCGGCGCGCTCGTCACGCTCACGGTCCTGTTCGGCGCCGCGTCGCTCCGGCTCGCGCGGTGGCGGGAACCGTGACCGCGCCGATCCGGCGTGCGTCGGCGTGGCACTCCCCGGCTACCATCAAATAGACCCCCTTCCTCGCGCGCCGCACGGGTGGCCAAGGATGCCGAACGACGGCGAGGCGATCAACCCCTTCGAGACGGCGAAGCGCCAGATCGATATCGTGGCGGACCTCCTCGGGCTCCGGGGCGGGATCCGCGAGATCCTGAAGCACCCGAAGCGGGAGCTGACGGTCAACTTCCCGGTCCGGATGGACCACGGGGACTACCGGGTGTTCACCGGCTACCGCGTGCAGTACAACATGGCCCGCGGCCCGTCGAAGGGCGGGATCCGGTACCATCCCCAGGTGTCGCTGGACGAGGTGCGCGCGCTGGCCGCGTGGATGACCTGGAAGTGCGCCGTCGTGAACCTGCCGTACGGCGGGGCGAAGGGCGGGATCATCTGCGACCCGAAGAAGCTGTCCAAGGGCGAGGTCGAGCGGATGACGCGCCGGTTCGCCGCCGAGCTCGTGCCGATCATCGGCCCCGAGGTCGACATCCCGGCGCCGGACGTGTACACCGACTCGCAGACGATGGCGTGGATCATGGACACCTACTCGATGGCGAAGGGCCACTCGGTCCCGGGCGTCGTCACGGGGAAGCCGCTCTCCCTCGGCGGCAGCGAGGGCCGGGGCGAGGCGACCGGCCGCGGCTGCGCCTACGTGATCCGCGAGGCCGCCGGACCGGCGGGACTGAAGCTCAAGGGCGCGACCGTCGCGGTCCAGGGGTTCGGCAACGCCGGGAGCGTCGCCGCGACGATCCTGAGCGAGGAGTTCGGCGCGAAGGTGGTCGCGGTCAGCGACACCAAGGGCGGGGTGTTCAAGGCCGACGGGCTGAACCCGAAGGCCGTCGGGGAGCACAAGCACAAGACCGGCTCGGTGACGGGATTCCCGGGCTCGAAGCCCGTGTCGAACGAGGAGATCCTCGAGTCGAAGGTCGACATCCTGATCCCGGCAGCGCTCGAGAACCAGCTCACGCGGAAGAACGCCGACAAGGTCCAGGCGAAGGTCATCGCCGAGGCGGCGAACGGCCCGACGGTCCCCGAGGCGGACCAGGTGTTCTTCGAGAAGAAGATCACCGTCCTCCCGGACATCCTCGCGAACGCGGGGGGCGTCACGGTGAGCTACTTCGAGTGGGCCCAGGACATCCAGGGGTACTACTGGTCGCTCGCCGAGGTGAACCAGCGGCTCGACCGGGTGATGACCGACTCGTACGCCCGCGTCCACGCCGTCGCCGAGGAGCGGAAGGTGCACAACCGGTCCGCCGCGTACATCGTGGCGATCCAACGGGTCGTCGACGCGATCCAGACCCGCGGGATCTACCCGTAGGCGGCCCCGGCGGGGCCCGACCCACCGTGCCGGACCTCCCGACCTGCCGCCGGGCGACCTGGGCGGACGTGGACCGGTGGGCGGAGACGCTCGTCGGGCGGGTCCTCGCCGCCGGCCCGGCGCCCGAGGCGGTCGTCGGCCTCACCCGCGGCGGCTGGGTGCCCGCCCGGCTCGTCGCGGACCGCCTCGCCGTGAAGCGGCTCGCCTCCCTCCCGACCTCCCACTGGGGCGTCACCGCGACGCCCGACGGCGAGGCGCGGGTGACCGGCGGGCTCTCGGGACCGGTCGAGGGGCTCCGGACGCTCGTCGTGGACGACATCACCGACACCGGCGCGAGCCTCCGGCTCGCGACCGAGCACGTGCGGCTCCACGGCCGGCCGGCGTCGCTCGCCACCGGGACGTTCCTCCACCTCGCGCACTCGACGTTCGTCCCGACCTTCTTCGCGGAGGAGATACCGGCCGACCGGTGGGCCTGGGTCGTCTTTCCCTGGACCTACTGGGAGGACCTCCGGACGCTCGCCGCGAAGGCGCGTTCCGAGGGGGACGGGTCGGCGGAAGGGACGGCCCGCGTCCTCGCGGACCGGTGCCACCTCGTCGTCCCCCCGGGGGACGTCGAGCGGGCGCTCCGCGCAGGGCCCCCGCGCCCCTGAGCGCCGGCGCCTACCCTTCCACCGGCGCGGCCGCGGCCGCGGCGGTCCGCGCCCGCATCCACTGGACGAGCAGCGCGGAGATCACGAGCAGCGCGAGCCCGGCGGCGATGGCGCCCACGATGAGCAGGAGCTGGCCGGGCACGGGGAGCCCCTCCAGGTACTCCACGAGGTACACCAGCCCGTAGGAGACGAGCCCGAGCGAGACGATCGACAGCATCGCGATCGGGTACGAGTACGGGAGGTGCCCCCGCGAGAGGTACCGCCGGACCGCGCGCCCGGTCTCCCACACCATCCCGCTCGCGAGCCACCAGGCGAGCCCGGTCAGCAGGAACTGGAGGATCCGCGCGAGGTCGTTCGTCGACACCAGCCGGAGGTAGGCGTTGTAGCCGTCCACGAACCCGGCGCCCGCGAGGCCGATGGCGAACAGCCCGAACCCGAAGGCGACCGCCCCCTGCCGGATGTCCGACGAGGTCGACCGGATCGACTCGATGAGCATCTCGTCGATGTCGAACGTCCAGAAGATCAGGTAGACGCCGATCAGGAGCACGAGGCCGATGAACCCCCAGACGACCTGCCCCGCGGCGGCCGCGAAGCCGAGGGCGATCAGCACGAGGGCGAACGGGAGGACGGTCTTCGTGCGGAGCTTCGGGTCCTTGAGCGCGCGGACGAGCGTGTAGTAGGTCGACTCGAGCCCCGGGCTCTGGCGGACGACCACCCGCCGGACCCCGTCGATCCGGATGCGGGAGGAGAGGATCGGCAGGAGGTACTCGTCCTCCGCGCCGTCGGAGACGAAGTAGGCGGACTCCGCGGGATGGGTGTGGAGCACCGAGTCGAGCTGCTGGGCGATCGTCCGGTCGGACAGGATGCCGACCTTCGCGTCCCCGGTGATCGCCACGACCTCGGCCGTCTCGCCGTGCTGCTCGAGCTCGTCCCGCAGGCGGACCCCGGCGAACAGCGCGTTGGTGTCGGTGTCCTCCGGGTCGGCGGTGCCGAGGCGGGTCGCGGCGTCGAGGACGGCGGACCGGCCGACGATCGGCCCGGCGATGCCGGTCTTGCGCCCGATGTCATCGTCGCGGTCGACGCAGACGACCAGCCGCATGGTGCGTCCGGAGAGGCGGCTCGTCCGCTATTATTGCTGTGGTGCATTCGACTCCACCGTCCGCCCTCCGGGTCGGGGCAACCTTATACCGCGGGCCCGTCCCGCTGCCGAGCGCTCCGATGGTCGACCTCCCGGACAAGGCCGAGCGGTTCATCGACTGGTACCTCGCGGCCGTCGAGGCGGCCGAGCTGACCGACAAGCGGTACGAGGTGAAGGGGATGAACATCTGGACCCCGTACGGGATGCAGTCCCGCCGGGCGCTGGACGCGCTCCTCGTGCGCGAGGTCGAGCGGATCGGCTCGCGGGCGATCGAGTTCCCGACGCTGATCCCCCAGCCGCAGTTCGAGAAGGAGAAGGAGCACGTCAAGGGGTTCGACGACCAGGTGTACTGGGTCACCAAGGGCGGCGCGAGCGCGCTCGACATCCCGCTCGTCCTCCGGCCGACGAGCGAGACCGCGATGTACCCGGTCTTCGCGCTCTGGGTCCGGTCCCACCGCGACCTGCCGCTCAACGTCTACCAGATCGTGAGCGTCTTCCGGTACGAGACGAAGACCACGCGGCCGTTCCTCCGCGTCCGCGAGATCCACTTCTTCGAGGAGCACACCTGCCAGGCCGACGAGGCGCGCGCGACCGCGCGCGTCGAGGAGGACCTCGCGGCGTTCGAGCGGATGGCGGCCGCGCTCGCGCTCCCGTTCGCCGCCAGCCGCCGCCCGGACTGGGACAAGTTCCCCGGGGCCCACTACTCGATCGCGCTCGACATCCCGGTCGGCCAGGGGCGGACGCTCCAGATCGGCACCGTCCACCACTACCGGGAGAACTTCTCCCGGCCGTACGGCATCCAGTACGAGGACCCCGCCGGGACGCTCCGGTACGTCCACCAGACGACGTTCGGGCTCTCCGAGCGGCTCCTGGGCGCCGTCGTCGCCGTCCACGGCGACCGGCGGGGGGTCGTCTTCCCGTCGATCCTCGCCCCGGTCCAGGTCGTGCTGGTCCCGATCGCCGCGCCGGGCGGCGGCGCCGCCCCCGTCGAGGCCGCCCGGGGGCTCGCCGACCGGCTCCGGGACCGCGGGCTCCGGGTCCACGTCGACGACTCGGACGAGCGACCGGGGGCGAAGTACTACCGCTGGGAGTCGCGGGGGGTGCCGCTCCGGCTGGAGATCGGCCCCCGCGAGGCCTCGGCCGGGACGGTGACCGCGGTGAACCGGCTCGGGGAGCGGACGGTCCTCGGACCGGGCGAGCTGGACCGGGCGGTCGCCGACGCCCTCTCCGCGTTCGACCGGACGCTCACCGCTCGGGCCGAGAGCGCCTTCCGCTCGGCGTTCTCCGTCGCCACGAAGCTTGAGGAGCTGTCGGGGTCGACGACCGTGCGGGTCGTTCCCTGGTGCGGGCAGGAGGCGTGCGGCCACCGGATCGAGGCGGCGATCGAGGGGGGCGTGCTCGGGACGCCCGAGCGCCCGTTGCCGGTCGACCCCGGGGCGCCCGGGCCGTGCATCGCCTGCGGGGAGCGGAGCGGCGCGCGGTGGGTGCTCGCCGGCCGGCCCCTCTGAGGCCCCTCAGGCCGACGGGGGGGTCTCCGGGGTCGGCCAGAACAGCCAGAGCCCGGCGAGGCCGAACAGCAGCATCGTGATCACGACGGCGTACACGCCGTTGTCGATCCACACCCGGTAGGTGAGCCCCCACCAGACGTAGAAGACGACGGCGAGCACGAGCAGCCCGCCGAATCCCCAGAGCCCGAGCTGCTGCGAGGACGGGAGGGAGCGGTCCGACGGCGCCGACATCGGGAACCGCGGGAAGCCGTGGGTCGGCTCATAACCGTTTGGGGCGGGCGTGGGGGGCTCGCCGTCCGCCGCTCCGACCACCCTTATAGTACGGGGCCCCCTCTATTCTACCGAGGGACGACATGGCGGCGAGCCCCGCGGCCGCGACGAACCGCGCGACGCCGGTCTTCGGCCGTTCCGAGGTGCGGGAGGGGGTCCAGCGCCACCTCGACTCCACGAAGGGCGGCCAGGGCGGCTTCGTGCTCCTGGTCGGGGAGGGAGGGATCGGCAAGAGCACGCTCCTGCGGTCGGCCGTCGCCGACGCCCGGGACCGGGGGTTCCACGTGCTCGAGGGACGGGCGCTGCCGCTCGACCCCCCGCAGCCGTTCGCGGTCCTGCAGGAGCTCATCCGGTCGCTGCACGCCCCGGACCTCTCGGGGAACGGCCGGGGGGAGGGAAGCCCTCCGGCGACGCTCCCGCTCCTGCTCGCGCCGGTCGAGTCGGACGACCCGACGCGGGGCCCGCGGCCCGTGAGCTTCTTCGAGCCGCGCACGACGGAGGAGACCGAGGACCGGCTCCTCGCGCAGCTCGCGGCGCCCGTGGAGCGGATCGAGGAGAGCCGGCTCCAGCTGTTCGACCAGCTGTCGGCGTTCTTCACCGACCTCTCGCATCGGGACCCGCTCCTGCTCGCCGTCGACGACCTCCACCTCGCCGACGATTCGAGCCTCGAGTTCCTCCGCGAGTTCGCCCGGGCGCTGCCGGAGCGCCGCGTGCTCGTGCTGGCGACGACGGTGCCGGACGGGGAGCGGCCGCCCCGCACGGCGGCCGCGCTCCGGGCGCTCACCGACACCGCGGGCGTGTCGGTCCTGCCGGTGCGGGGCCTGAGCGAGGGGGAGCTCCCCGAGTACGTCCGGTGGCTCATGGGGGGGCGCGAGCCGAGCCGGGACTCCGTCGTCCGGTGGTACACGCAGACCGAGGGGAACCCGCTGTTCGTCGAGCAGATCGTGCGGGGCTCGCTGGGGCTCGCCCCCGCGACGCCGACGGCGCGGGCGGAGCCGGGGATCCGCGACCTCGAGCAGGCGCTCCGGGAACGGGTGCGGACGCTCAGCGAGGAGGACCGCCGGGTGCTGGTCTACGGCGCCGTCCTCGGGAAGGAGTTCGACTTCCCGACCCTCCACGCGGCCACCGGGATCGACGAGGAGCCGCTCGCCGAGTCGCTCGACCGGCTCGTCCGGGGAGGGCTCCTGCGCGAGAAGGGCGGCGAGGTGTACGAGTTCGTCCGCGAGGCGGTCCGCGCCGAGGCGTACGGCGGCCTCACCGAGACGCGGCGCCGCATCCTCCACCGCAAGGCGGCGGTCGCGATCGAGCAGGGGATCCGCGACCGCAACGCCGTCGTCTTCGAGCTCGCACGGCAGTTCTACCTGGCGCACGACGAGCCGAAGGCGCTCGAGTACAACCGGCGCGCCGCCGAGCTCGCCTCGTCGGCGTTCGCCTACGACGCCGCGATCGTCCACCTCGAGCGCGCGCTCGAGTGCGCGCGGCGCCTCGGCAAGCGCGACCCGGCGCTCGAGCTCCGCCTCATGATCGAGCTCGGCCGGACGCTGGGGGAGTTCGGCGACCTGCCGCGCTGCGAGGAGGTGCTCCGCGAGGCGGTCGAGCGCGCCCGCGGCGACCCGGCGCTCGAGGGCGACCTCGGGCTCGCGCTCCTGTGGCTTGCCCGCGACCTCCAGGACGAGGGCCGGAACGCCGACGCGCTCGCGATGGCGACGGAGGCGTTCGGCCTGTTCGAGCGCCGGTCGAACCGGCGCGGGATCCTGGTGTCGCACCGGGTGCTCGGCGCGGCGCAGCTCCACCTCGGGCAGTTCGCCGAGGCGGAGCGCCACCACCGCGAGGAGCTCGCGCTCGCCGAGACCGAGGGGGACGCGCGCGAGCGCGGCCACGCGCTCATCGACCTCGCGAACTCGCTCATCTCGCAGGCGCCGGAGAAGACCGAGGAGGCGGTGCGCCTGTACAACGCGGCCGCGGCGGTCTTCGAGTCGACGCACGACTACGCCGCGCTGGCCCGGGTGCACATGAACCGCTCGCTCGTCTACCACAACCTGGACCGGATGGACGAGGCGCTCCGCGACATCACCGCGGCCGGCGAGGCGGCGGAGCGGAGCGGCTCGCGGATCTGGATGGGCTACTGCGCGCTCAACGAGGCCCAGCTCCGGGCCGAGGTCGGGCAGGTCGACCGCGGGCGGGCCGCGATCGCCCGCGCGCGGAACCTCCTGGGGCCGCTCGGCGACGCGCTCGCGGAGACGCAGATCACGATGATCGAGGGGATCATCGCGCAGACCGCCCGGCAGTTCGACGAGGCGCGCGAGCGGTACGAGCTCGCGCTGCGGGAGGCGACGCAGCTCGAGCTGAAGCCCGACATGGCGGAGATCCACCTCCGCCTGGCGTCGCTCGCGCTCGACCGCGGCGACCGGGCGGCGGCGCGCGCGCTGTTCCAGGCGTCGCTCGACGGGGGCGTCGTCGCGCTCCACGCGGACCTCGCGCCGCTCCGGGAGCGGGTCGAGCGCGCCCTCTCGGACGCCTCCCCGCCCCCGTGACCCGGGCGCGGAGCCGGTCGGACGGTACGCCCCCCGCGACGGGGGCGCCTCGGCGCCGTCGGAGCCCCGGCCCGACCGCCGCCGCCGCGTAGGCTCCCGCCGGCGCCCGGGGGCGCGCCCGAGGAACGGCCAAACGCCTTTACCGGCGTCGTCTCCCGTCGCCGATGCCGGGGAAGACCCCTCCCGCCCCGCCGGCCGCCGGGGCACCCCGGGCCCCGGACGGCTCGCCGCTCCCGGACCGCGCGTCGCCGACGTTCGAGCGCGACGTGCGGGCGATGTTCACCCACATCGTGCGTCGGTACGACTGGTTCGACCACGCGGCCTCGCTCGGGAACGACTACCTCTGGCGGCCGCGGGCGCTGTGGGACCTCGTCCGGTTCCGCCGGGGGGACCCTCCCACCGAGCGGATCCTCGACCTGGGATGCGGGACCGGGGACCTCACGCGGCTCGCCGCCCGCGCCTTCCCCCGCGCCCGGGTCGTCGGGGTCGACTTCACCTCGGCGATGCTCGGGGCCGCGGAACGGGCGACCCGCGGGACGGCCGCGGCATCGCGCGTGCGCTTCGCCCGGGGGAACGCCCGCCGGCTCCCGTTCCCGGACTCCACCTTCGACGTCGCGATGTCGGCGTTCGTCGTCCGGAACCTCGTGGGGCTGCCCGAGGCGTTCCGGGAGTTCCGGCGGGTCCTCCGCCCGGGCGGCACGCTGCTGACGCTCGAGATCACCGAGCCGTCCTCCGCCGCCCTGCGGTCGCTCTTCCACGCCTACTTCGACCACGTGGTGCCGTGGCTCGGCGCGGCCGTGCACAGCGCGGGGCCGTACCGGTACCTCCCGGACTCGCTCCGACGGCTGCCGGACCGCGCGACGATGCTCGGGCTGCTCCGCGGCGCCGGGTTCGAGCGGACCGAGGCCCGGCCGCAGTCGATGGGGATCGTCACGAGCTACCTCGCGGGGGTCGCGCGGGCCGTCGGGACCTCCCCGTAATACGCCTCCCCGCGCTGGGCCGGACCGCACGGACGGGCCATGCCGGGGACGCGCGCGGTGCGGGAGTTCGACGAGATCGCGCCGGTCTACGACGAGACGCGGGAGCCGCTCGATGCCCCCACGTTCGACGGCCTCGTGCACGGCCTGACCGAGGAGCGGGTGGAGCAGCTGCTCGAGGTGGGCGTCGGGACGGGCCGGGTGGCGGCGCCGCTCGGGCGTCGCGGCATGACGGTCACCGGGATCGACGCGTCGCGCGAGATGCTCGCCCGGGCCCGCGCGAAGCGGATCCCCCGGCTGGTCCGCGGCTCCGCGTACCGGCTCCCGTTCCGGAACCGGGCGTTCGACGGGACCCTGTTCGTCCACGTCCTGCATGTCCTCGACGACCCGGCGTCCGCCCTCCGGGAGGCGGCGCGGGTGAGCCGGCGGACCGTGCTGGCGCTCGTCTCCGACCGGGACCGCCCGGCGGGGGGCCCGGACGGCGGCACCCAGCGCCAGATCCGGGAGATCATGAACGAGGTGCTGAAGGAGGCCGGCCTCGCGCCGCCGACCCGCGGCCGGCCGTGGGAGCGGGAGCGCGAGCTGCTGCAGCGCGTGCCGCCCAACCGCTCCACCCGGCTCAGCGAGCGGGAGGTGACCGAGACGCTGGACGAGCGGCTCGCCCGGATGGGCCGACGCGGCAACCGCTGGATGCTCCGGGCCCCGCCCGAGGTCGTCGAGCGCGCCATCGCCCGCGTCCGGGAGCGGCTCGGCAATCCCACCTTCACGTACCAGCGTCGCTACGTCCTCGCCGCGTGGGACTCCGACGGCCTCCGCGGGGCGGGCACTCCGGTGGCGCTCGAGCAGGGCACGTAGCCCGCGACCGCCCCCGGCGAACGGACCGGGGCGGCGCGGCCCGCCGACGATTCCGGAGGCGTTATGGAGGGCCCCGGGCTCCCGGGGCGGATGGCGGCCGCTCCGTTCGACGCCTTCGGCTGGGCCCACGCGCACCGGACCGAGGTCGCGTGGCTCTCCCAGAACACGAACCACCTCGTCCCCCCCGAGGTCGTCCAGCCGGCGATCCTCGAGGCCGTGCGGGAACGCCGGTACGAGGGGTACCCGCCGGCCGCCGGCCTCCCCGAGCTCCGCGAGCGCGTGCGCGAGGACCTGGGACTGCCCGAGGGGACCGGCCTCCTGCTCTCCGCGGGCGCGACGGAGTCGCTCTACATGGCGACGCGGGCGCTCCTGCATCCCGGCGACGAGGTCATCGCCTCGGACCCGAGCTACCTCATCATCCACCGGTTCATCGAGCTCGCCGGCGGCGTCGTGCGGCCGCTCGACATCTACGCGCCGCCGTACAAGCTCACCGCCGAGCGCGTCGCCGCGGCGGTCTCGCCGGCGACGCGCATGGTGCTCCTCATCGACCCGCTGAACCCGCTCGGCTCCGGCTACTCGGCGGAGGAGGTCCGCGCGATCGCCGGCGTGGCCCGGGACCACGGGCTGTACCTCGTCCACGACGTCACCTACCGCGACTTCGCGCCGGGGCACACGCTCGCCGCGGGGGTCTACCCCGAGCGGACGCTCACGATGTGGTCCTGCTCGAAGAACTGCGGCCTCGCCGGGATGCGGCTGGGCGGGCTCGCGGCGTCGGCCGAGCTCGCGAAGGAGGTCGGCCGGTTCAACACGAACGACCTGGGCGTGAACATCCTCGCCCAGGTGGCCGCCCTCGCGGCCCTCTCGACGAAGTCGCGCTGGTTCGACGCCGTGCGGGCGACCACCCGGGCGAACCAGGACCGGATCCGCGCCGCCGTCCGGTCGACGCCGGACACGTTCCTGCCGGTCTTCCCCTCCGCCGCCAACATGTTCGTCATCGACCTCTCCGCGACCGGCGTGTCGCCCGAGGCGCTCCAGCGCGAGCTCCTCCTGCGGCACGGCGTCTTCGTCCGCGCTGGGAACTACCTGTCGAAGACCCACGGGCACCGGTTCGTCCGGGTCTCCTTCTCGAACCCGCCCGAGGACGTGGAACGGTTCGTGCGGACGTTCCCGAGCACGGTGGAGGCGCTCCGGCGGTCGGCGACGACGGCCGGGCCGGCGGCCGCGTCCGGCGCCCGCGCCGCGTCCCCGTCGTGAGCCCGGGCGCCCCGACGGGGCTCAGCCGGCCGGGCGGGACCCGACCCGCGCGTCGACGACCACGTGCTCCTTCCCGGGCCCGTACGCCTTCACCGTCCGGCTCGTGAGCGCCTCGGCGGGCGCCCCCGCGCGCGCCAGCGCCGCCCCCACCTCGGCCTCGGCGCCGGGCCGGCCCTCGCGCGTCCCGACGGCGAGGTGGACGTGCACCGTCCCTCCGGCGGGCCGGAGGAGCTCCACCGCGCGGCCGACCCACGGCACGGCGCTCGGGAGATACCCCAGGAAGACGCGGTCGAACGCCGCGGCGGGCAGCTCGACCTCCCGGTTGTCGCCCCGGAGCGGCCGGATCCGGTCCGCGACGCCGTTCCGTGCCGCGTTCTCGACGAGGTACCGGAAGGCGAGCGGGTTCTTCTCCACGGCCCACACCCGGGCGGCCCGTCCGTGGACCGCCGCCGGCAGCGCGAAGTAGCCGATGCCCGCGAACAGGTCGGCGACGACCTCCCCCGGCCGCGTCACCGCGCCGGCCCGGTGCCGCTCCGCCCGGTTCCCGCGGGCGAACAGGAGCCGCTCGGCGTCGAGCCGGTACCGCACGCCGTACTCGACCACCTCGGTCTCCGCGTCCGTCCCCGCGATCCGCTCGAACCGGGGCAACCGGAGCTCCCCCGCGGCCTCCCCGGCGCGGCGGAGCACCGCCCCGACGCCGAGCTCCTCCCTCCAGGCCTCGCCGATGAGGCCGAACTGCGGCCGGAGCGACTCGTCCAGGCGGAGCACGAGCACCCGGCCCAGGCGGTGGTACCCGTCCGGCAGCCGGCAGGCGACCGACGGGCCCGCGGCCCGGGCGACCCGGCGACGGACCCGCTCGGCCGGCGCCCCGGCGCGCTCCCGCATCGCTCCGGGCGCTACGGCTTCGCGTCCGATTCCCGGTCCAGGATGATCTCCAGGAACTGCTGGAGGTGGGCCGTCAGGATCGGGTTGTCGGTGAACCCGCACGCCTCGAGGTGCGGGGCGGCGAGGAGGGCGTGCTGGCCGTCGGACAGGACCTCGGTCGCGAGCAGGTTGGCGCGGGGGATGAGGCGCACCCCCTCGGGCATCTTCTGGAGCGGCGCGGTGACGAACGTCACCTCGACGCCGCGCTTGACCGCGTTCGCGAACTTCTTCCCGAGCTCCTCGCGCAGCTCCGACACCTGGGGGGTCGTGAGGATGAACGACTTCGTCGCCTGCTCGAGCAGCTCCGAGATCTTCCCGATGACCTTCTCCTTGCCGTTCAGGAGGTACACGAGCTGCGGCTCGCCGTGCTCGGCCGCGACGGTGTGGAGCGCCTCCAGCTTCTCGAACACCTCCTGGATCGACGTCTTGAGCGTCTCCGCGACCTCGACGGGCCGCCGGGGCTTGAACAGGAGCGGCTTCCCGCCGGCGGTCTGGGCGTAGCTCTTCTGGACGAGCGACTCGAGGACCTTGTACGCCGAGGTCCGGGGGATCCCGGCCGCCTGGGCGATCACCGCCGCGTCGCCGATCCCGCGGGCCACGAGGGCGATGTACGCCCGGGCCTCGTAGTCGGTGAGCCCCACCTGGCCCAGCACGGCAATCGCCCGGCGGTACTCCTGGCTGAACTCGGCGCCGAGCGAGACCGCGATCTCCTCGACGGTCGCCATGGGCCGGGGGGACGGAGACGGGCGCCCTTTAACCTTAGCGCGGCCGAGCGGGCGGCCGGCTCACTCCACGGGCTCCGCGAGCTTCGCGAGCGCCGCCGGGCTCAGGAGCGCGTCCGCCTCCGCCGCCGTGGCGAGCCCGTGGGCGACCAGGAGCTCCTTCATCGACCGGCCGGTCCGCGCCGACTCGTGGACGAGCTCCGCGATCCGGAGGTACCCGAACTTCGGGGTGAGCACCGTGAGGACCGCCGTCGAGCTGCCGAGGTACCGCGCGAGCGCCGCCTCGTTCGGCTCGAGGCCGTCCACGCAGCTCCGCGCGAAGACCGGCAGGTACTGCGCGAGGATCCCCGCCGAGAACAGCACCTCGAACGCCGCGAGCGGCATCATGACGTTGATCTCGAGCTGGCCGGCCTGGACCGCGAGGGAGGTCGAGAGCTCGGAGCCGACCACCCGGAAGGCGATCTGGTTGAGGCACTCCGCTGCCGACGGGTTCACCTTGCCCGGCATGATGGAGGAGCCCGGCTGGATCTCCGGCACGCGGAGCTCGTCGAGCCCCGTCGCGGGACCGCTCGACAGCAGCCGGAGGTCGTTCGCGATCCGGCCCAGCTCGCCCGCGAGCGTCTTCATCCAGGCCGCCGCCTCCCCGAGCGGCGCCCGGCTCTGCATCGCCTCGAACGGGTCCCGGGCGACGCGCAGCGGGAGCCCCGTCCCCTCCGCCGCGTACTGCACGACCCGGCGGCGGAAGCCGGCGCGCGTGTTCACGCCCGTGCCGACGGCGTTCCCGCCCAGCGGCACCTCGGCGAGGGACTGCTCGACGGCCGGAAGCAGCTCGAGCACCCGGTCGAGGGCGGTGGCGTAGGCCCGGAGCTCGGCCCCGAGCGTCACGGGCATCGCGTCCTTGAGGTGGGTCCGGCCGGACTTCGCGTGCCGGCGGAACGCTTCGCCCTTCCGACGCAGGCTCCCGCTCAGCGTCTCGACGGCGGCGCGCACCTCGCGGAGCGCGAACAGGGCGGCGACCTGCGCCGCCGTCGGGAAGGTGTCGTTCGTCGACTGGCCGCAGTTCACGTGGTCGTTCGGGCTCACGCTCCGGTAGTCGCCGCGGGGCTTCCCGAGGATCTCGAGCGCCCGGTTCGCGAGCACCTCGTTGACGTTCATGTGGAACGACGTGCCGGCCCCGGCCTGGAAGACGTCGACGACGAACTGGTCCGCGAGCTTCCCGGCCGCCACCTCGGCGGCGGCGGCCCCGATCGCCTGGCCGCGCTCGGCGTCGAGCGACCCGAGCTCGACGTTCGCCCGGGCGGCCGCCCCCTTGAGGATCGCGTAGGCGCGCACCAGGTGCGGGGAGGCGTGGAGGCCGCTCACCGGGAAGTTCTCGAGCGCGCGGAGCGTCTGAATCCCGTAGTACGCCTGCGCCGGGACCTCCCGCCGTCCGAGCGAGTCCTCCTCGGTCCGCGTCGCCGCCATCCGGCCGAGGACGGGGGGCCGAAACAAAAGGTTTAGCGGGGTGGGGACCTCGTACTCCCACGGGACCGGGCGCCGCGTGGCCCACCCCGTCGGAACGGACGCTTGGTCGACCCCTGGAACCTCACGAGCGACGTCGTCAGCACCGTCGTCTCCGTCGCGGTGATCCCCGTCGTCTGGGTCATCCTGTACCTCTGGGCCTGGGCGCGGCCGGCGGAGGCGGTCGAGAGCGGGTTCGGCCGGATGGCCTTCTGGCTCCTCCTCCCCGGGGCGTTCCTGGGCTCGCTCGCGGACGCCCCGTTCTTCTCGTGGTCCGGCGACGTCCTCGCGATGAACCTGGGCGGCGGCCTCGTGCCGGTCCTGCTGTCGGTCTTCCTGCTCGAGCGGACGATCTCGCCGGGCCGGTGGGCGCCGATCGGACGCCTCCTCCTCGTCCTCGCCATCGCGACCGCGGGGGAGTTCGCGACGGTGCTGGTCCTCCCGGGCCTCCTCGCGGTCGCGGGCGTGGCCGCCGTGGGCGCGACCGCGACCGCCGTCGCCTTCGCGGGTCGGAGGGCGGCGATCGGCCGCCTCCTCCTCGTTCTCGTAGCCGCGGTGGCCGGAGTGGTCGTGGTGCTGCTCGTCCTTCCGGGCCTCGCCGCGGTCGCGGGCGTGGCCGCCGTGGGCGCGACCGCGACCGCGGTGACCCTCTTCCTCCCGTGGGTCCACGGGGCGCCGGACCCGGCCGGGGGGTCGCGGCTCCGCATCCCGTCCGTCGTGGGGCTGGCCTCGCTCGCCACGGTCGTGACGTTCGCCACCTCGACGGCGGTCCCGGGGTACGGCATCGAGTCGGTCTTCCCGCTCTACCTCATCGCTCCCGCGCTGGTCGGCGCGGCCGCGGTGGTCCTCGTCGGGACGTTCGAGCGGGCCTCCGCGCTGCTCGGCCTCGCGGCCGGCTACGCCACCGGCACGTTCGGCACGCTGATCGGCGCCGACGTCCTGCACGAGCCGCCGCTCTACACCGGCTCCGGCGGCGAGTTCCTCTCGATCGGCGGCGCGGGGGTGGAGGACCTGGTCTACCTCTCCGGACTGCTCGCGCTGGGCGCCGGGCTGCTCGTCTACTTCGTCGCGTACGCGCCTCGTCGGGGCGCGCAGCCCGCCCGCCCGTCCTCGCCGGCGACGCCCGAGCAGCGCCTCGCGGCGGCCGCCGAGGGACTCGCCCGCGGCGAC
>JASHRQ010000115.1 GCA_030037265.1 Thermoplasmata archaeon | reverse complement strand
CCGGCCATCCGTCGGACCTCCAGGGGATGGGCCATCCGCACGTCGAGACCCAACCCCTTGAGGTGCCAGTAGAGCCGCTTGGCGACGGTGCTCGCCTCGAGGGCGAGCACACTGCCCTCGGGCAGGGTCCGCGCCCAGGCGGTCAGGGCCCCCAGGTTCGTCGGGAACTTGGCGGTGGAGAGCTTCTCTCCTCGTTCATTCAGCACAGTGGCGTGACACTCGCGTTTATGGGCATCGATACCTACGTACACCCGATCACCTCCTCCACGGTGGTGGTCAGGGTGGAGCGTGCGGGCAGAACCCGACAAACTCCTCTTCGGGGGCGAACCCCAAGACAGCGGGTCGACGGCGGGCAGACTAGCGACGGGGTCCAGGCCCCATAGTGTCGACGCCCGCCACCCACGCGCTCCACCCTTCATCCCTCGTGAAGGGCAGGCCCTCTTTCTGGCTGACTAGTCGGTGGTCGATGGAGGACTCGGGGCAGGGCTTAGCCGCCGGTCCACCTCACGGGTCGGTCTACCGGCGCTCCCGATGGGGATCCGGCGCTGGTTCCGCCGGGTTCGGATCCGACCGGCGGCGTCGGGGAATCCGCGGATCGAGAGGACAGGAGATGGCCACCGGGGTCCCAAACGAGCGTCCTTTCCGATCGGTATCCGGGGAGCCACGGTACGCCGTCAATCTGCCGGAGGCAGAGTCCTCTCGGGGCGCCGGGGTCCCCATCCAGCGGCTCGGACAGGACCGTAACCGAGCGGAACGGGGCCCGGTGCTGCCGGGCGGGAGCCCCGAAGGAACCCACGGGCTGGCCGAGATAGGCGAATGGCGGGTGGGGTCCGAGTTCCAGTGGGCATGCGTCCAGTCCGAGTCGGCGGGATAGCGCGCGGGTCTCCTCCCCGGGGACGCCCCGACGATAACCGAGGTTGCCCACGGTGGGCTCCACCGTCGGCAGGATATGCCTCGTCTCGGTGGTAGTGAGTCGACCGTCGGAGAGCAACCGACGCGCGGACTCATTCATCCGGACCGAGAGCTCGCGCAGTCGCTGAAGGAGCCGGGACTTCGTTTGGCGACCCACTTCCACCGGTCGACTGACCATGGAACAGTCCGGACAGACCTTCCGGGGTTCGGCGTCCGCTCGCCCCCCCCGCGAAGCCGTCTCGGTCGAAGCGTGCTCAACCGGCGACCCGGCTGCGGCTGGGGTGCTCCGCGGCTCCGGGGCCGGAGGGTCCCCGGGGACCCTTGCGGTGTCGCTCACGCGGTAACGGAGTCCGAGCGTGCTTCGCGACCCACTCTCTCCCTCGCGGTACAGGGAGGTCGCCCGTCACCGGCCTCCCCACGACACGTTCCCGAAGATAGGTTGCGGACTCGGAGTCACTGCAAACACCCCACGTGGGGCCGGCCCGCTCTCCTCTCGGCGACCCGAGCGACGCGCCCGGCCGCCTCGATGACCCAAGGTCGTCCATGAGCACCTTCTGGGTCGAGCGGATCCGTCACAGCGGGGCCGCCACGCGGAGGGCACGGCACGACGACACGGACGGGAGCGTCGCCGAGTGAACGGGCTCCGTCGTGCTGCGTGCGCTCGGGGCGGACATGGCGTCCTCTTGTGACGCCGCCTTCGCTCTGGCCGGCTTCGTGATGCTGAGCTGACCTTCGGGGTCGCAAGGAACAGCCCACGTTGGCCGACGAGGCGGTTCGAGCCCGCCGAGGGTCACAGTCCAGGACTGCACCGCCTGTGTTGACAAGACACAACCGATATATTGGCGGCACACGTTCGTTGCGTTGATGGCGTCCAAGACCGTTGCCCTGGACGCGGAGGCGTACGAACTTCTGTCGAAGTCGAAGCGGTCCGGAGAGACGTTCAGCGCCGTTGTCCGAAGGACTCTCCGCCCTCCCGCGCGAATCTCGGACCTCGCTGGCTCCCTGGGCAACCTTCCCCCTCGGGTGTGGAGGGAGATCGAGCGAGAGCGCGACTCGGCCCGCCGGGGCGACGCGCGACGGCAGTCCCGCCTTCACCGGACCCAAGGTGGCCCGTGAAGGCACTTGACGCGACGTATTGCTTCGATCTGCTGCGTGGTGACGAGGGGGCTCGGCGTCGCGCCGTCGAGTGGGAGGGAGTTCCGGAGACCCTTACGATTCCCGCGCCGGCCCTCACCGAGTTTCTTCGATCCGGCTACCGCCGTGGGGGCCGGCTGCTGGACCGAAGCCTCACGCTGACCCGACGGCTGCAGGTGTTGCCACTGGAGGCCGAGACCGCCGACGACGCAGCTCGGCTCGGGGGCGAACTCGACCGGCAAGGGCGTTCGGTGGGCACTCTCGACCTGTTGATCGCCGCGATCGTCCACAGGCACCGGGCCACGCTGGTGACACGAGACCAGGACTTCCAACGGATCCCGGGACTCCACCTCGAGACGTACTAGTCAGCCGCCGGCCGCCCCCGAGCTTCGCTCGCGGGTCGGACGGCGGTGACCTCTACGGCGTACCTGTCGGTACCGGGTCTGAAGAAGTCCCGCCCGCGTCGGGGAGCGTTTCGAATCCGCTCGGGGCTATCTGTTTGAGCGTACTTTCTAGCTGTGTTTCCGACCGGTATCCTGCGCTTCATGCACGATCTTCGGCTCCGACGCGTGGCGCCGGGGGGTCCGTGGAGCGAGCGAACAGGAGAAGGTCACCGGGATCCCAAACGAACTTCCCTTGCGAGGGGATTCCCGGTAGCCACCGGATGCCATAGATCCGCCGCCGGTAAAATCCCCTCGGAGTGTCGCGTCTTCATCGAGCGGCTCTGAGCAGATGGGGAAGGAGCTGAACGGCGCTCGGTGCTGCCGGAAGGGACTCCCGTAGGAACCTTCGGCCTGGTTGAGGTGGGCCAGTGGCCGGTAGGGCCCCGGTCCCAGGGGGCATACTTCCAAGCCGTACCGGCGGGATCGAGTACGGATCTCCTCCCGGGTGGCCTCGTGTGGTTGACCGGGGCCGCCCGCGGTGAGCTCTACCATCGGCACGACGTACTTCGTCTCAGCAGTCGTGAATCGGTCGACGGCCGACACCCTTTCCGCGAGCGAGTTCCTCCGGACCGAGACCTTCCCCAGTCTCTGGAGGAGCTGAGATTTCGTACCGTCGCCCGCTTCCATCTCTCGTGGGATGACCGGGCCGTCGGGGTGAGCATTCCCATGTTCGGGGTCCGTTCGCGGTCTCCCTCGGCGAGTCTGGCTCAGCCGGAGCGAGACCGCCCGCCCATCCGGTGGCTGGCTCGACTCCACCGCTACTCTAGATGTCGATGAACCGACGAGCTGAGGCGGCACCGATCGCGCCATGGAGGAGACCGCGACTCCGTCGCGGTCCGTTCGACCCGCAGCCGTGCGGGGGCCCAGTTGCCCCTCCCCTCCGTCCTGACGGCACGTCCGGACGAGCGATCGCCCGCTTCGAAACCGCCCGTACGCCCGGCCCGGAGGTGGGCGGAACCCTCCACTCCGATAGAGGGGGTGAGGTTCCAACGGAAACGCCCGGGAGCCGGATACGGAGGCTTTATGTTGAATGGAAAATACAGCATGAGGTATGACTCTGGTCCAGGCGCAGCTTCCCGAGGCCGAGTATCGACTCCTCCGCCAACGGGCGTCGGCCCGAGGAGAGCCGATGAAGGAGATTATCCGCCAGGCCATCCACGCTTACCTAGCGGAGGAGCCGGTGGACGCCGCCGATCCGATTTTCCATGCCTTCCCGCTGGGGGCGAGTGGCCCCAAGGGCCACGACACGGCCCGGAAGCACGACGACCTGCTCTACGGCCCCGCCCGGCGCCGATGATCTTCGTCGACAGCAGCGCCTGGGTCGCGTTGGCCGATCGCCACGATCGGCACCACGCGGCGGCGGCGGACTTCTACGGGCGAGTCAGTCGGGGCGAGTTCGGGCAGCCCATCACCACGAACTACGTGATCCAAGAGACACTCACCCTAGTCGCACGCCGCCTCGGTCCGAGCCGAGCGGCAACTCTGGCCACCTCGATGACCCAGAGTCGTCAACTAATCACTTTCTGGATCGAGCGAGTTCATCACGACGGAGCCATCGCGTTGATGGCGCAGCACGACGACAAGGACTGGAGCGTCACCGATTGCACAAGCTTCGTGGTGATGCGCGCGCTCGGGGCGGATACGGCCTTCGCGTTCGATGCCGACTTTGCCCAGGCGGGATTCGTGGTTTTGCCTTAAGCTCGGAGCCGGGCGCCGTATACACCCCGCTCCTTTGGAGGGAGGACGACGACCGGAGGTCCGAATCGGTCCGGGGCGGAGCACGCTGGGGGCTCGCCCCGAGCGTCGTCGGCGACTCCGTACCGGCTCGGGCAGCGGGAGCCTCTGGGCGCCGCGCCGGAGGTTCTCGAGGCTCGCGGGAGCCCACGGGCGTCGGCACGGGGTCAAGTCCCGTTTACGCCCGCTATTTGACCGCAGGTCGACTCCGTCTCAACCATGCGGGCGTTCGTGATGCGGAAGATTGGCGCGGTAGGCGTGATGGAAAAGCCGGTGCCAGAGCCGGGGCCGAACGATGCCATCGTTCGGACCACCGCGGCGCTGATCTGCACGTCGGACAGCCACACCGTCCGGGGCGCGATCGGGGACCGACATGACCTCACGCTCGGCCACGAGTCGGTGGGAGTCGTCGAGCGGCTGGGCGCGGCCGTCGAGGGACTCCGCGTCGGCGAGCGGGTCGCGGTCAACGCGATCACCCCGTGCTATGTCTGCGAGAACTGCCTGCGCGGTTTCCCGTCGCAGTGCCTGCAGGCCCTCGGGGGCTGGAAGTTCGCGAACACCAAGGACGGGGCGCTGGCGGAGTACTTCCACGTGAACCAGGCGATGGCCAACCTCGCCCGGATCCCCGACGACGTGCCGGACGAGAAGGCGGTCTACGCGTGCGACATGATGTCGACCGGCTTCATGGGGGCCGAGCACGCCGCCATCCCGCTGGGCGGGAGCGTCGCCGTGTTCGCGGCAGGGCCGGTCGGGATGATGGCGATCCAGGGAGCGAAGCTCCTCGGCGCCGGTCAGGTCATCGCGGTGGAGAACGTGCCGCAGCGCCAGGCGCTGGCGCGCCGGTTCGGCGCGGACGAGGTCGTCGACTTCTCGAAGGAGGACCCGGTGCGCCGGATCCTCGAGCTGACGGGAGGGCAGGGGGTCGACTCCGCGATCGAGGCGCTCGGGGCCGAGGAGACCTTCATGAACTGCGTCCGCGCCACGCGCCCGGGCGGCACGATCTCGAACGTGGGGTACCATGGCGCCGGCGACTACGTCCGGATCCCGCGGCTCGACTGGGGGGTCGGGATGAGCGACAAGGCGATCCGAACGGGCCTCTGTCCCGGCGGGCGGGAGCGGATGGCTCGGCTCCTCCGGTTCCTGTCGACGGGGCGCGTCGACCCGACGCCGATGACGACGCACCGGTTCCCGTTCTCGGCGATCGAAACGGCGTTCGGGATGATGGACCGCAAGGAAGACGGGATCATCAAACCCCTGATCCGGTTCTGAGCGACGGGCGGCCCGTCCCGTGGACGGACGGGGAACCCTCCGACCGGCGCCCCGCGGTCCCCGCCCGTCGCGCCGGCCCCTCCGTACCGGAGCCGTCGACCGACCGGACCGGCGCGCGGGCGGAACCTCCTTCCCCGGGGGCGTTACCGATTTCGGTAACGTTTTATCCGCCCGGCCGTTCGGGAGTGCGTGTTCAGCCGTACGGAGCGGGCGTTCCTCGAGATCCTGCGTCGGAGCCCGGGGGCCGGCGCGAGCGTCGAGCTCGAGGCCGCGTTCCCGAACCCCGCGTACCGGCGGAAGCTGATGTGGGGCATCCGGCAGAAGGCCGGCCGCTCGCTGGCGGACTGGCAGCTGTACTCGGTGGCCGCGCGAAGGGACCCACGGCTCCTGCCGCCCGAGCTCTCGACGCCCGGAGCACGCGTCCCCCTCTTCGCCGACCCGCTGGTGACCTTCGGCCAACGGCTGCGGCGCGCCTGGTTCCGGCGACGGCCCTCCGCGTCGCTCCCCCGCGCCGCCGACCCTCCCCGGGGGTCGTGACGGATGGCCGGCGCGGTGTTCTGGGCCGCCCTCGGCGTCGGGGTCGCGTGCGTCGGGATCGCCGTGGTCGTGTACGCCTTCATGTACGCTCGGGGGCGCCGCGTCGGCACGCGCGGCCTGGTTCAGCGGTCGCGGCTGAGCTGTCCCAAGTGCCACCGGGAATTCGACTACGACTGGGTTCCCGGCGCGTCGTTCACGGCGGTCCGACTCGGTCCCTCGAGGTACATGGCCTGCCCGCTCTGCCGACGGTGGTCGATGTTCGACCTGTACGGGGGAATCGTGGCCCGGCCCACCGCCGACGCGGGCCCGACGAGGTCCCCGCCCGCGGAACCGCCCGGCGGAGGGCGGAAAGCTCCTCCGCCGACGGGACCCTAGTGCGGCGGCCCCGGCGGGGACGGAGTGCTGCTGGTCGGAGCGGAGCCCGACGGAGGGGTCATCATCGGCATCCAGCCGAACGGATGGCCGGTGATTCCGGCGATGACCCGGTCGATCCCGATGACGAGCAGCGCGAATCCGAGCAGGAAGACGAGGGTCAGGAGCGCCAGGTTCGGGAACGCGAGCACGACGAACGCCAGCCCGATGGCGATCAGCCCCACGACGAGGGCCAGCGCCCGGTACCACGTGGGGAGGCGCACCGGGGTTCCCTGCATCGCTCCGACGGACCGGACACGCGCCCCCTATTAAGGGCGCGGGCCCGGCGCGCCCGGTCGGGCGGCCATCGGCTCGTCGGACCTCGCGCCGTCCGGGTCGGCCGAAGCGTAGCTACGGAACGCGGGTCCGTTCCTTGCCACTCAAATGTTAAAAGTGTCGAAGACGAACCTAGTACGGGTAACGGTCGCCGACCGGGAACACCTCCGACCGCCGGGCCGAAGCGATGCGAGGACCGAGCGCGGGGTTCGAGGTCGTTCGGGGTCGGCTCGCGTGCCCACGAATCGGACCGGGGAAGGAACCATGACAGGGGCCGCCGAACGGTTGCCGTCGCAGGACGGTCGGTACGCCCGGGTCCCGATCGCCGAGCAGCCGCAGGACGTTCGGCGCACGACCTTCAGCCTCATCGAGCGCCCGTACTCGCCGGAGGAGGCGGTGCTGGAGGCCCAGCGGTGCCTCCAGTGCGCGATGCCGTTCTGCGTGCAGGCTTGCCCGATCACCCAGGACTGTCGGGGGTACATCATCCTCATCTCCCAGGGCAAGTTCAACGAGGCGGCGCACCTCACCCTGATGGACAACCCGTTCGCGACCGTCCTCTGCAAGTGCTGCTATCACTACTGCGAGGAGGACTGCGTCATGGGGGGCAAGGGCACCCCCATCGCGATCCGTCATCTGAAGCGCGCCGCGCTCGACTACGGACAGTCGGAGCTGACCTACGTGCCCAGCGCCCCGCGGCACGAGCGGGTGGCGATCGTCGGCGGGGGCCCCGCGGGCCTCATGGCCGCTTGGGAGCTGTGCATCCGGGGCTACGGGGTCACGCTGTTCGAGTCGGAGCAGTTCCTGGGCGGTCAGATCAGCACGATCCCCAAGTATCACCTCGAGGAGACCGACTTCGACTGGGACCTCGCGCGGATGCGCAACCTGGACCTCACGTTCGTCCTCGGCAAGAAGGCCGGGGTCGACTTCACCCCGGAGAGCCTGCTCGCGGAAGGGTACCTCGCGGTCTACCTCGCCGTCGGCGCCTCCGCGCCCCGCGGCATGGACGTGCCGGGCGAGGAGCTGCCCGGGGTGTTCTCGGCCCTCCCGTTCCTGCTCGCGATGAACAAGGGCGACCCGCCCCTCGGCCGCGTGGGCCGCAAGGTCGTCGTCATCGGCGGGGGGGACGTCGCGATGGACGCCGCCCGGACGGCGCTGCGCGTCTCGAAGAAGGGCGACGTGACGGTCATCTACCGTCGGGACCGCAAGGAGATGCCCGCGGGGCCCGAGGAGGTCGACGGCGGCGCCTACGAGGGGATCAACTACCGGTTCCAGCGGGTTCCGGTCCGGATCGTCGGGACCGACCACGTCGAGGGGATCGTCATCCAGCGGGTGGAGCTGGGCCCTCCGGACGCGAGGGGGAAGCGGAAGCTCGAGCCGGTGCCCGGTTCGGAGGAGACCGTTCCGTGCGACACCGTCGTCGTCGCCGTCGGCCAGAAGGCCGACCTCGAGGGGTTTCCGAAGGACCTCGACCTCAAGCTCACGTCGCAGGGCTGGCCCGAAGGGGGCCACCCGGACTGGATGACCGACGTCGAGGGCGTGTTCGCCTCCGGCGGGAAGTCCGTCGTGTACGCGATGGCCGCCGGCACGCGCGCCGCCGAGGCGATCGACGCGTACATCGCGAAGAAGAAGGGCCGCGCGCCGATCCCCCGACCCGACCCGCTCGGGGCGCCCGGCCCGGCGCGGCGGCGACCGCCCGGCTACGGCGATCCGACCTGGGTCCTCGAATAGGCCCCGGGCACCCGCCCGAGGGTGGGTCGGCTACAGCGACCGGGAGACGGACAGCAGGACCTTGGTGACGAGGGAGTGGATCTCCGCCGCCTCCATGTCGCCCTTCTCGTAGGACGCCTTCATGGCGTCGAGCTCCTCCATCGCGCGGTCCCGGAGCTGGGAACGGGCCTGCTTCGAGACGGTATGGATGAGGTCGGGGATCCGGTCCCCGATCTGCCGGTCGAGGTCCTTGAGCTGCTCCTCGAGGTCCTTGAGCGTCCCGTCCAGGTCCACGTCGATCTTCATCGTCGCCTCCGGGGGAAGCACCGCCCTCCGCTTAAAGGCAGAAAGTCACCGGAGGTGAGGCCCGCCGACGCGCGCGGGACGGCCGTCGGCCGTTCAGCGGCGCACGAGGTACTGGATCTCGGTCCGGGACCACGCCTTCCGGTCCGTCCACGGGTTGCCGGAATAGAGCTCGCGGAACGAGCCCACGGCCCGGATCTTCTTCTCCCGGCGACGCCACCGGAGCCAGTCGTTGAGCCCGTGGTAGATCACCTCGGGCGAGACGACCTCCGGGTCGAAGACGGCCCGCGCGACCGTCGCGGCGCGGAGCGTCCGGATCCGGATCCGACCCTCGGAGCGTCCGCCCCTCGGAACCTCGATCCCGGTCTCCCACTGCCGCTCGCCGGGCTCGCGGAAGACCCACTTGCCCGTCCGCAGACCGTTCGCCCTCGCCCACCGCGCCACGGCCTCGAACTGGCTCCGGACCTTTCGGTCGCTCCACGGCCCGCTCCACCGAAGGAAGGCGACGCGGTATCGCGGGGCGCGCGCGAGCGCGAACTCCACCGTCATGGTGCCGAGCAGCACTCCTCCGGCAGGATTTAGATTTGCTGCGAGCTCGAAAGGAGCCGGTCCCGCCGTGCGATGGGGTCCCGGGGGCTGGGGAACGGTCCGCGCGGCGCCGGCGCTCTTGATGTGCGTCCCCGGCCGTCCCGGGTGTCGAGGACGGGAGGGGGAGCGTGGAGGCGGCGTCGCTCGAGCTCGTGGACCTTACCGGGTCCGATCGCGAGCGCGCCATCCCCGTCCTCAAGGACTCCTTCACCGGGATCTATCGATGGCACGCGAAGCGCACCCTCGGCCGGATCGAGACGGTCCGGGCCGCGATCGCCGGCGGGCAGGTCGTCGGGTTCGCGCTGCTCGAGCGGCTCGTTCCCGAGGTCGGATACGTCTACTACATCGCCGTCGGCCGGACCGCGCGTCGGCAGGGAGTCGGGGCGCGCCTCCTCGACGACGCCCTCGCTCGGTTCCGGGCGGCCGGGGCCCAGGTGGTCTACGCGGCCGCCGAGGAGGACAACGTGGCGTCGATCCGTCTGTTCACGTCCCGCGGGTTCCGGCGGGTCGAGCGCCAGGAGCGGGGCTACCGCGACGGCGGACTCGGTGCCTGGGGCCTCAGGAGCCGCATGATGCTGGTCTCCGGGGAGCAGCTCCTCGGCTTGCGCCTCGCGCCGCCGGCCCCGCCCGAACCGGCCCCGGACCCGACGACCCGGTAGGGGCGGTTCCGCGGCCCCGGACGGTTCCGTCAGTCCAGCATCGACCCGTCGATCTCCCGCACGGACCGCCGGCCCGTGAGGGCGAGGACGTTCGCCAGCTCGGTCGTGAGGAGATCGAGCAGGTTCGCCACGCCGGGGGCCCCGCCCGCCGCGAGCGCCCAGAGCACGGGGCGGCCGATACCCACCGCCTTCGCGCCGAGGGCGAGCGCGACGACGATGTCGGCTCCCCTCCGCACCCCCCCATCGAGATACACCTCCACGTCCGGCCCGGCCCCGCGCACGACCTCCGGGAGCGATTCGAGCGTCGGCCGGGCCGCGTCGAGCTGGCGGCCCCCGTGGTTCGACACGACGAGCCCCCGAACGCCCAGCCCGGCCGCCCGACGGGCGTCCTCCTCGGTCGCCACCCCCTTGAGGACGACCGGCAGGCGGGTCACCGACCGAAGTTGCCGCACCGTCTCCCACGTGAGCGTACCCCCCCGCGGGACCGAGAACCCCTGCGCCGACCGGACCGGTCCGCGAGGCGGCGGCTGGAGTCCGGGCCCGTTCCCGCGCGCCGCCGACGCCTCCACCGAGCCGCCCTCCGCCTGCCGGTCCCGGATGCCGAACACCGGCGTGTCGACCGTCAGGACGATCGCGGAGTACCCCGAACGCTCGGCACGGTCCACGAGCTGAGCCGTGGCCGGGAACTCCGGCTGCACGTACAGCTGGAACCAGCGCCGGCCCGAGGGAGCCGCCGTGGCGATCTCCTCGAGGGGCCGGGTCGAGAGCGTGGAGAACACGCCGACGAGGCCGGCCCCGGCGGCCGCTCGGGCGGTGGCGCACTCCCCCTCCGGATGGAGGAGGCCCTGGTAGGCGGTCGGGCAGAGGAAGAGCGGGGCGGCCGACGGCTCGCCGAGGAGGGTCGTCGAGAGCTCCAGCCGCTCGACGTCGACCAGTACGCGCGGACGGAGCGTCCGTCGCCGGAACGCCTCGCGATTGGACGCGAGGGCTCGCTCCTCCCCCGCCCCGCCCTGGACGTACGCCCAGACCGAGGGCGGGACGGCCCGGGCCGCGACCGACTCGAGCTCGCCCAGCGTTCGGAACCCCGGCGCGGACCCGTCGGTCATCGGCTCCACCGATCCCCGTTCGGGGCTTCGGCGGGCGGGAGGGCGGCCCCCGCATTAGCTGTTCGAACGGGGCCGACGGACGCCGGAACCGTCGCGTAATCACGTGGCTCCACCCCCCGCCACGATATATGTCGCGCAGCGACACGGTCCCGAAGGTGAATGAGCCGCCCGGTCGCGTCCCCGTCGGGGAACCGCCAGGGGTGACCGGCCCGGCGTAGGTCCATGAGTCCCAGTCCCCCACTTCGCCGGAGAGCGTCGGCCGCCCCGACCGTCGAGCCGGCGGCCCCGTCCGGGGTCGCCGTCTCCTCGACCGCTCGGCTGCCGTCCCGCTTCGGGACGTTCACCGTCGCGGCCTTCCGGAGCCCCGGAGACGGCAAGGAACACGCCGCGCTGATCCGCGGGGACGTGTCCGACCGGCCGCGGGTCCCGGTACGGATCCACTCGGAGTGCCTCACGGGCGACGTCTTCGCGTCGCTGCGATGCGACTGCCGACAGCAGCTCGAGATCTCGCTCGCGGAAATCGAGCGGCGCGGGACCGGGGTGCTGCTCTACCTCCGGCAGGAGGGCCGGGGGATCGGCTTCGAGAACAAGGTGAAGGCGTACCGGCTCCAGGAGCTGGGCCTCGACACAATCGAGGCGAACGAGGCGCTCGGGTTCCGCGGCGACGAGCGCGACTACGCCGTTGCGGCCCAGATGCTCAAGGCCCTCCGCGTCACCTCCGTGCTGCTGCTCACGAACAACCCCGCGAAGATCGACGACCTGCGCCGCCACGGGATTGCGGTGGAGGGTCGGATCCCGGTGATCGCCGCGCCGAACCGGTACAACGCCCGCTACCTCGAGACGAAGCGCCTCCGCGCCGGCCACCTCCTCGAGACGCCGCCCGCCCCGGTCCGCCGCGAGCAGGACGACTGGGTCGCCACCTCCGCTCGGGGGTCGGACCGGTCCTGCCGGGGGACCGGGCGGCCCGCGGCGGGTTCGGAATAGCCCGGGGGGTGCCGTGGTGGTGGAGTCCGGCTTCGGGGTCACCGTCGAGCGCGCCGCGCCGGTCCACCTGTACCGGTTCGACCGCTACTTCCGGGGCTTCGACCGGGTCGAGGCGGTCCGGTCCCTCTTCGGCCGGCGAACCCGCGCGGTCCTCCACGCGCTCCGCGTCGAGTTCTTCTCGAGCCGGTTCGGCTACATGGGCACGAGCGACGTCGACGGCCACCTCATGGTCAGCCGGTATCACCTCGAGCACAGCGACTTCCGGACGATCTACCTGGATGTCGTGCACGAGCTCTGCCACGTGAAGCAGTTCCGGGACGGACGCCCGCTGTTCTATCCCAAGCTGAGCTACGTCGACGCCCCGTCCGAGGTCGAGGCGTACCGGTTCACGGTGCGCGAGGGGCAGCGGATCGGCATGACCGAGAAGGAGCTCGTGGAGTACCTTCGCGTCGAGTGGATCACCCCCCGGGAGCACCGCCGCCTCGTTCGACGGGCCGGCCTCGGCCGGCCGACCCGGCGGGCCTCCGGGCGGGGCCGTCGGAGGACCGGATAGGCCGGGGCGGGGCGCGCCGGGCGGGTCGCGGGAGCCTCACGGTACGGGAGCACGGTACGGATGCAGCGTCGTCCCCTTGGTCGGTCCGGTATCTCGGTCGCCCCGTGGGGGTTCGGCGGGAACGTGCTCGGCTGGACCGCGACGGAGCCGGGGGCGTTCCGCCTCCTCGACGCGTTCGTGGACGCGGGCTTCAACCTCATCGACACCGCCGACACGTACTCGGCCTGGCTCCCCGGCCACCGGGGCGGCGAGTCGGAGGCGCTGATCGGACGCTGGCTCCGCGAGAGCGGGCGACGCGACGACGTCGTGCTCGCGACGAAGGTAGGAATGAAGACCGCGAGCGGCGAGCAAGGACTCTCCCCCGCGCACATCGAGGCCTCCCTCGCGGGCTCGCTCGAGCGGCTCGGCACGGATCGCATCGACCTGTACCAGTCCCACACGGACGACGCGTCCGTCCCGATCGCGGACGTGCTCGCGACGTACGACCGGGCCCTCCGTCGGGGCGTCGTTCGCGCGATCGGGGCCTCGAACTTCACCGCCGCCCGGCTCGTGGAATCGCTCGAGGTCAGCCGCGCCACGGGACTGCCCCGATACGAGAGCCTGCAGCCGCGGTACAACCTCGCGGACCGACCCGGCTTCGAGGCCGACCTGGCCCCGGTCTGCCGGGAGCACGGCCTGGGGGTTCTCCCGTACGCCTCGCTCGCGGGCGGATTCCTCACGGGGAAGTACCGGAGTCCGGCGGACCTCTCCCGGAGCCCGCGCGGGGGCCGGATGGAGGCGCGGCTCAACGATCGGGGCCGCGGCATCCTGGCCGCGCTCGACTCGGTGGCGAAGCGACTCGACGTGGCGCCCGCCTCCGTCGCGCTCGCCTGGGTCGTCGGACGGCCCGGCATCTCCGCCGCGCTGGCGAGCGCCACGACGCGCGAGCAACTGGAGGAGCTCATCGTCGGGGCCTCGCTCCAGCTCGACGCCGCGGCCGTCGCGGAGCTCGAGCGCGCGAGCGGTTGACCCCAACGGGTCGCCCCCGCTCCCGGACGGTCCGTTCCTCGAGGTGCTCCACCGGCTCCGATGGGCCGAACGGCCGCCGGAACCTGTAAGAACCGTGACATCGCTCTGAATCGCGTGGAGCGTCCCCGGGGAGGCGCGGCGATCGCCGTCGGCGCGCTGCTGCTCGTCTTCGGGATGCTGTACGTCGTGCTGGTCGTCGCGTGCGGGGCCCTCTCGACCTGCTTCGTCCGATTCCCCGCGCTCTTCTACCAGACGGACGTCATGTTCGCGGGGCTCCTCGTCCCGCTGCTCGGCGTGATGCTCCTGGTCACCGGGGGCTTCCTGCGCGCCCGGTCCCGCGTCCTGTCGCGGATCGCCTGACCCGGTCGACTGGGCGAAGCCGAGGAACCCCCGGCGATGTCCGGGCCGGGCCTACGGCGGGACCGGAGGCGAAGGGGGCGGGGGGTGCCCTGGGCTCTCCCGCAGGTCCTGGACGATCTGGAGGTACTGTTCCCGCGAGATCTCGCCGCGGGCGTACCGCTGACGCGCGATCCAGACCGCGCGTCGGTCCTCCGGACCGCCGGGACCCCACGGACCCCGGCCCCCAGACCGGCCCCGCGAGCGCCAGAAACCGATCCGAACGGCCCACAGCGCGACCCAGCAGCCGAGGAACACCAGGAAGAGCACTCCGAACACGCCGATGAGCGGAACGCCCTCCCGGGTCACGGGGCCGATCCCCAGGACCGCCGGGAACAGCACGGCGAGCAGGAGCAGGACGAAGATCGCGACGAGCATCGCCAGGATCGCGAGCGGGACCCAACTCCGACGACGGGGCGGCAGTCCGAACGGAGGGTACGGCCCGGGCGTGAGGGGCGGGCCGGACGGCGGAGCGACCATGGCCCTCGCCGGCCGGGCCCGCGGGCTATTTAGGCGTGCGTGCCGACCCCCCCCCGCCCGGGCCCCGCGCCCCCCGGGGGGATTTCGCGCCCGCCTCCAGCCTCAAGTAGAGGGTCGCCGCTCGCCCGGCGCGTCATGCCCGCGTCCGCGCCGACCGTCGAGGGAGGGGCGACCTCCGCGAAGGGGCTCCGGCGGCTCGGCGTCGGCGCCGGCCTCGGGCTGGCCGCCGGGATCGTGGCGGTCGTGCTGCCGGTGCTGTTCGTCTACCTGTCGACCTACGCGCCGGGCGGCTTCTTCCGGCTCAACGCGTCCCTCCTGGACACGTCGAGCATCCTCGTCCTCGCGGGGGCGATCCTGTACATCCTGTCGCTCTTCCTCTACCGCCGCAGCTTCTCCGCGCTGCGGCAGGTCGACCGCCGCTTCGCGGTCGCCTCGGTGCTCTGCATCGTCGGCTCCGTGGGGTTCCTGCTGCTGCTGGTCGCCGCCGCGGTGCTCCTGGGCTCGACGAACGCGCTCGTGAGCTGCGTGCACGGGGAACCGTCGCACGCCCTCTCGTGCGTCCGGTCCGGCACGCCGCTCGGCGCGTACACCGGCCTCGCCGGGTTCTGGCTCGGCTGGCTGGGCGGCGTCGGGATCGTGATGGGGCTGCTCCTCGCCGGCGGGCGGTTCCGCCAGGGAGCGATCACCGCCGGAGGCGTGGCGTACGCCCTCCTGCTGGTCGTGCTCGTCGGCCCGTTCGTGACGATCTTCCGGCCGGTGCCGGGACTGGAGTACCTCCTGGTCGCGGCGCCGGTCCTCGTCGTGCTCGGCCCGGCGCTCGTGTTCGGTGGCAGCCGGCTCGTCCACGACCCCGGCGCCGCGGCGGCGCCGCCGCGGTCGGGCGCGGGCGCGCCCTGACCCTCCAGGTTCCGGCTCAGGACGAGGACGGCGGGAGCACGTTGTTCCCGGTCACGTAGTACCAGACGTAGTCGCCCACGTTGATCACGTTCGTTTCGAGCGAGGGCGGGTAGAGCCAGGAGGCGAACGTCTCCACGTAGTTGCTCTGGTACTCGTCGACCATGATCGCGAGCTTGTTCGCGATCGTCTCCATCTCGTCGTACCAGAGGACCCGGAGCGGGCCCGCGGGGAGCGCGCCCGCCAGCGCGTTCAGGATGATCATCGCGGAGTAGGCGGCGCCCTGGCAGCTCTGCGGCACCGAGTTGTTCACCCAGTAGTTGTAGTCGGTCGGGCACGGCGTGGTGGTCCCGGGCAGGGTCGTGTTGTACTGGGGCTGGGCGAACTGCTCCCCGACCGCGGTCGGGTAGGTGAAGAACGCGTCCGGCGTGTAGAACGGCACGGTGTAGTCGCTCGGGTCCGGGAAGTCGGGGAGCCAGAGGTTGATCAGCATCGGGAGCGCGCTCGTGCCGGGCCCGCCCGTGTCCGTCCCCTCCTCGGTCTCCTCGGTCTGCGTGAGGTCGACGAGGCTCATCTCGACGGCCCCGTGCGTGAGCTGAGACACCGACTGGATGTAGAGCGTGAGCCGCTGGTCCTCGTCGGGGGCGCCCAGCTCGCCGTAGATCGGGAACTCGCACGGCGAGGACGGGAGGCAGTGCGTCGCCGTCCAGGCGTCGTAGTACGGGCTGCTCGTGTTCTCGGTGACCTGGGCCCACCACCACGCCGCGCCGCCGATGTCGTTCGCGTTCGTGTCGGGGGTGCCGTTCGGCCACGGCACGTTGGACGGGTAGTAATTCGACATGAACTGCGGGATCGCCCCGCCGACGTCGAACCCGTACTGGATGCCGTCCTTGGTGTTGATCTCCGACTCGATCGTCGCGTACGGATAGGCGTGGGTGAAGAACTGCCGCACGCCGAGGTTGGAGAACCAGGTGGACGGGATGTTCACCGGGTTCGACGTGTACGTGTGCTCCCGGGCGACGGAGAAGTTGAACGTGAACGACAGCACGTTCAGCCCGAGCGTGGGCAGGATGATCGAGTTCGTCTTCCCCTGCTCCCCCAACTGGAGGAGTAGGTCCGTGTCGGTCGACGGGATGTAGCCCACGTCGGCCGCCCCGGACGCGATCGCCTGCTCCCCGGCCGACGGGTTCTGCTCCCAGTAGACCTCGATGTTGGGCACGTACGTCCCCGGCGCCGGGAGGCAGTTTCCGCCCGTGCACGAGGGGTTCGCCTCGTAGTAGGGGTTCGCCGCGAGCGTGTAGGAGTAGTGGACCTGGGTGTTCACGAGGTAGTACGGGCCGCTCCCGACGGTGTTCCACTGGGTGTCCCCGACATACGCGCCCGTGTTGCTGTTGACGTACGAGGTTTCCCAGTTGTCGAGCGAGGTCGGGCTCATCGCGGCGATCTGGCTCGCGGTGGGCATCGCGCACGAATGGTCCCCCTGGTCCGACGCGTTGTCGAGCGTCCAACCCGGGATCCCCTGGCCCTGGGCCGGCTCGCTGAACCAGCCGCACGGCACGATCCCCGCGCCCTCCGGATCGGCGATGAGCTCGAGGAAGTACGGCCAGGAGCTGCCGAACGAGTTCGTCGCGTTCGCGTGGAACGTGACGCAACCGTTGTCCTCGGTCAGTGCGATCGCCGGGCACCACGGGCTCGCGTTGACCGACATGGAGGCGAACATGTACTGCGGCGTGTTGTTGAACGTCGCGTGGGTCCCGTTGTCCCAGCTCCCGTTCCCGGCCGGCAGGAGCGCCTCGGTCTGGATCCAGCCCGGCGTGACGCTGAGCCCCGGATACTGCGAGAAGCCCATCGTCCGGAGCATCGAGAAGACGACGTCGGACGGGTACACCTCCCAGTCCGCGCCGGTCGCGTGGTCGTAGTAGTGCGCCGACTTGCTGATCACGAAGGTGTAGTTCGTCCCGTTGAGGAGCGAGTTGCCGTACAGGGACGTGCACTGGGGGCTTCCCGGCACGCAGGTCGCGATCACGGGGACGTAGTCGGAGTACGACGGTCCCACCTCGGTGCCGTTGTACTGGATGAGCGTCTGGTAGACGTTGAGCAGCACCTCGAACCCGGCGACGTCGTAGTCGATCGCGGGGTCGAAGGTGGTCGCGCCGCCCGGCTGGTCCTCGTACGCGATGATCGTGCCCGGGTGTGGGCTGCTCGTCGTGCTCGTGCCGGCCAGTCCGAGCCCGGTGCCCGTCGGGGCGACATCGACGGTCCAGGTGTAGTTCTCGTACGCCGTCGGGGCCGATGCGCTCACGCCGGTGCCGACGTACGTGATCAGGTACGTGCCGGCGGTCGAGAACGTGAAGGTCCCCTGCGCCGAGGAGGCGGTCACCGTGTAGCCGGTCGGCGTCACGCCGCCGGTCGCCACCAGGGACGGAGTGCCGAGCGAGTAGCCGGGGCTCGTCGGCGAGAGGGTGTACTGGCCCTCCACGGTGATCGACTGACCGACGTGCAGGAGCGCGGTCGGAGAGCCGCTGGAGGCGGAGGAGGTGCTGTTGGAGAGGATCGAGCCCGCGTCCGTGGGATAGATCCCGCGGATATCCGAAGCGTAGGACGTCTGGATGACGAGGGAGGTGATCGCGTGGTCGTTGTCGTGGAGGACGCCCCCGACGTCGGCCGAGACCTGGACGAGGTAGGTGCCCGGCGAGGCATACGTATGGTCGTACGACCCGCTCGTGGTGTCGTTCTGGTACGCCCCGTCTCCAAAATTAAAATTGTAACTCGTCGCGACCTCTCCCCCCGGCAACTGCGCCGTGAAGGGCACGGGTGTGCCCTGCAGCGCCGCCTTGAGCGGGGCGAGCACGGTCACGTCATGGAGGTTCGACGTGCCGATACAGACCGGGCTCGTCGAGGGCGTGCAGCTGTGCGTGGGCGATGTGGTGGCCGAGGTGGCCAGGAAGGCCCCGACGCCGCCCACGACGACGATCACCGCGAGGATGATCGCGCCGATGGCCGAAGAGATCGCTCGTCGATTGGCTCGAAGACTCCGATACCCGGTTGGCGACCCGTTCACACAAACTCCCCCGCCGTGGAACTCCGAGAGAAGCCGGCGTGCGAAGCGCTTACTCGGATAAATCCCTTCGCAGAGCGCTGTGCAGCGTGGCCGGACGTGCCGAAGTAGGGCGGGGCCCGCCCGGAACGAGGGCCCCCGACGGGAAGGTTGAACTCTCGGCGCGGCCCTCGCCGCCTCTCATGCCGACCCGAGTGCACGTGCCCTCCGACCGACGGGGCCCCCGAACGTTCCCGCCGGAGATGGCCGGTACCGCGCGGGTCGTCGAGCTCGACAGCGAGCGGCTCCGGAACAACCCGTGGGGAGATCCCACTCGCCGACGCGTCGTCGTGTACACCCCTCCCTCCGGAAAGACCGACGGGATCCCGCTGCTCCTCCATCTGACCGGGTTCATGGGAGCGGGGTGGATCGAACTCCCCCCGCGCACCGCGGTCGGCGAGACGCTCATCCAGACGCTCGACCGGATGATCCGGTCGGGCGACTGCCCCGAGGTCGTGCTGGTGGCTCCGGACGCGCTCACGGCGCTCGGTGGGAGCCAGTACGTGAACTCGTCGGCGACCGGGCCGTACGCCGACTACGTGGCGAAGGAGATCCTCCCCTGGGCCCGACGCGAGTTCGGGACGGGTCCCACGGGAGTCCTCGGCCAGTCCAGCGGCGGCTTCGGGGCGCTCCACCTCGCCTGCGAGTTTCCCGGCCTGTTCGACGCCGTCGGCTCGAGCGCCGGCGACGCGGCGTTCGAGTACTGCTACCTTCCGGATTTCCCCCGCGCGTTCCGGGAGCTCCGGAGGGCCGGGGGCGCCGAGGCGTTCCTCGCTCGCTTCTTCGAAGGTCCCCCGGCGTTGCGCGGACCGACGGAGCCGTTCGCCGCAACGATCAACACCCTGGCGATGGCCGCATGCTACTCGCCCCGCCCCGACGAGCCGGGAGCGTTCGACCTCCCGTTCGACCCCGAGACCGGCGCCGTCGACCCCGAGGTCTGGCGACGGTGGCTCGCGTTCGACCCGGTCCGACGGGTGGCGACGGAGGAGGGCCGGGCCGCGTTCCGACGGCCTCGGCTCCTCCAGGTGACCGGGTCCGAGACGGACGAGTGGTTCCTCGACGTCGGGGCGCGGATGTTCGCGAAGGAGGCGGCCCTCGGACACGTGCCGGTCGTCCACGAGGAGTTCGCGGGGGGGCACTTCGACCGGACCCCCCGGTTCGAGGCCCTGTTCCGGCGGATGGCGACGACGCTCGCCCGCTCCCCGTCCGAGCCGCGGTCGGGGGCCGGCGCGTAGCCCCGTCGGTCCGGTTCTCGCCGCTTCACCGAGCCGACGTTGGCGAGACGGAGCGTGAACCCGCCCCCCGCAACCACGTCGGGGGGTCTGGTGGCCCTCGGCATCGACCTCGCCGGCTCTCCCCGACGGTCGACCGGCGCCTGCGCGCTCTCCGGCACCGGGGATGCCGTAAGTTGGGTCCTGGGACCGGACGGCGAGATCGATGCGCTCGCGGCCGGTCTGCGTCCGGACGTCGTCCTGGTCGACGCCCCGCTGAGCCTTCCCCGCGGGCGACGGACGATCGGCGACCGGTCCGGGCCGCACTTCCGCGAGTGCGACCGGGAGCTCCGGAGGCTGGGCATCCGCTTCTTCCCGCTCACGCTCGGGCCGATGCGGATGCTCACCGCCCGGGGCATGCGGCTCGCCCGGCGGCTGCGGGCGATGGGGCTGCGCGTCGAGGAGGGATACCCCGGCGGCGCCCAGGACCTCCTCGGAATCGCCCGGAAGCAGCACGGCGTCGCCCGGTTGCAACGGTCGCTCCGCCGGCTCGGGATCCGAGGGGACCTCGCCCGTCGGAGCCTGACACACGACGAGCTCGACGCCGTGACCCTGGCGTGGGTCGGGCTCGAGCTGCTCCGGGGGATGGCGGTCGCGGTCGGCGACCCCCGCGAGGGGACCATCGTCCTCCCGGCCGACCGGGCTCCAGGCCGTTCCAAGCGGTCCGGCCCCCGGTCCGCCGGGACCGACTCAGCGCGTAACCGGCGGTGACACGGGTCCGCCGGTCCCCGGTTCCGGGACCAGCAGCGAGCGCCCTACCTCGGCGAGGGTCGCGCACCCGGCGAGCCCCAGCGTCAGGTCGAAGTCGGCGAGGAGGTTCAGGAGCACCTCCCGGGCGGCCGCTTCGCCCCCGACGGCGAGGCCCCAGACGTACGGCCGTCCGACGAGCACCGCCCGGGCGCCGAGCGCGAGGGCCCGGAGCACGTCGGCCCCCCGTCGGATTCCGCCGTCGAACAGTACGGGCGCCCGACCCGCGACCGCGGACACGACGCCGGGGAGCGCGTCCAGCGCCGCGACGCTGCCGTCGACCTGCCGTCCGCCGTGGTTGGAGACGATGAGGCCGCGCGCGCCGGAGCCGAGCGCCCGCTCCGCGTCGTCCGGGTGGAGGACCCCCTTCACGAGCACCGGGAGCGGGGTCGTCCGCGCGAGGAGGGCCACGTCGTCCCATCGGAACGACGGGTCGACCATCGACTCGGTAGCTCGCAGGACGGCGATCTCCCGAGCGCTCTCGGGGGGCGCGGCGAGGCGGCTGCGGAAGACCGGGTCGGTGAGGAAGTTCGCCACGCCGACCCCGCGGAGGAACGGGAGGTATCCGCGCCGGAGGTCGCGTTCCCTCCACCCGAGGATCTTCGTGTCCGGAGTGACGACGATCGCATCGTAGCCCGCGGCCCGGGCCCGCCGGGCGAGGCTCAGGTTCACCTCCCGGTCGCGGCCCCAGTAGAGCTGGAACCAGCGCGGCGCGGGACCGGCAGCTTCCGCGACCTCTTCGATGGAGTGCGAGGCCGCGGTGCTGAGGACGAACGGGAGCCCCACGCCGGCGGCGGCGCGGGCCGCGGCCAGCTCGCCGTCCGGGTGCACGATCTCCAGTGCGCCCACGGGGGCCAGCAGGACCGGAACCGGCAGGGATCGGCCGAACAGCTCCATGCGGGTGTCGCGGGCGCTCACATCGGTGAGCATCCGGGGGACGAGGCGCCACCGGTCGAACGCCGCGCGGTTCGCCCGCATCGTCGTCTCGCCGCCCGCGCCACCGGCCACGTAGTCGAACGCCTCGGGAGGGAGCTTCGCCCTCGCCTCGGCCTCGAGCTCCTCCGGCGAGACCGGCACCGACGGGGGCTGTCCGCCGAGGCCGGCCAGATAGAGGTCGGTCTGTCGTTCGGCGCCGAAGCCCCCGTAGTTATCCCGCATACCGCGGGCCCGTGACGTAAAACCGGGCCAAAAACCTCGCGTCGACAGTCAGGGAGAAATAGGAGCGATGCCGTAGCGGGGCTGCGTCCCGAGGGGCCCTGCGATGCGCTTTCACTCCCGCCGGGGAGGAGTCGTCCTGGATCTGGTCGTCGGCGCCGGGCTCGTGCTGATCGCCGCGTATACGCTCGACCGGCTGGGCTTCACGCTCGTCGACCTGCTCACCGGCGCGCGCCACTTCTTCGGCGTCTGACCGGGCCGAGGCGCCGACTACCGACGTCGGCGGCTCCGCGCCGCGACCGACGCCCGGACCTCGAGATACCGACGGAGGTCCCGAGGGAACGTTCGCCGTGTGAGGCAGACGCGCACGCCCCGGGGCACCCCGAAGAAGCGGCCCGAGCAGACGAGCACCGACGCGCGGAGTCCGGCGGCCTGGAGCTGGTCCCCCGATACGCCGGGCGGGCCGGGGTCGAACCAGACGGGCGCGAACAGCTCCGGCGCACCGCCCACCTCGCGCCGGAGGTACGCGGCGTTCTGCCGCCAGATGCCGTCGACCTCCCGGCGGACCCGGTCCCGGTGCCGGAGCAGCGCCGCCGCGGCAGCCAGCGATGCGGGCGGCACGTGGTCGAGCGCGAGGGCGTAGAAGTCCCGGAACCGGTCCGCGGCCTCCGACGGAGCCACGAGCCAGCCGACGCGCACGTCGTCCCCGCCGTACGCCTTCGTGAAGGTGCCGCTCGCCCAGACCCCCGTCGCGGCCGTCGCGGCGACGGAGCGGGCCGCCGTGAACTCCCGGAACGTCTCGTCGACGAGGAGCGCCTCGGCGTCCCCGGCCCCGTCCGTGAGCTCCTCCACCGGCACGAGGCGGCCGGTCGGGTTGTGCGGGTTCGACACGAGGCGCACCACGGCGCCTCGATCCCCGGGGCTCCGCCGGCCTCCCAGCTGCTCGGCCGCTCCCCAGAGCTGGGGATACTCGGGGAGGTCCACGCGGAAGCGGAACGGCCGGGGGCGGTCGCGGGCGAGGTACGCGACGGCCAGGAGGTTCGCTTCGTGCGCTCCGTGGGTCAGGAACAGCCGGTCGGGCGCGACGCCGAGCCGGCGCGCGAGCTGCCGACGCAGCTCCTCGGCCGAGCACGGGGGCTGGGGCGCCGCGAGGATCCGCGGTACCGTCCGGAGCGCTCCGTACATCCCGGACCGGGCGAGGTCGTGCCGCGCCGCCGCGTGCGCGTCGATGAAGTCGGCCAGCGCGAACCCCGTCGGGCCGGGCCGGCCGGCGCGCGGCGGCATCGGCGCGCCGTCCCTCGCGGGAAGCCGGGGGTGGTCAGCGGAGGCGCGCCCCGAGGCTCGGTGCGGACCGCCCTCCGCCGAAGCTGAGCTCGTACGCCACGACGACGTTCTGCGTCACGTTCTCCTCGACGTAGTACGAGGTCGAATTGTCCTCGACGCCCGACAGGGCGTGGTAGTAGTACCCGACGGAGGTCCGGTCGCCGGTCCGCTGGGTCGTGAGCGCGGCGTACACCTTGTTCGTCGTGTGCTGGGACGAGGTGATGTTGAGGATGATCGCGTAGCCCGGCCCGATCTCGAGCAGGCTCACGAACACCCCGTTCGTGTGGACGATCGCGTTCTCGATCGAGGTGGAGGAGCTCGACGCGACGCCGTTCAGCACGGCCGCCGACGCGTCGGTCTCGAAGTACCCCTGCTCGACGTTGAGGAAGTCGCTCGTGTAGTTGTAGAACTGGAGGCTCCCGCCGTCCTCGCTGTACAGGTAGGTGAGGACCTCGCCCAGGTCCATCGCGAGCGGATACGACAGCGTCTGCGAGCTGGTCGCCTCGCCGTGGAGGTTCCGCTCGTTGTACGTCGTCGTGGTCTGCGTCGTCGTCACCTCGCTCTCGGTGATGTTCTGCCAGAGCGCGGTCAACGTCTGGTCGTTCACGTACTCCTCCTGGGTGCTGAGCGACGCGGTGTACTGCCCGGTGGTCGTGGTGATCCGGCTCGAGTAGTCGTACGAGATCCGGTCGGCCTGGTCGTAGAAGGTGTAGTTGTTCCCGTTCAGGTTCACGAGCGAGGCGTTCTCGGCGTAGGTCGTCCGCACCGGCGCCTGCCGGTAGCTGTACGACACGGAGTGCGCCCCGAGCACCGTCGGGCTCGTGTAGACGAGGAGGTTCGCGATCACGTCCGCCCCGAGCGAGCCGGCGGCGGGCGTCGCGTTCAGGTCGTGGGTCCCCTCGATGAGGCCGAGCGCGCCCGTGAGGTTGAAGTCCTCCCACTGGTGGTTCAGCATGTTCACCGGGAAGATCGGACGCCAGGAGAACAGGTCGATGCCGCCCGAGTTGATCCAGGGGTACTGCAGGTAGTTGCTCACGTTGGTGCCGCCGACCGAGACCGTGACGGCGGTGAAGTCCGGGTTGAGCGAGTACCAGAACTCGGAGCCGATCGCCATCATCTGGAGGACGACGGCGCTCGCATCCGTCGGGATCGTCACCGACGTGGAGGAGGGCGTGCCGGAGAACTGGAAGAGCGGGATCACCTCGGTCGGATACGACGGCCCGGCGTGGCGCGCCGGGACGGGGTAGAAGACGAGCGAGATGTAGTTGTCCTGGATTCCCTCGAAGTTCGTGCCCGAGCCGAGCGACGGGCCGGAGATCGTGATCGACGACTGCCCGTCGAAGAACGCGAGGTACTCGCTGAGGTTCACGAACTGCGTCCAGTGGCCCGCCTCGGGGTTCACGCCGACGTACACCATCGCGCCGTCGATCGTGACCGTCTGGAAGTAGTCGTAGGCCGTCCCGGCGGTGTAGCCGGTGTAGTTCATCAGGACCGTCTCCCAGGTCCCGGTCGGGATCGCGACGGTGCCGTACGCGGTCACGTTCACGACGATCGGGGTCGTGTGCGGTACCTCCGGCAGCGGCGCCACGTCCAGGTTGGAGTAGTTCGCCGCCGGGAAGCTCGACGGGTCGTCGGCGAGGCGGACGGGCCCGGCGGCCGCCGTGCCCACGCTCGTCGGCATCATCATCACCGCCGCCAGCGCGGCGACGCCGATCAACAGCAGAACGCCCCGGGCCCGTGCCACCATCGTTTCCACTCCCTCGAACCGCGCGCCGCGGCCCAACGGGGGTCGTCGCGCGGTTCCGCGCGGAGCGAACCGCGCGCAGTACTTACGGATTCCCCGAATCGTGTCCGCGTTCGGCGCGCTGAAATAGCGGGAGGCGCCTCCCCCGACCGGCATGGCGACGGCCGACGATTTCCGCGCGCTCTTCGCGTACAACCGCGCCGTGCTCGACGACTATCGTCGGGGCCTCGCGAGGCTCCCGTGGAGGACGGTGACGCGCAACGTCGAGACCGGCCATCTCTCGATGAAGAACACCTACCTCCACATCCTCCGCGTCTACGACGCCTGGGTCAACTACATCCTCCCGGGACGGCTCGCCGAGCTCGCCGAGAGCCGGAAGCGGTACGACCCGGACCGCCTCCGCTCCCTCGCCGAGGTGCGCGCGTACGACCGGAGCGTATGGGCCGGCGTCACGGAGCGGCTGTCGACCCTGACGGACCGGGACCTGCGCCGGCCCGTGAAGGCGCCGTGGATGCCCGGGACGTACACCGTGAAGGACGCGCTGCTCCAGGTCACGCTCGAGCAGGCGCACCACGTGGGGGAGCTGATCGCCGTCTACTGGCAGATGGACCGGGAGCCCCCGTCGATGATGTGGATCCCCCACCTGCGTCGCGCCCGGCGGCGGCCGCGCCGGCGCCCCCGGGGACGGCGGTCCCGTTGACGGGCGACGCGCCGGCCCCTCCCGCACCGGGAGGCCCGGCCGACGAGGGCCCCCCGCTCCCGATGGTCGAGGGGCTGGACGGCGAGGGCACCGACATGGGCCGGATCACCTCGCTGAGCGACGGGGTGTTCGGATTCGCGATGACGCTGCTCGTGCTGAACCTCGCGCTCCCGGCGATCGGGACGAGCAGCCACCACGCGAGCCTCGTCTCGTACCTGTCCGGCCTCGGCGGGTCGCTCCTCGACTACGCGCTCGCGTTCATCATCGTCGGGACCTGGTGGTCGACGCACCACCGGATCTTCTCCGCGATCCGACGGTACGACCGGCGGCTCACGTTCCTCAACCTGATGTTCCTCCTCCTGATCACCATCACCCCGTTCACGCTCGCGATCGTCTTCGTCTACGGTCCGTCCGGCACCCTCCAAACCTCCGACTCCGCGCGGCTCGCCGTCGCGCTGTTCTCGGTCGTCGAGGGCGTGACGGGGCTCGTGATGCTGGCGATCTGGCGGCACGCCACCTACGGACGCCGCCTCGTCGACCCGGCGCTCCCGGACGCGTGGATCCGGCACTCCGACGACGTGAGCGTCCGGAACACGCTCATCTTCTTCCTCGCGGCGGGGCTGGCGCTGCTGCTCCCCATCGTCGCCGAGCTCGTCTGGGCGCTGACGCTCATCGGCGCCTTCCGGTCCCGCCGGCTGCCCGCTCGGGGCCGACGGGACCGGCGCGCCGCGGGGACCGCCTCGTAGCCCGGCCCCCGCGGGCCCGGGGCGATCCCGCCGGACCGGCGGCCTCTTAAGTCCCGGGGCGTGCCCGGGCGGGAGCGTTCCTCCGATGCCCGCCGACCCGCTGCACCGCAAGCTGCTCCAACGGACCGACGCCCTCCTCGGCGAGTTCACGGAGGCGCTGACGGAGTACGCCCGCGTGCCGACGATCTCGGCGCACGGGGCGGCCTTCGAGGAGGGCGCGGCCGCGACCCAGAAGGTACTGGAGCGGGCCGGGGCCCAGGTCCGCCGGTACACCGCCGACGGCGGTCCGCCGGTCGTCGTCGGCGAGGTCGAGAGCGACCCGGCCCGGCCGTGGGTCATCCTGTACAACCACTACGACGTCCAGCCGGTCGACCCGGTCGACGAGTGGACCAGCGAGCCGTTCTCGCCCCAGGTGCGGGACGGGCGGATCTACGCGCGCGGGGTCTCCGACACCAAGGGGAACACCGTGGCCCAGGCGCTCGCGGTCCGGGCCCTCCGCGAGGAGGCGGGGCACCTCCCCGTGAACGTGCGGTTCCTCGTGGAGGGGGAGGAGGAGAGCGGGAGCCCGCACCTGGAGGCGCTGACGCGCGAGCACCCGGAGCTGTTCCGGGGCGCGGGCGCGACGATCGAGGCGACGGCGCGCAGCCCCGACGGCCGGCCGGTCGTGGCCCTCGGGTCGAAGGGGGTCGCGAGCTTCGAGCTGGAAGTGCGGACCGCGCGCGTGGACCAGCACTCCTCGCTCGCGGTCCTCGTCCCGAACGCGGCCTGGCGGCTGGTGGCCGCCCTCCGGACGCTCCGGCGGGACGACGGGAAGGTACTGATCGACGGGTTCCTGGACGGCGTGGACGCCCCCGACCCGGAGATGCTGCGGTACCTCCGGCGCAACAGCTTCGACCCGGCCCGGTACCAGGACGAGTACGGCGTGACCTCCCTGCTGGTGAAGGGGAGCCGCTTCGTCCGGCTCCGCCGGGCGTACTACAGCCCCACCTGCACGATCAACGGGCTCGTGAGCGGGTACACCGGCCCCGGCAGCAAGACCGTGAACCCCGCCGTCGCGCGCGCGAAGCTGGACCTCCGCCTCCTGCCCGGGCAGACGGCCGCCGTCGCCCGGGACCGGCTCGTCGCGCACCTCAAGGCGCGGGGCTTCGAGGACGTCCAGGTCCGGGCGTCCGACGGGTTCCCGCCCGCCTCGACGCCGGTCTCCTCCCCGTTCGCCCAGGCGACGCTCCGGGCGGCGAAGAAGGCGTACGGCGCCCCGCCGAACGTCGTCCCGTGGTCGCTCGGCTCGTCCACCACGGCCTACTTCACCCGCGCCGGCACCCCGGCGCTGGAGCCGCCGGGCGTCGGCAACAGCGGCAGCCGCGCCCACGCCCCGAACGAGAACGTGCGGCTCGAGGACGTGCCCCCGTCGATGCTCGCGCTCGCGACGCTCCTCCTCGGCGTCGGGACGCCGCCCGCCCCGGCGTAGGCGGGGCGGCGGAGCCGCTCCGGCCCCCCGCGCGGGCCGGTGCGGACCCGGAGCCGTCACGACGAGTATATGCGGACCGGTGGCGAATCGAGGCTCGGTAGGCAGATGCCGGACGGCAAGCCGGGCCGGTTCGGCGCGGGTCGCCCGTGGGCAGCGTCCCGCTCTGGCGGTCGAGGGTCGCGCGTCGCGATGGCCGTCGCCGTCGCGGCGGTGCTGGGCCTCGGGCTCGTCGCGCTGCCCGCCGGCGCCGGTGGCGTCCCGGGCCCGACCGCCCTCTCGGTACGCCTCGGCGGAGCGCTGCTCGAGCCCGGCGGCCAGGACGTGCTGGGCCTGGGGACCGCCCGGTCGACGTCGCAGGGGATCGCCGTCGACAGCGAGAACTGGGCCGGCTACGTCGTCTGCCCCGACCTGAGCGGGACCTCCTGTCCGGCCCCGACGGCGAGCGAGACCCACGTGACCGGCGTCCGCGCGTCGTTCGTCGCGACTCCGGCCGCCGTCACCTCGTCGGGCACCGAGGCGAGCGCGACCTGGGTCGGGGTCGGGGGATTCGCCGTCAACGACCTCGTCCAGGCCGGGGTGTTCGCCGAGCCGGAGACCGGCGGCGGGACGGTGCTGACCGCGTGGTGGGAGATGCTCCCGGCGTCGGCGACCGCCGTCGAGCTCGCGCCGGACCCGACGATCTCCGCCGGGGACGCGATCTTCGTCAGCGTCGTGTACTCGGGGCTCTCCGCGGGGGACGACCAGCAGTGGACGTTCGAGATCGACGACAACACGACCGCGTCGGCGTGGGTCGGGGAGGAGACCTGCTCGGGCAGCTGCCTCGCCTCGACGTTCGACTCCGCGGACTGGATCGAGGAGAGCCCGGAGCTCGGCTCGACGATCGTGGAGCTGCCCGCCTTCGCGACCGTCCCGGTCACCGCGGCGCAGTACGAGAACGGGACCGGGGCCTGGCAGCCGCTGAACGGGTCCGCCGCGGACCTCGTCGCGCTGTCGATCCTCAACCCCTCGTACTCGAGCGCCGTCGTCGCGCTCGTCTCCGACGTGGCCTCGCCCGGGACGTTCTGGCTCCAGTACCTCGTCGACGCGGAGGACCCGTACCGGTCGGGGAGCGGAGGCGGCGTGACCGCCGGCCAGTACCCGGCCGGCGCGGCGCTCCCGGCCTCGCTCGAGCTGACGAGCCCGGACAGCTTCGGCGCGTCCGGCCCGACCGACCTCGGGATCGCCGCCGCGCTCGGGCAGGACGGGACGGTCACCTGCCTTACGAGCTCGGGCGCCGCGGTCGGGTTCTCGGTGACGGCCGGCACGGCGGGCTACGCCACGGACGGGCGGATCTGCGGCGGGCTCGCCTCCGGGACGTACGAGAGCGGCCTCACCCTCTGGTACGTCCCGACGGGCGCCTCCATCGGCTCCCCGAGCAGCCTCGAGCTGTACTCGACGCCGCTCTCGACCGCGGCGCCGGTGGTGGTGAGCGGCCCGCTCCCGGGCCCGATCTCCTCGCAGCCCGCGACCGGCGCGATCGACCTGGGCGGGTCGCTCGTGCTCTCGGTCTCGCCGATGGGCGGGGCCCCCCCGTACGGGTACGACTGGCTGGGGCTCCCGTCGGGGTGCCCGTCGTCGAACGCGAGCGAGCTCGCGTGCGAGCCCACGGCGACCGGCGAGTTCTCCGTCCAGGTGAACGTGACCGATAGCCAGGGCGGGCACGCCCTCTCCCCCTCGCTCGCGGTGGAGGTCGCGGCGGACCCGGTCATCGCGTCCGGGTCGCTCTCGACGCGGTCGCTCTACGAAGGGGACACGGTGACGATGGCGGTGACGGTGGGCGGGGGTCTTCCGCCGTTCACGTACCGGTGGACCGGGCTGCCGTCGGACTGCTCGACGGCGAACGCCTCGACCCTGTCGTGCGCCCCGCTCTCGTCCGGGGCGGTCCGGGTGACCGTCGAGGCGACCGACTCGGTCGGCCGGTCCGCGAACGCGACGTTCGCGTTCACCGTCGTGCCGGCGCTGTACGGCGTTCCGTGGGTCGAGATCGTGCTCGGGGCGGTGGCCGCCGGACTCGCGCTCGCGCTTCTCATCGGCACGGTGGTGTTCCTGACCCGGAGGTATCCCACCCCCGCGACCGGCGCCCGCCCCGCCCCGGCCGCGCGCGGGACCCCCGCGGCCCCGCCGGCGGTCTGCGGGCGGTGCGGGGGCTCGGTCCCGTCGGGGTCGTTCTACTGTCCGCACTGCGGGTTCCCGACCCCCGAGTCCGGGGTCAAGTGGTGACCCCGCCCCCGGGCGGCTCGGCGCGGGCGAGCCGGGGGAGTCCCCGACCCGCCGTCAGCGCTGCGGGGCGCCGCAGAGCGGGCAGCGCGAGACCGTGGACTCGATGAGCGCCCCGCAGTACCGGCACGGCACCTTCACGATCGTGCGCACGACCTCCTCTACGTAGACGGTGCTGCCGCCGGGTCCCGGCTGGACCCGCGTCGACACGGAGACGCGCGGCTGGCGTCGCAGCGCCTCCCAGTCCCGGCGGCCCGGCGCGATCGCCGCCTCGATCTCGGCGCGGACGTTCTCGGGGTGGCGCGCGGCGAACCGGAGGGTGGTGCCGCTGACGGGGGTCTCCTCCCGGAGGCTCACGTACCGTCCCGCGACGACCGTGGGGACCGCGAGGTTGTAGAACGGCAGCTCCGGGCCGAGCGTCCAGTCGCCCTTCCACAGGAGGAGCTCCGGCCGCAGGACGGAGAGGCAGCGCAGGTTCGTGAGGACCACGAAACCGTGCGCGATGGCCCAGCACCGGAGGACCCGCTCCTCGCCGAGCAGCGAGATCGCCTGGTACGCGCCCTCGTCGATCGGGTCCGGCTGGGTCGGCACGGTCGCCGGGGGCGAGCGGAGGTGCGGGAGCATGGCCGGCGCCCGTCGGGAACGGCCCGCGCAGGGAAAGCGTTGCGGCCGGCGCGCCGGTCAGGCCGGCCGCTCGACCGCCGGTCGGCCGTCCTTCCAGACCTGCTGCACGTTCTCCGGGTCCGCGAGGACCGTGATGTCCCGCACCGGGTCCCGGCGGACGACGAGGAAGTCGGCCGCGAACCCTTCCCGGAGCTGGCCCGACCGGGGCGCCTGCGGCCCGAGCGTCCTCGGGCCGTTCGCCGTTCCGGCCTGGATCGCCTGGAGCGGGCTCATCCCGCCGTCCTCCACGAGCCGCACGAGCTCGCCCCCGTGCATCCCCCACGCGATCCCGGTCTGGGGGGTCGACGCGAAGATGTCCGAGCCGGCGGCGATCGGGACCCCCCGGCGGACCGCGAGGCGGAGCGACTCCCGGTGGCGGTCGGCGATCGCCGTCGCCTTCGCGAACATCGCGTCGGTGAGCCCCGTGCCCTTCCCGACGGTGACGAGCTGGTGCACCACGAACCGCGTCGGCACGAGCATCGCCTGCGCCTCGAGGAGCCGGTCCACCGCCTCCCCGTCGAGGAAGCTCCCGTGCTCGATCGTGCGGATGCCGGCGGCGAGCGCGGCCAGGATGCCGGCCTTGCCGTGGCAGTGCGCCGCGACGATCCGCTCGGCGCGCGCGGCCTCCTCCGCGATCGCCCGGAGCTCCTCCGGCGAGAACTGCGCGTGCTCCGGGTGGTCGAGGTCGCTCAGCACCCCGCCGGTGGCGCAGATCTTGATCACGCGGGCCCCGAGCCGCAGGCAGCGGCGGACCGCCCGGAGGCAGTCCGGCACGCCGTCGCACACTCCCGAGAATCCGTTCGCCTCCGCGAGGGACTGGACGAACGGCAGCGGGTAGGAGTGGAAGTCCCCGTGGCCCCCGGTCGGGCTCAGCATCATCCCGGACCCATAGACGTGCGGTCCGGGGATCGTCCCCTCGTCGATGGCGCGCGCGATGAGGAGGCCGTGGCCGCCCACCTCGCGCACGCTCGTGAACCCCGCGCGGAGCGCCTTCTGGGCATCGAACGCCGCGCGAGCCACCTGCGTCGCGACCGGCGTTCGGGCGAGCTCGTCCGGATTGGAGGTCCGGAGGCCCATGAGATGGCAGTGGCAGTCCCACAGCCCGGGCATCAGCACGGGGACCGTGTGCGTCCGCTCCCCCGGGGCGGCCTCGGGGGCGCCCTCCGTCGGCCCCGCGTACCGTATCGTCGGGCCCTCGACGACGAGCGTTCCGTTCGGGATCGGCGCGCCCTCGCCGGGGATCAACAGCTCGGCCTCGAACCGGACGGCCATGGCCCCCCGGTACCGCGGGAGCGGAAGAGGCTTGTCCGGGCCGTCGCTCGGGCCCGCCCTCCGACTCGGCGCCCGGGTCGGGACCCCCCTCCGGCCGGGCAAGCTTGAAACGGGGGTCGCTCCTGCGCCGCCCGGATGTCTCCCGCCGCCGGGGCCGTCGGGCCCGCCAACGGTCCCGGCCCGGCGGTCGCCACGCTCGGCGGAGGGTGCTTCTGGTGCACCGAGGCGGTCTTCCTCGAGATCCGGGGCGTCCGGCAGGTCGAGCCCGGCTACGCCGGCGGGACGGTCGCGAACCCGACGTACGAGGACGTGTGCACGGGCGAGACCGGCCACGCCGAGGTCGTGCAGGTGACGTACGACCCGGACGTGCTCACGTTCCACGACCTCCTCGCGATCTTCTTCACGGTCCACGACCCGACGACGAAGAACCGCCAGGGGAACGACTTCGGCCCGCAGTACCGCTCGGTGGTCTTCTACCGCACCGAGGCGGAGCGGGTGACGGCGCGCCAGGTGATCGACGAAGTGACGGCCGCCAGGATCTGGCGCGGGCCGGTGGTGACGGAGGTCGTTCCGTTCACGACCTTCTATCCGGCGGAGGGGTACCACCGCGAGTATTTCCGACGGAATCCGGAGAAGGCGTACTGCCAGTTCGTCATCGCCCCGAAGGTGGCGAAGTTCCGCAAGCAGTTCTCGCAGCGGCTCGTGGCGCCGTAGCCGGCGCCGCCCGGCCGCCGCTCACCGCGCGAGCCAGACGAAGTACCCGGCGAGGCCGAACATGAGCAGCGCCGACGCCCACCGAACCGCCGGGCGGAGGCGGGGGTACCGCTCGACGCCGGCGTGGAGCAGCGCCGGGAAGCTCACGACCCAGACGAGCACGGCCGCGAACAGGCCGACCAGCAGCACGAGCCCTCCGAAGTACGCGTAGGCGAGGCCCGCGGTGAACCACCAGACGATCTGGAACGGGTTGCTGAGACCGACGCCGAGCGCGCTCGCGTAGACGGCCGCGCGCACGTCGACCCGAGGCGCGTCCGGCTCGTCCCGTGCGAGCAGCGCGAGCGAGCCGAACAGCGCCATCACGCCGGCGCCGACCAGGTAGAGGTACCGGGCGACCGAGCCGAGGTCGACCGCCGACCGGAGGAGGTAGGTGAGCGTCCCCAGGATCAGGTCGGCGGTGAGCGCGCCGAGCCCCGTGAGGACGCCGGCCCACACGGACCGGGCCGCCCGCAGCGCGATGAGGGCGTTCATCGGGCCGGGAGGCACCACGAGCGTGAGCCCGAGCAGGAAGCCGAACAGCAGCGACCCGACCGCCGAGACCATGCCGCGCCCCCCAGAGGCGTCCAGTCCCCGGAACGCTTCAACCCGTCGCGACGAGCGGCGGGCCGGGGCGGTGAGCGGCCCGGGCGGGCCCGACTATCGGCCGGGGCCCGGCGGATCCCGCGGGTCGTCGGACTCGGGCGGGGCTGCCGGTCGTCGGCGCGGGGACCGGAGTTCGTCCTCGACGGCGTCCAGTTCGGCGAGCGCGCCCGCCGCGGCGGCCGGGTCCTCGCCCGACGGCATCGACCCCGACGCCGACCCCTCGTCGTACGTCGGCCGGATCGCGTAGTGTCCCGAGGTCGGTAGCTGCCGCGGGGCCGTGCCGCCCACCGCCTCCGGGCCGGAGCCGGAATCGGAGTCCCACTCCTCGGCCCAGACCGGCGCGGCCTCCGTCGGCTCCCTCGGGAGGTCGGCGGCGTCCGACGCCCCTCCGGGGGTTCGACCCGCCCCGGGGGATCGGCGGCCGTTCGCCTCGGGGTCGGGTCCCACCAGGCACGACGCAATGCCCCCGCCAAGACCGAGGGCGCCCAGCACGAGGAACAGGAGCGCCGGTGAGAAGCGCTCCCCGACGCCCACTCGGTACGCGGAGAGCGCGACGCCCAGCCCGACGCACAGCCCGCCGACGACGAGCAGGGGGAACGACTCCGAGAGCCGTTCTCCCCACGTCGGGGCGAGGCCCCGCGACGCGCCGACGGCCGCGTTCGAGGCACCGGTCGACAGCGTCATGGACAGCTCGTCGCGCTCGAGCAGGCGTCGGCCGCCACCTCGGTCGCGAGGACGGTCGGCGCGACGGCCACGCCGAGCCCGACGTACAGCTCCAGGTCCACGGTCGCGCCCGCGGCGAGCCCGCTCACGCCGGTCGCGAAGTAGCCGTATCCCCAGTACCACCCCGAGTTGGTCCGGACGGCGACGGACAGGAGGAACCCCGTGGAGGTGCCGCCGGTGGCGGGCTGCGTCACCGCGAACTCCAGCCGCTCCGAGTACTCCCCCGCCGCGAGGGCCGTTCCGCCGACGGAGCGGTACGGGTCGGTGCAGGGGGACCGCGCGCACGCGGCCAGCGCCGTCGTCGTGCCGACCGCGCCGAGCGCGTCGGCGGCCTGGACCCCGGCCGCCGGCACGCCCGCGAGCCGGCCCCGCAGGAGGACGGAGGTCTCACCGGTGAGGCGGACCGGTGCGGCGGCCGGGGCGCCCGCATGCACGACGCGCTCGACCGGGGCCGTCCGCTCCGTGACGGTCGTGCTCGCGTCGACGAGCGCCCCCACGAACAGGAGGGCGACCAGGAGGAGCGCGGTCGCGCCCGCCGCGCGCCGGACCCGGTCGGCGCGGCGTCGTCGGGCGGCCGGGGGGTTCGTTCGGTCCTTCATCGACTGGGAAGGGGTTGGGGGAACGGCGCCCGGTCCGCTCCCCCGACGGGACGCCGTGCCGCTCCGTCGCCTACGGGCAGCTCGTGCCGGACGAGCACTGGTTGAAGACGACCGACACGGAGTTTACGGCCGGCGCGGTCGTCGTCCCGAGGTCGACGAACAGGTAGACCGGGATCGACAGCGCGGTGCCGCTCGTGCTCGCCGGCGTCTCGAGGTAGGCGAACACGACGACGGACGAGGTCGTGGTCCCGACCGTGATCGAGACCGTGATCGCGAGGTCGAAGCCGACGGCCGAGTAGGTCGAGCTCTCGGTCACGGCGAGCCCGAACTGTTCCCCGAAGTCCCCGGCCGTCGCCGCGTTCGGGACCGAGCGGTAGTTTTGCACGGCGCAGGGCGCGGCCGCGCAGCTCGCGAGCTGCGAGGGAGTGCCCGCGACCGCCACGGCGCCGCTCGTCGGCGTCCCGGCCGCGACGGCGGACGCCATGCTCGACGAGATCACGACGAGCTGCTCGGACGACACCTGGGCGAAGGCGAGCCCGGTGGGCGTTGGCGTCTGCGTCACGTTCGACGACTGTCCCGGTCCCGCCGTGACGGTGGTCGCCGCGAGCGCGTACCCCCCGATGAGGGCGAGCATCGCGGCGGCGGTCACCAGATACACTGTGCGCTGTCGGCGTTGCATCCCGTGTGTTCTCCCCGGCCGGAATGGCCGAACGCCACTGGGCGGTTTGCTGTATTTATACGTATAGATGCGCAGCCGGTCTCCCGGCGGGATATACGGCATTCCGGGCGGCCGATCGGGCCCGGCCGCGCCGGGTCAGTCGAGGAACCGGCGGGCGCCGACGAAGATCGCCCGGTAGACCGGCGCGTCGATCCGGTCCGTCCGGACGCCGCGCGCGCGGCCGGACGCGTGGAGGAACCGGCCCCGGCCGATGGCGAGGCCGACGTGCGTGATGCCGGTGCTCTCCCGGGAGAAGAACAGGAGGTCGCCGGGCCGAACGCGCGCCCGCGGGACCGGCCGGCCCCACGCGAACTGCTGGTCCGCGTCCCGGGGGATCGCCACGCCGTGCTGCCGGTAGCAGAGCTGGACGAGCCCCGAGCAGTCGAACCCGCTGGGCGTGGTACCGCCCCAGAGGTACGGGATCCCGAGGAACCGGCGAGCGAACCGCG